>WRII01000057.1 GCA_009782825.1 Peptococcaceae bacterium
AGCCGGCTCTGGATTTCCACATTACCATAACACCACATTGAAAGGAGTGACCACTATCTTTTATAACCCTAAAAAATTGTCTTGACAAAGGTGGCCACTTTATTGTTTATAACGGTGCAATTCACCACAACTGATGGCAAGCAGGTTACCGCTACTGACAGAATGGTTGCCGCATGGACCAGTGTGGCACTAATTGGGGCAGGCGCGGGGATTTCTCTCCGGTACAATCCTGAGAATTCCCAGAAGATTATGATTGTATCAGAGCGCGCGCAACGCCAAAATGAAGTCGTGGGTTCGTTCCAAGTGATCGAAGTCAGCAACCCTCATCCCAATAGTGTGGTGTGCAGTAGTATCAGAATTGTTGGTATCCTGTCCGCCCGAAAGATCGCCAGACGCGAGGTTGTTTACGAAGGAAATTGCCCAATTAACAGATGGCCGAGTTCCAGCATGGCTCTGCCTGTTATGGTTGACAAGACCGACCCAAGCCGTTTCAAGATACTCTGGGATCAGGTGACAGACCAGGCCAAAGAATCCGGGTAACATATATAAGGCGTGATCCGGCCTTCGTAATCCCCCTGCAGCCTGTGAGCTGAACAACACCGAATTCTGCCGGATTCAAATAGTATAAATATAAAATTAACAAGGGAGAGTATAACTTATGTCAAAATGCGAAAAGTGCGGTAGCGAAAATGTAGTCCAAAGTAAAATCAATTGTGGGGTAAATGGACCATACTTGCAACCAGAACACATATCATCCAGATTCGACTTTGATGCAGTAGCCTGTGAAGATTGTGGGAGTATTTTCGATTTTAAGATTAGAAATCTGGATAAGTTCCAAAAAAAAGCTTCGGAAAGTCCGGTGATATGATATTGGCGGTAGCACACAGAACGTGGGGAAGATCTTCTTTTCCAGCACAATAACGAGGATGTTTCTAAAGATTTTTCCAACAGGTGCACATGCAGTGTAATGCCCGCATTGCACACTAACCACTTGTGGGTGTAGCCCGCACTAGATTTGATCAGATGCTGATGATCTTTTTACTTTTGATCCAAGAGCGCTCTCAGTTTTTCAATTTCAGCATCCTTGTCAACAAGAACGGCATCCTTGTCGGCAAGAATAGCATCCTTTTGCAGGATCACCGATTGCCACTTGTGGTAAGAGAAATATCCTATCTGCCACACGCAGCCAACAATAGCTTCTCTTGTGTGGACATAGCAGCAAAAAGACAAGGAATAATGTCACAGGCTTCCTTTCGTTGATGGCGCCCCGCTGTACCGTCCACTCACACTTCCAGCCAACCGCAACGCGCGCCCAACCCCTTTGAAAACAGCTTCCAAGACATGATGAGAATTCTTCCCCGCCAACAGGCGCACATGCAGCGTGATGCCCGCATTGCAGGCCAAAGCCCTAAAAAACTCCTCAGCCAGCTCAAAGGGAAATATCCCTGTTTTCCCCGCCGACACTAGATAATCCCGTTCGCCCAAAGAAGGCTGTCCAGCCTGATCCTCCTCCAAGTGTACAGTACAGGTGATATCCTTCAGCTGTGCATGGGTACTCTGTACAATGTTATCCCCCCATGCCAAATACCCTCGTCCCGATATGTCCACCGCCACTTGGGCCAAAGCCTCATCCATAGGAAACAAAGCATCTCCAACCCGCTCGATCCCTCCCTTATCTCCCAAAGCCTCTTTCAGAACCTGGCCCAACACAATACCACAGTCTTCCACAGTATGGTGAGCGTCTACATGGAGATCCCCTTCCGCTTTGAGTTCCAGATCAAAACAGGCAAAACGCGCCCAAGAGTCGAGCATGTGATCAAAAAACCCAATCCCTGTATCCACCTGAGCCAAACCCGTTCCATCCAGATTAAGTTGAACCGAAATACACGTCTCCCGGGTTTCGCGGGTACATTGTGCCCTGCGCATTGTCTCCACCCCTTTCACACTTCAGCCAAAAGGCGGTCATTTCCTCTTGTGTCCCCCGAATAGTGGTCCACTTATATAACCGAGGCAGAATATGGGCCAATCACTTACCCAACCGCTTCTCCACCGCCCGGGCATGGGCCTCAAACCCTTCTTTTCGAGCCAACGCCATAATCGACCCCGCATCCCTTTGCAACGCCTCCTGAGAATACTGGATAACACTCGTCTTCTTCATAAACGCATCCACATCCAGCACAGAGAAAAACCGCGCCGCCCCTCCCGTAGGCAAAATATGATTCGGTCCGGCGAAGTAATCTCCCACCGGCTCCGGCGTAGACCTCCCGATAAAAACAGCCCCCGCGTTGCGCACCTTACCCAGCCAAGCATAAGGATCCCGCACCACAAGTTCAAAATGCTCCGGCGCCACAGCATTAACAAGCTCCATCCCCTGTTCCAGATCCTCCACCAGAATAGCCGCCCCATACTTCTCCCAGGACGCCCGGGCAATCTCGCTGCGCGGCAGCAACTCCACCTGCTTTTCCACCTCGCTCACAGTCGCTTCCAGTAACCCCCTATCCGGCGAAATCAGAATCGCCGACGCCAAAACATCATGCTCAGCCTGAGACAGCAAATCCGCCGCCAATTCCTCCGGCTTTCCGTCGGCATCCGCCAAAATCAAAATTTCACTGGGACCCGCCAGCATATCAATATCCACCGACCCATAGACCAGCTTTTTAGCCAGAGTCACATAGATATTGCCGGGACCCGTAATCTTATCCACCTTCCCGATAGTCGACGTCCCATAGGCCATCGCGGCAATCGCCTGGGCCCCGCCCATTTTATAAATTTCCTTCACACCGCACAACAAAGCCGCCACAAGCATCTCCGGCAGCACACTGCCGTCCGCCTGGGGAGGCGTGGCCATGACAATCTCCTCCACCCCCGCCACCCTGGCCGGCACCGCATTCATAAGCACCGACCCCAGATAGGGCGCCGTCCCTCCCGGAACATAGATGCCCACACGCTGCAGCGGAATCATCAACTGCCCCAGCACACAGCCGTCCCCCTTCGGTTCCATCCAGGAAACACGCTTCTGTTTGACATGAAAAGCCTCAATATTATCTTTGGCTCGGGCCACCTCACGACAGATCGCCGGATCCGCCTTCTTTGACGCCTCTTCCATCTCCTCAGGACTCACGCGGCATCCTTGGGCAAAATCCACCCCATCAAAACGACGGGTATATTCACGCACAGCCTCATCCCCCCGGGCCCGCACATCCTGAATAATACCTCTGACCGCCGTTTCCAGAGCCGCCTCATCCCCATAAGACTTGTGTAAGAGGTGAGCCCTGTCCACATCACGAAAAGCGACTACTTGTTTAAGCATTTCTTACCCCCACATTCTTAGCCAAAATGCACCCACATCTTCACAACCGAAAGCATCTCGCGCAAATAGTTAACAGGCCAGGCATACCAAAGGGTATAGGCTTCCAAATGTGTCGCGGAAACCCCCGCCTTCCGCGCAGTTTGCACCGCCCTATAAACATGGAAATCACTTGTTATAACCACACTGGAAAATCCCTGAGGAAAATAGCCATCCAAAATCTCTTTGGCAAAAGAAATATTCTCATAAGTCGATGTTGACTTATCCTCTTTAAGAATCTTTTCCTGAGGAACCCCTCTGGCCATCAGGTAACGCTCCATCGCTAACGCTTCAGAAATATCCTCCTGAAACCCTTGTCCGCCACAGACAGCAATAAGGGCCCGAGGGTTTTTCTCATAGAATTCAACAGCTCTGTCCAGCCGCCTCGCCAACATCGGACCAACTTGCTCACCGCGAATACCCGCGCCCAATACAATAGCCACATCCTCATCATAAATCGCATTATCCGCTTTGCCATAAATAACAAGAAAAGCGATAAACATCAGCGAAATCAGACAAACAATCCCGGCGGCACTATGCCCGCTTTTGGGGATTTTCTCAAAAAACACAGCATACAAAATGACACCCAGTGCAACACCCCCTTGAACCATCAGCCCAGCATTAAAGTTGGAAGCAAAAAACATAAAAATAAGATTAAGCAAAAGAAGGATGCCTATGACCAAAAAGATATTTTTCGCGATTATCATAACGAACTCTCCACTTGAGCTCTCAAGCCCCTGGCCACCGCCTGAATATCCTCATGTTTCAAACGATAGGATACACGGTTGGCAATCAACCGCGATGTCGCCTCAAAAATCTGAGCCACCTCAGCCAGCTGGTTCATTGTCAGCGTCTTACCCGTCGAAACAATATCAACAATCATATCCGCCAGCCCCACCTTAGGCGCCAGCTCAATATTGCCATGAAGCTTAATCGGCGTCACCTGCATGCCCCGCCCGCTAAAATACTCCTCAGCCACACGGGGGAACTTCGTCGCCACCCGTTTCCGGTCAAGATAGCGCAAATCATAGCTGCCGTCAGATAACTGAGGCGGCAGCGCCTCCATCGGCAGCGCCACCACAAAACGGCAATATCCAAACTTCAGATCCACCAGCTCCGCCACATCCTTCCCCTGCTCTACCAGGGTATCCTTGCCGACAAACCCCAAATCCGCCGCCCCATACTCCACGAAAGTCGGAATATCCGTTGGACGGCAGACAATAATTTGGACATGGTTTTGCGGGAACTCAAAAGTCAATTTGCGATCGTTAGCTAAAACCTCCCGGCAGGAAATCCCCACCCCCTCCAACAGGGCAATAGAATCCTCCAGCAGCTTACCCTTAGGTAAAGCAATGGATAATCTTTTCTTGGATATAAACATTAAAAAACCTCATTCCCTCCTGATTTTTCGGAGTTATACCGCAGGCAATCTTTTGGCAATCTTTTGGGAAACTGCCTTCTTCATATATGATATTGTACAAAACCGCTTTGCGCTAGTCAATCCAGAAACAATACAGCCAGAAACAATACAGCTGGGCGCCATCCCCCCAGACCCCAGAAAAATAAACGTAAATAAAACGTAAAACGTAAATAAAATTGAAAAATTGAGCAAAATTCTTGTGACGTTAAGAACAAATATGGTATGATATTTGTAATTGAATATGCTTTTTAGGAGCCGATTTGAATTTGGCATTCACTTCGGGATTTTTAAGGTTATTCTTTTGTGAATTTATCTGTCTCTACAAGCTCCGTTCCAATTGGAAATCAGAGGAAATATGCATTCTGTTCTTATGACAGTTCACGGTACCATCGCAGGGCGCGGGGCAGCGTAGCGGATTCGAATTGCTGAGGGGGCAGAATATGTGGAGCAATCCCGAAAGTGCCACTTGATAATATATCAAAAAAGGAATATAATATAAAAGGAGATAGCAGCCTCATGTTTGACGTGGAGTATTATGAACTTCCAAGCGGTGAAAAGCCTGTCGAAACGTTCCTCGACAGCCTCGACTTGAAAATGCGCGTGAAAGCGTTGGGGAGTATTGATATCCTCGCGGAGTTTGGCAATACCCTACGCGAGCCATATTCAAAGGCGATTGGCAAAGGTCTGTTTGAGTTACGTATCAGCTTCGCCGGGGATATTTCGAGGATATTTTACTTTTTCGTCGTGAATAATAGGATTATCCTAACAAACGGGTTTATCAAAAAAACTCGAAAAACCCCACCGAATGAGATTTCACTTGCCATGAAGTACAAAGCCGAGTATGAGGGGAGGCAAAAGAAATGAGCAACCACAAAAAGTATTTGGACAGACAGCTTCAAAACCCGGAGTTTGTGGCTGAATGGGAACACCAGCGTCCAGAGCGAGAATATATCAAAGCAATTATTGCCGCACGCACGGAGCAGAACCTTACCCAAAAGGCTTTGGCCGAAAAAACAGGTATCAGACAATCCAATATCAGCCGAATAGAAAACGGGAATTGTAGCCCTACTATTGCCACTTTACAACAGATAGCGGAAGGCGTGGGTAAAACGCTTCATATTGAGTTTAGGTAAGATGAAACAGAATTATTAACATTTCGCTCAGTTGCAAAGTTAAGTGCGACCCCTATTTTGGCACACTCATGGGAATCTGGTTAATACCAAGAATCTCAAGAGAAAAATCAGGATGAAAAAAGCTGAAGACGTCTAATGAAATCAATCCAAACCAACTCACGAACTGGACGATTGCGGTGACAAGATCAGGATCATCGAAAAATATGTGCCCTGTATTGATTATGCACAACTTCTGATGGTATAATAGCAATGAAAGGGGCTGAGCACATGAGTACAGATACAGTCAATTTAAGTATCCGTATGGAACGCGACTTGAAGGAACAAGCCGAACACCTGTTTTCAGAACTTGGTATGAATATGACAACGGCCTTAAATATTTTTGTGCGCCAATCTGTTCGACAAGGAAAGATTCCATTTGAAATAACCTTGAACCGTCCCAACGCAGAAACGGTGGATGCTTTACAGGAGATTAGAGACATGCGGAACGGAATAATCCCAAAAAACTCCTCATCTGTTGCTGATTTTGTTAAGGAAATGGATGAATAATGAGAACGCCCGTTTACTCTACACAATTCAAAAAAGACTATAAACGATGCCAAAAGCGCGGGCACTTCATGCAAAAGATAATAGACATTATGGCTGACCTTGAGAATGAGGTTCCGCTGTCACCAAAGTTAAAAGAACATCCGTTGCAGGGGGAATACTCAGGTAGCCTGGAGTGTCACATTGAACCGGATTGGCTTCTGGTTTACGAAATTGATGATGAAGGTAAAGAGGTATTTTTTGTTAGAACTGGTACGCATAGTGATCTGTTTTAATGGAAAAGGCATTGATATTGATAAATGCCGATACTTCCGCATTCAGTTTAGATGGCCCCTTAGGGCCTTTTTTCTGCCTGTTGCCTTCGCTATCACAGCAAAGGATTCTGGAATTGTGAAAATTCTTATGGTATTATGGTCTTAAGTGAATAGACTTCATGAGATTGGAACTCTGGCGTTACTCCGCCTTTTTAAAGTTATTATTTTATTGTTGGGTGATGAGAAATGAAATTATCATGTAAGTTTGGAACGGCGAATTACTATAACGATGATAAAGTAGAACAAATCATTAAGAAGTGTGCAGCTACGCCGTTAAATGATTCTGTTGCCGCGCCATTGGATGATATTTGGATGGGCGATGAAGGCAAGGACTATCCGTGTTTAGCAATTTTTGTTAATGGGGAAAAGGCATGTGTTCATTATTTTCAGTCGACAGAGATTTCCTATCAGTCGGCAGGACATGAGGAAGATGAAGGTTCCACAGAGTTTTATACGGGGCAATGTGTTTGGAATGCACCAAATTATACTGTGATCCCATTGCCTTCAGCTATTGAATGTGCAAAATACTTTCTGAAATCCCAAGGCAGACCACCATGCATAGAGTGGAACGAATTATAGTTGGGTTGTTTTGAGAGCAGTAATCAGTGTTCCCGTCTCAGTTTGAAATCAAAGGAAACAGATATTCTATTCTTCTGAGTGGTCACGATGGCATCGCAGGGCACGGGCTGGGCACAGGGGAGGGATCGGGTAACTTGGAAATGAGGTGAAAATATATTATGAGATCTTTTTTTGTGAGCGAGATTATCCGTGCAGAATATGAAGTGCTTTTTCAGCTTCAGTATGTGACAAAAAACAGTAAGATATGGGCTTGTTGTTATCAAGCAGGGCCGGAAGATGAAATCGATGATATACACACTGGCGATCATATTATGGGCGAATTGACAATTGTTTTTGTCACGGAATATGTCATCAATACGGGAGGCACAATGGGTTTTCAACAATCAATTAATTAACCAATCACCAAGCATTCAGGCATATGGAGTGGTGGTTTCAGTAATAGATGAAGATATGATCATATGTGTTTATCGGACAAAATCATAGTTGATTATGAGAAGTCATTTGATTTTACAGTTGGTGATAGAATTAAGATTAAGGGTGAATTGCACATTAACCGCATCTTGAAAGGAACAAGTATTTGATGACAAGCTGTTACAGTGTGTTGACATCGCAGAGCATGAGGCAAAGGTTATGGGGGGAAGGCTAGCAATGGGCTGTGATATCCATCTTTATGTTGAAAAACAAGTTAACAATAAATGGGTATTTGTTAATGAAGCGTTTTGGCTGGGACGAAATTATTGGCTTTTTGCAATTCTAGCAGATGTGCGAAATATGAACAGAGGCTGTGTGCCAATTACAAGACCCAAAGGAATTCCCAACAACGTAACTTCCGAAGTACAAAAGGCCGCTGAAGACTGGAGATCTGCTCACTCACACTCACACTCATACCTGACTTTAGCTGAGATTGTCGCCTATAACTGGACACAGATTATTATTGTCGACGGCATTTTGAAAGCGCATGAATTTTACCGATGGAATGATTGGGGACGTGAAGATGGGGAAAATCCAGACTCGTGGATTACAGATGCTGGGTATACGCCTATCGAGTACTTAACCGAACCTGAAATGTTGGAGCATATTGAAGAGGTTTTTAGGAAGTGTGAAAATGATCATCTTGAGACCATAAATATGCTGAAAGAAAGCAAATACCACATACGTTGCCAATGGACACAACCATACTATAAGATGGCCACTGAGTTTTGGTCTGAGATGATGCCTAGACTTCTAAAAGTGGCTACTGATGTTGGTGGTTGTGCTTCAGATGTTCGAATAGTATTTTGGTTTGACAACTGACAAAATAAACAAGTGAGACGCTCCGCAATGTTAAGAGTGCGGAATGCTGTGTGAACCGCCCTTCCTGTTGACCTGTTGCTTCAACCTCACCCATGCAAAAATGAAAACATAGAAAGGACGAATTCAATGCGATTGATTGATGGTGAACTACTGAATTTAGTCGAAGAAGGCGACCCGCAAAAGGTGGCTGATCTTTTAAGACAAGGAGCAGACCCTGACTGTCGCTATACTAATGGATATACAGTACTCATGGGTGCAGTAAGCGCATGGAAGCAATCCCCGGAAAAAAGATATAGAATAGCAAAAACTCTTTTGGAATATGGTGCAAATCCGTTCTATATTTCAAGTGATGGCCATCAGGCGCTGACGCATGCATTTGATATCGATGTTGTGGAGTGTTTATTGGATGCTGGCCTGGTAATAGACACAAATATTGCAACCAAAATTATGTATAATTTTCATGGCAACATGCAGATAAAAAGCCTATTAAAAAAAAGGGGCATCAAAACAAAGTGGTTTGATTCGGTTATTCAGATTTACTATCGGATTCAGG
Source organism: Peptococcaceae bacterium (assembly GCA_009782825.1). Lineage (GTDB taxonomy): Bacteria > Bacillota > Desulfitobacteriia > Desulfitobacteriales > Syntrophobotulaceae > WRJI01. The sequence continues at coordinate 9,182 of WRII01000057.1, forward strand.
AATATGATAGATGTTCGCTTTATGATGAGGTGTTGAAGGAAGCCATTCCGGTTATTCAAAACAGCCTCTGTCAAATGGAACGTTACAAAAAATATGATCCGGATTTACCATTCTGTTCCGATATAAGGTGGGATTTTTACGCCCTTAGCAGGATCAATGAATTGCTGTTGTTGGATTTTCAAAACAAGACAGATGGAAATGACCCTATTCAGGTGACATTGGATGAATATATTGATTTTTGGGTAAAGGCAGGGTTAAACGTATATGAACCAAAAGAATTTCATCCATTTTATTGCGAGATATATAAAGTTAAAGAATGTATGGAGCTACCGAATCCAAAGCTGATGGACAGCAGATGGCCATGTCTCATGTTTGGGGACTTACTGTTTTCTCGGGCAAGTGTGTCGGTTTCAGCGAGCACAGACTGTATTCATAAAAAAACAGCAGAGGAATCAACTTTATATTGGAGTCATCAGCGTTGGGATCGAAAATACGAGGATTTATCGCTTGGTTGGGGAAGCAATTCACAATGGAGAACAAGCTTCCGGTTTGATTATTGGAGCAATGAAGATTTACTGTACAATGTAGATCATGGTGATAAGTGTGAGAATGATGAGCTGTCAACAGAGCAGCAGTTGGAACTGTTGAAATATCGTTGTTTCGTAAAAACTGTGGAAATGCCAGACTGCTTTCCATATAATTACTATTCAACTGAGAAATATAAAAGACGAAATTGAACTTTGGTATGGTATCTTCAGAAATAATATGCTGTATTTCAAAAAACAATCTTTTAGATAATGTGTTACGCGAGTGTGGAATTGACTTTATATCTGTGGTGGTTCCTGAGGGGGAAAAGAGCAAGTTCTTGGGGTGTTTGGAATCTTTGTAAACCCGAATGAAATTAGGTTTAGCCAAAGCTCCGTTAACGGTGCAGAAGAAATCACCAAAAGGATCGGCAAGCAAAATTCAACCTTCAGAAACAATTATCCATCTGGTTCTTTTGAAATCGATTATGAAAGAGGGCATCAAGCCCGGCAATCGGCATCACGTCACTGGCAAGACAAACAATTACGAGTTCCAAGTCTTACCATGGGAGGAGATGCAAGCCATGGCCGGTTATTGGGAGCATCTTGGAATTGTGGTTACCTATCGCAGTCAATCAAAGTCAATCAACAAATAGAGTAGCATTCTGCACGTTCTTGTGGTATCATGGTCTTTAATTGAATAGATGTCTAAGGCTGGTTTAGTTCTGGCGTTATTTCGGCTTATTCAAAGTTATTATTCCTGGTGGTTTTCTGGAGAAGATCAAGTAGGTCTGTATGAGGAAACGTTGTTATGTTGTGCGAGGTGTACATGGATGCTAATGGATAGGAACACGATACTTGAAAACAGGAATGATCTCATTGAAGGGACTTTCTGCTATGAACTGTTTGAATTGCAAATATTCAATGAAAAGCTTTTTTTCGAGTTGATTGATGGCATCAACAAACATCTATCTGCGACGTGGGATGGTGGCGGAAAGCTAGATCAGGAAATGTTGAGTTTCTTGCCGTGGTTTGTGATGGGAGTTATGAACAGCATAATCTGTCATAATGATAAAAACGATCGCTATGTGATAAAGCAGCTTGACATGAGTTTGTGGCATGAGATTTACGAAGAAAAGTTGAGCTCTTTGTTGAATCGTATAATTACTTGTGCGTAAAGAGTTGGCTAGGATGACACGCACATGGAAACAATGACCGTTCATTGGAAATCCTAGGAAACAGTTATTCTGTTCTTCCGGGTGGTCATAGTACCATCACAGAGTGCGGGCTATCATAGGCAGGAAAGAATAATCTTTTTTAGATTCAGATTGAGGGGTTTAGTTTGAGATGAGGAGGTGTTTGTTGTGTCTAATAAGATGTATGATTATTGTGAGGAAGGCTGCGGTTTTGTATCCTTATGGTTAGGTAATTTCAAAAACGAAAATCAACTTGATGACTATCTCGATACAGTATATCAAGATTTTGACAATGAGACAGATTCTGAATTCCAACAGAGACTAAATAAGCTTTTCTTGCCAGAGAACGCAAACCGCCCTTGTGAACAGTCATTCAAAGAACTATTTGATGAATTTTACAATCAGTTTGAGTATGATTTTGGAATCACCCATGACGAAGATTTTCGAGAAAGATCCTATCTGGATACCTCGAGCAGTTCTATATCTGTTCTGATTGGAGAACACTCTTATGCTGAAACGTTTATCCATTATTTTGTGGATCTCTTCAAGGAATCTTTAGACAAAAAATACAATACTGTGATTTTGATTTATGACTGTCATTATGATGGCTATGTCAAACAAATACACCATGATCAGTTTGATGTGGAATTTTTTGGGTCAGTGCCTTTTGAAAAAGGAGAATAAGAGATAAATGGAAGAATTGAATGATTGGCAGCACCAAGAAAGGGACTATGCTTATGGATAACCGGGATATCTATTCAGAGCGCATCTCTATTGCGCTTAAAGAACGTCAGAAATGGCAAGCCATTTGTTTTGGGGCATGGAGCGTATTTCCTTTTACGAAGGATAAGAGAATTAATGAATGAATTATTCAAAAAAGAAATGCTAGATCAATTAAGAATGATTGAGGATATCTCTGAGTCAAAACGGGGAGAGATGCCTATAGAATCTCACCACGAAGAGCTAATAAGATTTTTTTCCAAATGGGAATGCGGAAATAGCCCAGTTTGCTGAGGACGCGGGGTGGATGAGCAGAAATGAAAGGTTTCTACTGAGGATTGCGCTCAATAGATTTGTTCTCTGTTTATTTCGAGGATCATTGAGAAAATCAGGCACATAAAACCGATCCCTAAATGACAGCACATTATCTGACGCGAGGCATCTCGTCACCTGTCAACCGGCTCCACCCGCAAAATGCCCCGGGCCTCTGCCTGGCAACACGCCTCTTCCTTCGACAAAGATCCCAATGCCATCTCCACCTTTTTCCCTTCCCGGCGCAGCTCTTGACAACGCCGGATCACCTTATCCGGGATTGATCCATACACAAGAACATCAGCACCCGTCTCCCCTTTCTTGGCTCCGCCCCGGGCCGCCACCGGGTCCCGCATGGCCAACAACGCCTCCAGATTAAAGGCAAACCCCGTCGCCTGGGTATCCAAACCAAAATTCGAATAGAGCCAGTCATACCGCCCACCCTCTAAAACAGGGAATCCCACCTCAGGAACATATCCCTCAAAAATTGTCCCCGAATAATAAGCAAATTCACGCAGAATCCCCAAGTCGATAGCAACATGCTGCCGAACCCCAAAATCCCGCAAAAACCCATAGATATTCCTCAGAGAATCCACCGCCCGCCGAACCGAGTCAAAATCCTCAAAATCCCGCAGCCTGTCCAGCACCTCTTCCCCCCCCGTCAAAGACGGCAACAGGCGCAACAAGTCCACCAACCTTTTCATCTGACACAGATTATCTCCGTCCAGGGGCGCCTCCTCCAACAGACGGTTCATCATCACAATATCCTTGCGGGCCAGAACATCTTCCAAATCCGTGCGCAGTTTCCCATCCAAGCCCAGTTCATCAGCCAAATTCGAGAAAACACCGACATGACCAAGGCTGACCTTAAAATCACGCAGCCCCAAACCCCGCATCATCTCAATAGCCAACGCAATCACCTCAGCATCCGCCATATCCGCTCCCGAACCAATGAGTTCCACTCCACTCTGACGAAATTCACGATACCGCTGGGATCCAGAGCGATAGACATCCCCACTGTAACATAATCGCAGCGGCAATTCCTCATGGCGCAGACGCGTCGACACCAGCCGGGCAATCGGTGTCGTGAACTCGGGCCGCAGAGCCAAAACCTGACCCTCACGGTCAAAAAACTTATACAAATCCCCTTTGCGCCTCATTTCCGGCTCCACACAATCCCCATACTCAAGCCCCGTCGTCAGCACCTTCCGGTAAGACCAAGCCTCAAAAAGCTTCAACACGCAGCTTTCCTTCTGTTCCAAATAACACAGATCCTCCGGCGCCAGATCACGCACACCCTCGGCAATTCTCAGCCCATATGAGTTTCTCACTCTTATCTTCCTTTCGCGGCTCATTTCATATCATACAGCAATACAATTTCCGAACTCACATGCACTCTCATCTTCCGAACTCACATACACTCATCTTCCGAACTCACATACACTCATCTTCCGAACTCACATACACTCATCTTCCGAACTCACATACACTCTCATCCTGATCCTGTTTTTAACCGAGATCAGGATCAACCCCCTATCTCCATATGGATCCCTGCACCCCACTGTAACTTGTTAGATTATTTATGTCAAGATTCCTATTATGACGGTGTGATGACGGATTTTGTTCGGATTTTGTTATGACAGATCCTGTTATGTCGTTTCCCGCTTATGTCGTTATGTTATTTATGTCGCTCACGATCCTGCCCCTTGATCCTTGATCTTTGATAAAAAGATCTCTTACAGAAAGGTTTTTTTTATCCTTTCGAGAAATAATAAACATGATTGCACCTCTTACACCACAATTACTGTTATGGAGGGTCTATGGAATTAACCGACACACATACCCACACAGCCTTGTCCAATCATGGCATTGGCACCGTTGACGAGGTAGTAAACGCCGCGCGGGCCAAAGGACTGACAACTGTAGCGCTCACCGAGCATATGCCTCTGCCTTTGGAAGCCGACCCGTTGGGAGACTGCACGATGGCTGCTGATAAGGTCGCGTTCTACCTGGACTGCGTCGCCGCCGCCCAAGCGCGCTATACAGACATTGAAATTATCTGCGGAACCGAAGTTGACTGGCGCCCCGGCGCCGAATCTTATATCCTCAGCCGACTGGGCCCTTATGAGCTGCTCCTCGGATCCGTACATATGCTCACCGGCCCTTGGCCCTTTGATCACCCCGGCCACATGGACGGCTGGCATGAACGCGGCGAAGAAGCGGTCTGGCGTGAGTACTTCACCCTCTGGAGCGAAGCGGTACAAAGCTCAGTCCCCTTCACAATTATGGCGCACCCCGACCTCCCCAAAAAACTCGGATGCAAACCCTCTTTTGATGCTGCGGGGTTGTATGAATCCGCCGCCGCCCTGGCCCGCAAACACGATGTTATGATAGAAGTCAATACCTCAGGGCTTTATAAACCCGTAGGAGAATTATATCCCGGACCCCAGTTCCTTTCCGCCTTTGCGGCAGCCGGCGTTCCCTGCACCGTCTCATCTGATGCGCACCGCCCCCAAGACGTCGGACGTGATCTCGATAAAGCCTATGCCGCCATGCGTGCTGCCGGATATCGCCATGTTACCGTCCCCACCCGCAGCGGAGATCGCCGAACCCTCTCCCTTTCTAAGAACTAATGCGGGCAAAGCCCGCGTTAGTTACAGTCGCTAAGTCCTGACACCGCCAATCCCCACCACATCGCTCACCGGCATCGAAAACAGCACGCAATTCGTTTTTGGATTCCGTCCGGCCTCGGCCAGAATCGCTTTCATCACATTTTGCTTCATGCCGCTTTCCACGACAATCATCACCACATCCTTCTCCGTACCAATCGAGATGCCAAAAAACTTCTCATCCTTATTTTCCGAACCCATGCCCACAGCGTGCAGGGCTGTCCCTCCGCTGACACCGGCTTCATGAGCGGCATTCATCACCGTATTGACATGCCCCCGGTTAACAATGACCATAATAAGTTCATGCTTGACCTTTGATGATTCCATTTTAACATGTTCCTCCTCAGTCATAGAGATCCCCCCCAGATACCCCAGAGACGACAGCCCGCAGACAGCATCTATGGGAATAGTAAATGCTATGCCCGTACCCGGTTTCTTCAGATTGTGGGAAAGATACTCAAGAACCTTCTTGGATTTGGCCCGATTCATCGTCGAGAACAAAACCACCTTTTCACTGTCCCCCAATCCCAGGTAATTGATCATCTCATCCTTCGCCGTTCCCTTCCCTCGGGTTTTCAGGTTGAGATGAACACCTTCCGACTTAAAATACGAGATACAACTTTCCGCAATCGCACGACCGACAATTGTAATCATATACTCAATCCTCAGCATTCGAATCCCCCCCTTCCTCAGCATGATTTTCCCATTCAATAATTTCAACGATATCAGCATCCGGCGGCGCCAACATCTCCAGATCCTCTTCGGTCCGCCGCTGCCGGATTTTGTAGAGAAGACCCAGACTCTGTATCGTCACCAGCGGCGTCAGCGCCACCAGCGCCACAACACCGAACGCATCCGTAATCACATTCCCTCCCACCGCGTTACACGCGCCTATGGTAAAGGCCAACAGAAAAGTGGCTGTCATGGGTCCCGAAGCCACACCCCCAGAGTCGAAGGCAATGGATGTAAAAATCTTCGGCGTGAAGAAAGTCAATCCCAACGCGATCAGGTACCCCGGAACCAGAATCCACAAAAGCGATATCCCCGTCAACACTCTGATCATAGCTAAGGCCAGCGCCAGCGACATGCCCACAGACAGACTAAGCAAGATGGCTTTTTGAGGAATAGACCCCTCCGTAATCTCCTCCACCTGTTTGGTCAATACATGGACAGCCGGTTCCGCATTAACAATGAAATATCCGATGACCATAGCAATCGGTATAATAATCCAGGAATGCTCCAAGGAAGCAATTTGTTGTCCGATATAATTTCCGGCCGGCATAAAACCCACATTGACGCCAACCAAAAACAACACCAGTCCGATAAAAGTATACACCAACCCGACTCCAATGCGAATCAATTGGGTTTTCGGCAGCTTCAACGCCATGAACTGATAGATACAAAAGAAGGCCGCTATAGGCCCCAAGGCCACCGCCACTTCCTTGGCATACAAAGGAAACGCCTTCCAAAAATAAGACCACAGCTCCACCGTATTGCCAATATCCTGAATCACCACCGCCGTATAATCACTGCTTTCAGCCTGATAAATCAAGCCCAGGATCATCACAGCCAAAATAGGCCCGATAGAACAGATGGCCACCAGCCCAAAACTGTCGCTGTCAGTGTCCCCGGTCCGGCTGACAGCAGACACCCCAATCCCCAAGGCCAAAATAAACGGAACCGTCATAGGCCCCGTTGTCACCCCGCCCGAATCGAAAGCCACCGCGAGAAAATCTCCCGGAATAAAACAGGCCAACCCAAAAGTCAAAAGATAGAAACCAAAAAGCAAATAAGACAGTCGAATCTTCAGCAGGATCCTCAAAAGCGCAATCACCAGGAACACCCCCACCCCCACAGCAACCGTCATAATCAACAGAGGCGAGGGAATAGAGGCAACCTGATGAGCTAAAACCTGCAGATCAGGTTCCGCCGCAGTAATCATAACCCCAATAATAAACCCGATCACAACAATCAGCTTCACATTCTTCTTCTTTGTGATATGAGCTCCGACCAATTCCCCGATGGGAATCATGGCCACTTCCGCGCCCAAGGTAAACAGCCCCATCCCCAAGATCAGCATCAAAGCTCCAAAGATAAACAGCATCATGACGCCACTGGACACAGGCGCAATTGTAATACACAACACCAGCACAATAGCCGTAATCGGCAAGACAGCCGCAACAGACTCCCTGATTTTTTCCTGAAGCTTTTCTGTCATAGACGCTTACTCCGACCCTTCCCTCGCAGAAACATGACCCCTCTCATGACCCCTCTCATGACCCCTCTCAGTCTCATCAAGCTCCGGATCCTTCAACAATCTCGGATCAATATTGTGATGAATTTTCTCCTTTTTTTGCGCCAGCTTCCAGTGAAAGACCTTGGCCAATCCCCTGTAAATTCCGCCGGAAAAACGACTGGTCAAGGGACCGATAATCGCCAGCAGCACCACAAAAAGCACGGCAAAGGAATGCAAAGAGCCGCTAAGTCCGGCAGTCAAACCCATTCCGGCCAAAACAATCGAAAATTCCCCCCGGGACACAATCGTCATCCCCACATTAACCGCGCCCCGTTTGCTGATCCCCGCCACCCGGCTCATCACAAGCCCATAGGCCAAACTGCCAATCAACGTTACTCCCACAGCAATCAGCGCAGCCGGCAGTGACGCCGCCAGCATCTCTGCCGTCAATTCAATACTGAGACCAAAACTAAAGAAAAACACCGCCCCGAAAAAATCACGGTACGGAATGACCATATGGATAATTCTTTCTTTATGGGATGTTTCCGCCAGAACCATGCCCAAGATCAAGGCTCCGATCGCATCAGATATGTCGAGCTGCGCCGAAGTTCCGGCCATAAAGAACAGCACTCCCATAATCGTCAGCAAAAACACTTCGTCACTGGCGATGCTGAACAACTTTTCCAAAATACTTGTCTTCAGGCTGACAACCACAAACAAGATGATGAACAGAAAGGCAAACCCAATCGATTTCACCAAGTCCAGAGGCGTTCCGCCATGGGTCAGCGCGATCGCCGCGACAATAGGCAAAAAAGCCGCCATAAAGATATCCTGAAAGAGCATAAGTCCAAGAATAACTTCTGTCTCCGGGTTTGCTGTTCTTTTTAAATCCACAAGAGTCTTGGCCACAATGGCGCTGGATGAAATAATAATGATCCCAAACGCCAGCAGGATCTCCGGAACCGCCCATCCCATACACACCGCAAACACAAGAGCGCTTGTCCCCACAATCCCCAAATAAATCGCGCCGCTTTTGACAACTGTCCGCGCGGATTCCAGAAGCTTCTTAATCGAAAATTCCAATCCCAGCGAAAACAGCAGAAACAACACGCCGACTTCTCCCAGAAGCTTGATAATATTCCACGTTTCCCCAGCCGCCGTATCTGCCTCGGGATGATGAAAATTCAAGAGATTCCTCAATGAATCACTCACCTGTTCCGGCAGCACGGAGGAGGATGCGAGAAAATCGACACTATACGCCAAAGTGATCCCAATAATAATCAGAGCAGGGACAATAGGAAATTTGAGTTTTGAAGACAAAAGACCTGCCAAGGCCACAAAGACAAGAACAATCCCCAGTTGAAAGATAGTTAACGACAGATTTATCTCGTTTGCGCTCTCTACCACTTAGTCATCCTCATTCTGTATAAATTTATGGAAGTTGCGAATTTGCTCACGCGTTCCCGCGAGAACGATCGTATCCCCCGGACACAGAACCACCTCAGGACCGGGACTGACAATATTCTCGCCTTTGGTTTTGATAACCGCGATAATGCTGACCCCTGTGGTCTGGCGGACACCAAGCTCCCCGATGGATTTTTTACAGGTGAGCTGACACTCCCCCAGCCGATGCCAATCAATAGTCAGTTCCTTCAGATTGACTTTCATCGACTCAAGTGCCCGCGGAATATACGTCATACCGCCCAGTATCCCGGCAATCTTGCGCGCCTCATGATCATCCATGGAAATAATGTGCTCCACTTCATTGTCCTGGCTATCATCATAACGATAAATCTCGCGAACACCATCGTCATGAACTATGATGATGATATGACCCCCATCCTTCGCCGCTATAGAGAATTTCTTGCCAATCCCCGGCAAATCCGTCTCTTTGATGAAATCCATGTCCGCACTCCTTTTCCTGTAGAGCTTTATTCGTAAAGCTTTATCTGCAGGGCAATATTTAGAGCAATATTCCAATATAAACGTTTTCATCTCTCGGCCGCCGACAAAAAACGACACTTTTTATTGGGCTTTTGACTCATTTCTGCTCTTGGCCTATTATAATATACTTTTAGTTCTGGTGCAAAAAAGCAATTTTCACAGGGCGCACCAATTAATTGTTGTAGCATAATATTCCAAAAACATATGATGCTTCTTGAGCCGGCCACACAGAGCAGGCGAACATTTAACGCGCTCGATTCTACGCGATTGTGCGCTTCTAAGCC
>WRII01000058.1 GCA_009782825.1 Peptococcaceae bacterium
TGGGCTTGCAAGCCGCCGGCAAGCCGGCTCTGGATTTCCACATTACCATAACACCACATTGAAAGGAGTGACCACTATCTTTTATAACCCTAAAAAATTGTCTTGACAAAGGTGGCCACTTTAAACAGATCAGGAACAGATTGCGGCGCTGGAACTCCTAAAAGAATTCCGCAGAGATGAGATAAAACCTTTGCTGCCACAAGTGCAACGATTCTTTAGGCGGCATGGTATGGTAAAAAAAGAACCGAGGTCTATGCTTCCGGGATACCTGATTATTGAAACGACCATAAAGAATCATGAGTTTTTACGGCGTGTGAGAAAGAGCATCAAAGAGTCCCCATACATTATACAGGTTTTGGCCTACAGGAATTCAGAGAACATATGTGTCAAAGATGAAGACCGGGCGCGGATAAAACAGCTGCTGCTTGCGGATCAGTGTCTTGAGACGTCGCAAGGCTTCATAGAAGGGGGCCGGATTGTGGTTACGGAGGGCCCGTTAAAAGGAAGGGAAAGTATGATAAAAAAGATTAATCGCTGCCGCAGGGAAGCGGTGATTGGGCTGGAGTTTATCGGGAAGATGAAGCAAGTGAAGATCGGGTTGGAAATTGTGGAAAGTGTATAGTCTATGTATCTTCCAAACGGTAGCCGAATTTGGGAACTGTCTTAATTCCGTGGTCACTTCCCAGCTTTTTGCGCAGATTGGCGATATGCACATCCACTGTATGAGTATCCCCAAAATAATCTTCTCCCCAAATTTCATTGAGTATTTTTTCACGTAACAATGTCCGGTTCTTATAGCGGAACAGAAGAGAAAGCAGATTGAATTCCAGTGGATTCAGCGCGATTTCTTCGCCATTTTTGCTGACAATATGGTTATCCAGATTCAAAATCATATCTCCCGCGCGCAGGATCCTGTTCAGCTTGCCGGTACGCTCCAAAACCTTTTCGATACGAACAAGCAGCGACATCATATCAAAGGGCTTAACAATGTAATCCTCTGCGCCGTCACGGAGACCTTTGACTTCGGATTGGGTATCATTTTTGGCTGTAAGATAGATGGTGGGTATGTTATACTTCTTCATATATGCCAGAAGGTCAAACCCGTCTATTCCCGGCAGCATGATATCCAGCAGCGCCAGGTCGTAGGAATGGTCTTGTGCCAAAGAATTGGCAGCCTCCCGGCCATCGGCGAAAACGGCGCACTCATAGCCGGAGCATTCCAGGTTGGTCGTGATACCGTCGGAAATGGCTCGATCATCCTCCACCACCAAAATCCTGTTTTTCATCATACTCCCACCTCGATTCATCAATATCTTAATCTGTAATTCTGCACCTTCATGTATAATATCATATCATTATACATGAAAACCACCAACGCAGCCAACGCACCCCCAACGTTCTTTACTATGAACACATCATGAACACATCATGAACACATCATGAACACATCATGGAGGATCGGAATGACTATCAATCAGACCCGGAAAAAGATAGGGATAGCCCTTATGGCAGCCATAGGAACATGCGCCATTCTTGGCAGCTTCCTTTTTAGGGATATCTCTTCAGCACAAATAACCCTGGTGAAGATTAAGGAACACTATGATGCCATAGGGCCTTTTCACAACGGTGTCGCGTTTGCGTTCAAAGACGGAAAATGGGGCATGATCGATACAAGCGGGCATGAGATCATCCCGGCGAAGTTGGATGCTATTGAGTTTACAGATAAAGGCTGTCAGTGGATAAAGGTTTCTCTGTCCGGTCAATGCGGGGTTATTGATCCAAAAGGAACTGTCATCTTACCCATGGACTATGAGAATATTTTCTTCTATCCGGAAGAGGGCCTATTCGAGGTTGTAAAAAATGACGGGAGCATAGACTATATTGATACTTCCGGTCATGGGGTGACTCACCCGGAATATGCATTAGCACGAAGTTTTACCGAGGGGCGCGCCTGTGTTTATGACGACACCGGTCAAAAGGGCTATATCGATACTGCCGGGAATATTGTTATTCCCTTGGAATACGATGAAGCACATGATTTTCACGGGGGACTGGCGGCGGTTTTAAAAGATAGAACATGGGAATATATTGATCCTGCCGGCAAAGTGAACATAACCTTGGAATCAGAGTACGATGATGTGGATGTTTTTAGCGGGACTCGTACACGGGTGAAACAAGACGGAAAATATGGGTTTGTCGATACGGTTGGCAAAGAAGTCATTCCTATTATATATGACGAGACAAAACCCTATTATTTTCTGAACGGTTTTGCGGCGGTTCAGAAAAACGGCAAGTGGGGATATATTGATATGGAGGGCCATGTCATCATTCCTTGCGAGTATGAGGATACCGCATCATATAAGGAGGGGACATGCGTTCTTATCCAGAAAAACAGGAAATGGGGCATGGTGAATCTGACAAGCGCCCACATTGTTCTTCCGGCGGAGTATGATGATATGGGTCTGATTTCCGGGAATTTCATGAGAATTAGGAAAGACGGCAAATTCGGTGTCATTGACGCTAATGGGGAATTCGTCCTTCCGGCAGAGTATGATTTTGTGTGCAGCTTCAGTGAGGGCCTGGCGGCTGTTCAAAAAGATGGCCAATGGGGATATATAAACGGCAGCGGCGCTTTCGTCATGGCAATGGAATATGATTCGGCAGGATACTGTCAGGAAGGCCTGATGGCTGTCCAAAAGGACGGAAAATGGGGATATGCGGATACTACGGGCCGGATGGTCATCCCTGTTGGACTCAACTACGACAATGTTGTGCAGGAAGGAAATAACGTAGAACTTACGATTAGATTCACAAATAAACGCACCGGTTCTGTTAGGCTGGACTTCAATATCCCCTTCGAATTTAACAAGGGTCTGGCCCGTGTTCTCCATCAAAGTAAAATGGGGGTGATTGATATCCGGGGACGAGAGGTCGTTCCCGTCAAATATGATTGGATCAATCCCTTTAATGATGGATATTCAAACGCTTGTATCGGTAAGACATGGTATGTATTGAAAAGACTTTAGTGCTGTTGATAAAACATCCTTTATCACATCGCTGCTCAAAAATTGGGGTGAGGTCAATCTTTTTACACGTCCGCGCCGCTTTGGGAAAACGTTGAACATGAGTATGCTTCAAGCGTTTTTTCAGATTGGCCAGGATCACAAAAACATCTTTGCCGGATTAGATATTTCCAGAGAGTCAGACCTCTGTCTCGAATATATGAATAAATATCCTGTTATTTTCCTGACGCTGAAAAGCGTAGAAGGCAAAGACTTTGCCGGTGCTTTGGAACAAATGGGTGTGCAAGTTTCCAACGAATGCAAACGATTGTCTTGCTTCACACCCATTATGATCAAAAGGTGATCCTTCTGATTGACGAATATGACGTTCCCTTAGATAAAGCTTTCGACAACGGCTATTATGATGACATGATTACCTTTATGCGTATTTTTTTAGGCGAAGCTTTCAAAACGAATAATGCCCTGAAATTTGCTGTGCTCACAGGATGTCTGCGTGTGACTAAAGAGAGTATTTTTACTGGGGTCAACAACCTCAAAATCAACGGCATCCTTGGCGATCATTATTATGATGAGTACTTCGGATTTATTGACGACGAAGTCAAATACATGCTGGAACAGTACAACCTTTCCTCAGCCCACGAACAATTGGGAGCATGGTACAACGGGTACCGCTTTGGACAGGCGGATGTGTATTGTCCCTGGGATATTGTCAGCCATGTGGACACACTGATCAAAAATCCCCAAGCCAGGCCGGAATCCTATTGGATAAACACAAGCTCCAATAATATGATCAAACGCTTTATTGACAAGGCTGATGCCACAACACGCCATGACATCGAACACCTCATCGCTGGAAACTATGTGGACAAAACGATCCAGGCTAACATTACATACACAGAAATTGATGAAAGCATTGACCATCTTTGGAGCATCCTGTTTTTGACCGGGTATTTGACGCAAGAACCTACCACCCAAATCCTTCCTCGAAATACCTTGCGATTGCGAATCCCTAATGAGGAAATCAGAGAAATCTTCGTTGAGCAAATCAAGAAAGGGTTCGCAGAGAAACTGAAGGGCCATCGAGGAGAAGAAGATAAGAAAAGACTGTATCATGCGTTTTTTCAGGGGGATTGCGAAACAATCAAAGAGATTGTGAGAATGTATTTAAGAACCAGCATCAGCTACTATGACAACCATGAGAACTATTACCATGGTCTCCTCACCGGACTCCTGATGGGGGGGCCTTGGATTGTCAAATCCAATCAGGAGTCGGGAGACGGACGATGCGACATCCTTCTGTTCCCCGAGCATGAGGCTATTGGCATTGTCATTGAAGTCAAGGTGGCAGACACCTTGGAAGATATTCCTGCTATGTGCGAGGCCGCCATGACGCAGGCGCATAAGAGGAATTACCCAGATGCTTTCTTAGCCAGTGAAATCTCTCAGGTCAGGTTGTATGGAATGGCTTTTTGTAAGAAGAGTTGCGGGGTTATTGGTCAGCAAGTAACATTGACTTGATCTCATCTTCATCAGAACACAGGAACTGCTTTTATATCATCTCGTTCAGTCATTGCGCAAAGCTTCTAATACTTCCCGTGACAGCCCAGTGTCTTCAATGATTTCATCAATTGGCCTGTCGCGTTTTAACATATTTTGGGCTATCCCCATCCTGACATTATGCAAAGCCTGGGCCTCATCATGACTTGCCTTTTCCCGCAGCCTCTCTATCTCTTGAAATTCCGGCGAAGCCGTAATACTACGGTAAGCCCCAATAGCCTGATTCATAATCGATACCCCCATTTTATTAATTTCCTCTAACTCTTCTTCTGTATTCGCAGCAAATAGTTTTAGCCATAGTTCCAAATTATTGCCTGCCGTATCAGGCAGTTTCTTGAGTTCAAAATACTGAAGGCTCATTTTATCTGTTAACGGTGTATGACGGCTAACTTCGAGAGCCTGGAATTCCGAGTGGTACTCCGTGCAACCAAACAGATTGAAGGCCATAATGCTGACAATTATTGTGCGTGGCAACTGGGAAAAATCCTTACCTGAGGGGAGTGCTGTTGAATATTCCCTTGCCCAATGGAACAGTGTTCGCTCAGGGTAATTTCCTTCATTTCCTACCTGAACCTCTAGATCAACTCTCTGGCCATTAACCATCATATTGATATCAAGGCGGCAGAATTTGTTTCCAAGGCTCTCTGGCGGTATCTCAGGGTTTCTGATTCCAAATTGCTCAATGCTTTCCAATGGAATCTTGAGCAGTTCAGCGACAAGTCTTTTCAAAAGGTCGGGATATTTCACAAATAACATTTTGAAGAGAAGATCAGTTTTAAATGTGTGTTTAAGCTTTGTCATATGTTACTCTCCTTGATATTCATTATACCATATGCACATGAGGTACAACAGAAATATTTCATACTTAGCCACCCAATTGGATGAGGCAGATTTGCCAAACACGTTGGAAACAACAGCATTCCATTACAGATGGTGTATACATTCTGATAACAATTCTCCTCGCTGGGCAGCAAAATGTGAAATTAATATGAGAATTGAGAAATATGAGAATTGTCGAATTTTCTGACAAAAATATGTTGACAAGAATAACGTGTCTATTACATAATAAACGGAGATCTTTTGACAAATTAAAGGGGAATTTAACAATTCTTAAGGAGGAGCTACATATGTAAAAGAGATTCTTTTCACTAAAGGTTATGCTGATCGTTTTGGGAACCATGGTTTTTGGCGGAACCCTGCTTTGGGGAGCGCCCACCGGAAATTTCAGCTTTACTGTGGTTGATGATGACCGGAAGCCTATTTCAGGTTTAGAATTTACCCTGACTTACCCAAATAGTAACGAAACCTATTCAGCCATAAGCGATTCCGAGGGGCAGGTGAGTTTTACAGATGTACCTGATGGGGATCGTATACTGTCAACCATATACGAGGGATATGAGGCAACTGCTTTATTGGAAGATAAGGATGCGGACTTAAACAGTGGAAATTGCCTTATTAGTGTTACAATCCAGAAGAACAGCACAGAGAACACTATAAACTTTTGCCTAAACCAAATTTGGCTTGGGAACAGCAAAAGCTTCACCTTTACTGTGCTTGACGATGAGGGAAACCCTCTTTCTGATGTAACCTTTTCCCTAGTACACCAAGATACTGGTGAGATCTATAAGGCCACAAGCAGCTCTGAAGGTTTAGTAAATTTTGAAGATGTACCCAGGGGAGACATGGTGCTATCGACAACATATGAAGGGTACGAGGCGTCTCTCTCCTTGAGAGTAACTCAAGAAAACTCTTCAAGTGATCGTGATATTATTATACAGAAGAATGATACTGGAAACGGCATTGACCTGATATTTGGGAACGCACGAGGCTGGTCTCCAGCTACATGCTTCGCCTTTGATGTTCGTGATATCTCTAACAGCTCAGCCCCTGTCCAAGGCACAGAGTTTACTCTGACTTATCCGGATGGCTCGACCTATACTGCCAAAAGTGATGCTCAAGGGACTGTGACGTTCACAAACATCCCCGCCGGAAAAGCGACGTTGACAGAAAAAGTTCCCGCGGGATATACGCCTGACAAAACCATCACTCTGGATTTAAAAGAAGGTGACACAAACAAACTGCCCACAGCCTATCAGGACAATATCCTGCCTGTGAGACCGCTTCCGAGCAACACGCATGCCTCGAAGTCAGAAGATAAAATTCCCTTGATGCCCATCGCGGGAGTTTAGAAGCTTGATTTGGATGTTTGAGAGTGTGTGAGATGAAAATTTCCCGCGCTGAGGGAATAGGAAAGGAGAGGGGTTGTTACACACTTATGAGACGAACCGCATCCACACTCCTTACTCTGTGGCTTCTATGGAGCCTTCCCGGCTGCCAGCAGATACCGGAAAATCCTCTTGCGACACAGAGAGGTGACCCTACATTAGGAAAAACGATTGAACAGCAGACCAATCCGACACCCGTTCCCTATGAAACCCCTGACCATTGGATTGAATCCATCAGTCCTTACATCACAGTGAAGGCGGATGTCCTGATTCCTGATGTCGGCTCCTTCCCCATCGCTACAGCAACAGACGGCGAAATATCCCAGGAAACAGCGGACAAAATCATTGAGGTTCTTCTGGGTGAGGCGACATTGTACGAAGAGCCCTCCGAAGTTCCTGCGAAAGCAGACCGTTATCAGGACATCGTACGACAGCAGCAGGATATTATAGCCAGACAAAAGGATAACAGGATGGATGAAGAAATTGACTTCATTTCGGAAGATCGGTTTGCCGAGATCAAAGAATCGGAAATACGCTACATCTCTACCCCTAGAGATCAGGAAGATTCAAAAGACCCCAGGCCCGCGAATACGCAACTCCAGGAATCATCCCCGGAGATTACAGGTACGGCAACCCTCACAAATGGCCAGGAAGCCTCTTTGAGAATCCATAAGGAAGGCACTGTTTCTTTCACCGCCTGGGGGAACGACCCTTACCAGATTATGGTCAATCCCACTGATCCAGAAGGGACCGCGTTCCCCTTGGATCCCAGGGCATTGGATCAAGGCCAAGCTCAGGACGCAGCCGTTGCGGCGCTTCAAGGAATGGGACTCGATCACTTGAGTCTCACACTCATCAAAGAAAACTATATTCTCAAGTACAATACTATCGACCCGACGGGGAACTCCAAGCGCCCTTGTTACACATTTTTCTTTATGCGCGACGTCGGCGGCATTGTGGACAACTTTGCACTTCCCAGACCCCTGACCAAAAACTTTCTGGATTTTATGAAAGAGGGTCTGGGAGAATCCAGGTTATTTGTGGAGGGATCTCCTGTGTGGCTCTCTTCGGAAACCGCCGTTATCACGATCGCCCCAGAAGGAATCATCGGATTTGTGTGGGGAGAGGCCAACAAAACTATTGACATTAAGAGCAGCCCTGTCGACTTGCTTCCTTTTGAGGAGATCCAGAATGTTTGCAGGAAACAGATCTTAATGAGTTATGACGCCTTAACGATTCAGCTTCATGGATATAGGGCTTCTTCTTCCCCAGGAGACGAGCCTCACCTTGTCATTGATCAGATTAAGCTGGGGATGATGCGTGTTCCGCGTTATGAACGCCAAGGTGAGTATTGGGTGATTCCAGTTTGGGATTTTTATGGGTATGATACACACATACACTCCGGATCAGACGCCCGCAGCGAGAACGCTCTCCAAACGGGGGAGAACCGGTACATCACACAATCTCCGTTGAACAGCTACTTAACTCTCAACGCCCTTGACGGCAGTATTATCAACAGAAATACAGGATTTTAAATATGAAGCTATGGCAAAAAATCTCCATTCTATGTGTTGGTATCTTACTCATAATTATGATTGTTTGTAACATATTCTCTTTACTCGAGGCAAAGCAAAGTCTTCTCGATTTTGCCATAACCCAAGCTCAGGCTGAGCAAAGAACCCTGACCACATCCTTTTTCGAAATGACGCGTCAGTATCTCCAAAATGAAACCAACCCTATTGTTAAGCGATCAGAAGCCAAACATTATTTTTCTCTTGTTGCTGATGAGTCAGATGTTCTGGTAACTTCTGGGGAACTGTTGTATTCTTCTATAGACTTGCGTCCCCAGGATCTCCTGGCTATAGATCCTTTTTTTCATGAGGATCAGCAGGTCTATTTAAACACGTTTGATAATAGAAATATTCTCATCATCGGCAGTGGGTTAAAAGTCAACAATGACCTCTATCTTATCTATACTGTCAAAGACATTACAGGGGTTTATAACAGCATTGCTGCACTGACATGGCGTTTCGTCCTTATCGGCGGATGTGGTCTTCTGGCCGGAACCCTTCTGATTGTATGGCTTGTACGCCGCGCGTCTATCCCCCTTATGAGGCTCAAAGAGTCCGCCCGGCGTATTGCCATCGGTGACTACAGCGAACGGGCCCAGATCCGCTCCAAGGATGAAGTGGGTGAGTTGGCGGCGGATTTCAATATTATGGCCGATGCGGTGGCTTCCCATTTTTCGGCTATGGAAGAGACGACTCAGCGCCAGCAACTCTTTATCGGCGGCTTAACTCACGAATTTAAAACCCCGATGACCTCTATGCTTGTCCATGCCGATACATTGCTTTTCGCTAATGTAAGCCAGGAAGCCGCCACAAATTCTCTGGTTCATATCTACACCCAATGCCAATGGCTGGAACGCCTGACCCAAAAGCTGCTCAAGCTTATCACCTTGAAAGAAGAGATTGCGGTTCGCCCGGAAAAGGTGCTGCCGTTATTGGAGGATGTATGGCGCAGCACGGCGGAAACCTTGCGGGAACGTCAAACTCCTCTGGAAATCCAATGTGAGACGGATTCCTTGTCTATGGATTATGATCTGATCAAATCTCTTTTGATTAACCTTGTGGACAACGCCTCGAAAGCTTCGGAACCGGGACAGTCCCTCCTCATGCGAGCCTATAACAGCACCCTTGAAATACAGGATAAGGGCCACGGCATACCGGCGGATGAAGTAGCACACATCATGGACACCTTTTACATGGTGGACCGTTCGCGCAGTAAGCTGAAGGGCGGTAGCGGCTTGGGATTGGCCCTGGTGAAACAAATTGCCGATGTCCATAATGCACAGATGATTGTTGAGAGCGAGGAAAATATAGGAACTACTATTAAGGTGATATTTGATGATGAGATCAGAAAGGAGCTGACTATTTAAGTGCCAGCCCCTTTTCTGTGAGATTAGATTTTTGCTTTTTATAGCCGTTGTTGTTTCTATCTATTTTGTGAAAAATTGAGTCCATGCATAGCCGGAATTTGCCTTCAGTACGCCTACGCCCAACTTGGTAAAGTCATAACCGTCACCCATTATATTTTTATAATGGCCAGGTGATTCCAGCCAGTCGATTACAACCTCCTCAGCACTTTTTTGTCTTATGGCAATATTCTCGCCCCAAGCCATATGCTTGATGTTCATCTCATCTAGCACCGAATCGCATCTGCTTCCATTTGGACGTGTATGGCTAAATAGTCTAGTAATTTCTTCAGCCCGTACCTGAGCAGCCCTATTAAGCCCGCTGTCCAAAGCCAAGGCAGGCTTCCCTCTCAAGTCCATTCTCGCTTTATTAACCAGCCAGAGAACTTTATTGGGTTCATCCATCTGACTCCAATTATCGGGCTTTTTCACTGTCTCCAGATCTTTAGGCTTGGAAATCTTAGGCGAATCAGAGATTGGGGTCTTATCCTGGACTGGGGTCTTATCTTGGACTGGAGTCTTATCCTGGACTGGGGTCTTATCCTGGACTGGGGTCTTATCTTGGACTGGAGTCTTATCTTGGACTGGAGTCTTATCTTGGACTGGAGTCTTATCCTGGACTGGAGTCTTATCTTGGGCCGGAGTCTTATCTTGGGCCGGAGTCTTATCCTGGACTGGAGTCTTTTGCTTTTGCTCTTGCTCCTCGCAACAAGCAGGGTCGCCAATGTCTGACTCCGTCTGCTCAACAGCAGGATCCTCAGTGTCTGACTTCGGCTGCTCTACAGAGACCTCTTCCGTGTCTAGCTCCGGCTCCGTATCAGTTGGATCCCCAATTTCCGGCCCTAGCTGATCGGAATCCGGATTATTCTGTTCCTCTACACTACCTTCTTCGTCTATTGAAACTTGTGGGTTTTCCCAAACTGGAAGTTGGGTGCATGCACATAAAAAGGCAGACATCAGCACAAGCAACATCACTGCGAATATTTTTTTCATGATCTCTTTTTTCCTCCTGACGAGTTTACATGTCTACTGCTTCGGTTTATATCCTTTTATTTATGTCGTGTGGCTTGTCCCTCCTTTCATTTTCATGTTTATCCCCTTTCTCCTGTTCTCTTCCTCCCTTCGTTCCATTTTCATCCTCTTTGTATGTAGTGTTAAAAAGGGACCGGATTTTACATGCTGATAAATGGATGCAAACTCCGTTTTTATAAGTGTAACATAAAAGTTATTAACAAGTCCTTAACAAATCAAATTTTTTTCTGCCTATTTCTTCCTTTTTCGACTTTTTGATTAAAACAAACTCAACTGATTCGACTCCGGCACCCCCTCAAAACACCCATGGTTACGCAGGGCCTCAATCACCGGTTTGCTCAAGCCAAAATTCTGCAGATCCTCCACACAGTGAATCCCATGGACATCCCGCAGCTCCACAAGATTCTTCGCCGCGGTCTCCCCCACCCCCTGCAGGGATGAAAAAGGCGGCAGCAGCCCCCCCGGAGTCATCTGGAACGTCTCCGCCGACGACTCCCACAAATCAACTTTGCGGAAAGACAGACCCCGGCAGTACATTTCAATAGCCACCTCCAACACAGCCAACAGGCTGTGCTCCTTGCTGCTGGCCTTTCTGCCCAGTTCCATAATATTTCGCGCCGCCCGGCGGCAGACCTCAATCCCCTGGCAAATCAGCTCCGCGTCAAAATCCGTGGCCCGCACCGTGAAGAACGACACATAAAACGCCCACGGATGATTAATCTTAAACCAAGCAATGCGAAAAGCCATGGTCACATAAGCCACCGCGTGAGCCTTGGGAAACATATACTTAATCTTGCGGCAGGATTGAATGTACCACTCCGGCACCTCATGCCCCCGCATCGCTTCCTCAGCCTCCGCCCACAAGCCCTTTCCCTTGCGCACCGATTCCATGATTTTGAACGCCAGACTCGGCTCCAGCCCCTTGCGAATCAGGTAGGTCATAATATCATCGCGGCAGCACACAATCTCCGAAATCGTCGCCTGATTATTTTTAATCAGCGTCTGAGCATTATTAAGCCAGACATCCGTACCATGGGACAACCCCGACACCTGCACCAAGTGAGAAAAAGACGTCGGACGAATATCCTCCAGCATTTGCCGGACAAACTTCGTGCCAAACTCCGGTACCCCCAGCGTCCCCACCGCCACATCCAATTCCATAGCGGTATCCCCTGCTGCCCTAGCGCTATCTTTTGCTGCCTCTATATCTTCTGTTGCATCTGTTCCTTCTGCATCTGTTCCTTCCGCATCTGTTCCTTCCGCATCTGCCTCCTGTGCAGCAAACGGCCCCAAAGCCCCCACCCCTGAGAAAAGAGACAATGTGGCCGGATCGTCCAATGAGATCCCACCGGCCTTGACCCCCGTCAGATCCTCCAGCATCTTAATCACGGTAGGATCGTCATGGCCCAGTATATCCAGCTTAACCAAACGGCCCGAAATGGAATGATAGTCAAAATGGGTCGTAATCACCCCCGACTTCATATCATTAGCCGGATGCTGCAGCGGCGTAAAATCATGGACATCACAGGCCTTCGGCAACACCATGAGCCCCCCCGGATGCTGACCCGTAGTTTTTTTAACCCCTTCACAGCCCTGAACCAGCCGCGCTGTCTCCATGCTGTTGGCCTTCAGATCCCGCTCTTCAAGATAGTTCTTCACATACCCAAAAGCCGTCTTGCCGGCCAAGGTAGAAATAGTCCCTGCCCGGAACACATTTTCTTTGCCAAAAATCTCTTCCGTGTACTTATGGGCCTGACTTTGATAGTCCCCCGAAAAATTCAAATCAATATCCGGCACCTTATCCCCATTGAACCCCAGAAACGTTTCAAAAGGAATATCATGCCCCTCCTTAAGCAGAGGCGCAGCGCAGCGCGGGCACACTTCATCCGGCAGATCCGCCCCTGATCCCACGCTGCCATCCTCAACAAACCGACTGTACCGGCACACCTTACAGCGATAGTGAGGCGGCAGCGGATTGACCTCCGTGATCCCCGTCAGAGTTGCCACCAACGAAGACCCCACAGAACCCCGAGACCCGACCAGATAGCCGTCCTCATTGGATTTTTTGACCAAAAGGTGGGCAATCAGATAGAGTTCCGAAAATCCATTGCCAATAATTGATGTCAATTCCTTCACCAGCACCCCCTCCACCAAAGGCGGCAGAGGCGTGCCGTAGAGTTCAGCCGCCCGGGTACGGGCCAGCGTTTCGATCTTCTCCTGAGCTCCTTCCATCTTCGGTGAAAACAACGTATCCGGAAAAGGCTTCATCTCTTGTATCCGTCCGGCAATCTCCCGGGGGTCGCTGACCACCACCCGGTAGGCCTCCTCCTCGCCTAAATAGGCAAACTCCTCCAACATCTCTTCCGTTGTACGCAGATAGAGAGGCGCCTGCTTGTCCGCGTCACTAAATCCCAGCCCGGCTGTGAGGATGCGCCGGTAAACCTCATCTTCCCGATCCAGAAAATGAACATCGCAGGTGGCTGCCACAGGCAGTCCCAGCTCCCGGCCCAGAGACACCACCTGGCGATTGATATCTCTCAAGCCCTCCTCGTCCTTGATACGGCCCGACGCCACCAAAAAAGCATTGTTGGCCGTGGGCTGGATCTCCAGATAATCATAGAAAGACGCAATTTTCAGCACCTGCTCCTGATCCGCTCCGTTCAAAATCCCCTGGATAAGTTCCCCCGCCTCACAAGCCGAGCCAATGAGAAGCCCTTCCCGATGGGTATTGAGCACAGAGCGGGGGATGCGCGGCCTGCGCGAAAAGTGCTGGAGGTGGGATAAGGTGACGAGCTTATAGAGGTTTTTCAGACCTATTGGATTTTGCGCCAGCAGAATGATATGATAGCGCCGCGCAGAGGCTTGCTCATTATTATCCTCAATCAGGTATCCCTCCATGCCCAGAATCACCTTGATCCCATATTTCCCTGCCGTGGCCACCGCCTCCGGAAACGCCTGCACCACACCATGATCCGTGATCGCGATAGCCTCATGCCCCCAGACCCCGGCCCGCTGCACAAGGCTCTGCACCGTGGAAACCCCATCCATATCGGACATTTTCGTATGGACATGCAGTTCCACACGCTTCTCCGCCGCCCGGTCCATGCGTTCCTGAGGAGGTGTGAAACGCATAATATCCCGCACCAGCAAGGTCAATTCAGCTGAAAAGGTATCAAAGCTATATCCGCCCCGCACCTTAAGCCACATGCCATCCTTAATCGCCGGGATCTCCTGGCCCTCTTTAAGGAAAGTCTTCACAGGAACTGTAAATGCATGATCCGTGAGCCCAAACCTCAGCATCACCGCTCCCGACGTAAAAGTTCTCTGCTCAAAAGCCAAAACCCGCCCGGCCACCACAGCCGAACGCTCTTCCGGCTTGTCTTTGAGGTAACTCACCAGCTGGGGCGGGTCTGAGAATTCTTTACCCAGCAGGACAAAGGGAGAGGCTGCTTGTGAGGCTGCTTTCTTGTTCTTTCTCTGGGACTTTGTATTCGTCCGGGGCTTTGCGTTTGTATGTCCCTTTATAGATACCGATCCTTGTCTGTCGCGTATATTGGCATCGTCACAACCCCCGCCGGCAGAGCTGGAGATATTCTGAACTTGCGCCTGGCGAATGAGCTCCTGCAACAGGTGTTCATCGTCC
This sequence comes from Peptococcaceae bacterium, assembly GCA_009782825.1. Classification (GTDB taxonomy): domain Bacteria; phylum Bacillota; class Desulfitobacteriia; order Desulfitobacteriales; family Syntrophobotulaceae; genus WRJI01. The sequence continues at coordinate 14,455 of WRII01000058.1, forward strand.
TTTTCAGCTCTATGCTGATCCACATCTTGGGCTTCCTTGGCAAGATCACACTCTGCCAGCATACTCAGCCCATATTCCGAAAGGAAATACTCGGCGATGGCCTCGCAGCGCCCAGCAAGAAACTTTTGCGCGCCGAGGTTTGGCGCTTCAATGACCAGATGCCTGTCCCCCTTGATCCGGTAAGTGGCGGTTTCCAGAAAACCGCAAAACGCCGGATACCGTTTGCAGAGATCCCGGACAATATGTGTCCAGAACAGACCACAAACAGCCGTCAGGGAAAAGTCCCACTGGAAACTAATTTGAAGGTCTCCCGCTTGGGGCTCCAAAAAGCAGCGGAAACGCTCTTCCCATATGTTTTTGGGCAAATCGGAAACTGGTTTTTTCATCGTCTTGAGCTGTTCTTGTGTGCTGTCCAATTCCTTGAAATGGATAATCCATTTATTTTCGCGAGTCATAACCTCAACGCGATCTATGGCTATGCCAGCCTCTTGGGAGACCTGTAAGATGTTTTTTTCGGCGCCGCCTATCGTCATGCCAGTATCCATATCTACTGCTCACTTTCATAATCCATCTGGTATAAGCAGGAAACTATTTTTTACAGCCGATCCCCGCCTACTCACGCACACGCTCCCGCACCATCCGAACCACGTCCCCCACAGCAACCCGTTCCATCTGCCCGCTCCCGCGCTCCAAGAGTTCCACCTGCCCCTCAGCCAAGGCCTTGGCCCCCACCGTAATGCGCAACGGATACCCCACCAAGTCAGCATCTTTGAATTTGACCCCTGGACGCTCATCTCTGTCGTCCAAAACCACCTCGACACCCTCTTGACCCAGCTCATGATAAATCCGCTCAGCCGTCTCATAAAGCTCCTTATCCTTCACGTTGACAGGCACAACAATACACTGATAGGGTGCGATAGCCATAGGCCACACAATCCCATGATCATCAAAATTCTGCTCAATCGCCGCCGCCATAGTACGGCTGACTCCAATACCGCAGGTAGCCATATAACACACCTGTTCCTTGCCCTGCTGATCCAAATAAGCAGCACCCAGCTTTTCGCTGTACTTATAACCCAAATTAAAAACCTGTCCCACCTCGATCCCCCGCGCCGCCTGCAATGGTCTGCCGCACTTCGGACATCCATCCCCCTCAGCCACCAGCTTGAGATCCCCCACATAATCCGGAACAAAATCCCGCCCCGGCACCACATCGCGCAGGTGCCGATCATTTTTGTTCGCCCCGCACACCGCCGACACCATGTCCATGACCTTCCGGTCCGCCACCGCAATCATCCTCTCAGGCAGCCCCACGGGGCCCAGGGAACCCGGTTCACAGGAAAACAGCTTCTCAATCTTTTCCGGCGAAGCCAGCGCCAGATCCGGAACCCTGCCCAATCTATCTTCCAGAAGGTTAGCCAGCTTCACTTCGTTCAAATCCTGATCTCCGCGCATCAGCGCGATAACAACCTTATCTGCCGCTGTATCCGCAGCTGTACCCTCACCTGCCGCCGTATCCGCAGCCGCAACTTCCGCCGCAGCCGCAGCCTCACCTGCCACTGTATCCTCAACAATATAAACCAGAGCCTTAACCAGCTCCCGGGGCTCACATCCACAAAAGTCCGCCAATTGGGCAATTGTCCGCACCCCCGGCGTTTCCATCTCTTCATAGGCGGGAATACACCCTCTGGCTTCCTGAAGACCAGCCTCCTTTGCCGCCTCATCCGGAACCCCATCCGGAGCCCCATCCGGAACCCCCTCCGGAACCTCATCCGGAACCCCACCCGGCGAGGCCTCCGCTGCCTTGCACAGTGGCTCATCCGCACACTCAGCCCGCTCCACATTGGCCGCATATGCGCACTCCGGACAAAAAACCACAGCCGCCTCTCCCGAGTCAGCCAGCACCATAAATTCATGGGTCCCCCCCGTGCCGCCGATAGCCCCCGCATCCGCCTCCACCGCGCGGAAGCTCAGGCCGCACCGCCGAAACACCCTCTCATAAGCCTCATACATACGGCGGTAGCTGACCGCCCCCTCCTCCGGCCCCCGGTCAAAAGAATAGAGGTCCTTCATGATAAACTCCCGGCCGCGCATCAAGCCAAACCGCGGACGCCTCTCATCCCTGTACTTATTCTGAATCTGATACAAAAGCAGCGGCAGCTCCTTATACGAACGCACCTCCGCCCGTACCAGATCAGTAATAATCTCCTCATGAGTCGGCCCCAGGCAAAAAGACCGCCCGTGCCGGTCCTGCACCCTGAACATCTCCGGCCCGTAAACATCCCACCGGCCCGTTTTTTGCCACAGTTCCGCCGGCTGAATAACGGGCATCATGACCTCCTGGCCCCCTATGCCGTCCATCTCTTCCCTGATAATATCTTCAATCTTTTTGATCACACGCCACCCCAGGGGCAGATATGTATACATCCCCGCCGCCACTTTGCGGATCAGCCCCGCCCGATACATCAATTGATGGCTCATAATCTCCGCTTCCGCCGGCGCTTCCCGCAGCGTCGGATTGAGCAAATTTCTTACTTTCATGATGTTTCCTCCCTTGGTTCCGTTAGATTGGATGTTGGTTTGATGCCCTGAGTTCAATAAAAGAGTACTTCTTTATTTTAACAGATTTTATAGTTCTATAGAAATGGGGATTGGAGGATTGGAGGGGATTGGAAATGCGCATTGCCAATAGGTGCGATTTACAGTATACTACTAGTAACTTACAGATGCGAAGCGTCAATAAAAAACAAGAAAATCCAATACTGACCACTAACCACTGATCACTGACCACTTGCGGGTGTAGCCCGCATTGAGAGAGGGAGTTGATTGCGTTGGTAGCCTCCATGGAAGAATTAGCAAAAGACAAACATTATACCTATACCGATTATGTCAGCTGGGGCGACAGCGTCCGGTATGAACTCATCGACGGCACTCCCTACATGCTTGCCGCCCCATCGTGGAAACATCAAAGGATAAGCGGTGAGTTGTATCTTCAGCTGGCGACTTTTCTAAAAGGAAAGCCCTGTAGGGTATTTACCGCTCCTTTTGACGTGCGTCTCAATGCCGAGGAAAACGATGATACGGTTGTGCAACCTGATCTTGTGGTTGTCTGCGACCGCTCGAAGCTTGGCGGAACCGGTTATCAAGGCTCCCCCGACATGATTATTGAAATCTTATCCCCTTCAAGCGCACGCCACGACCTCCTCATCAAACTTCAGCTCTACCAAAAAGTCGGCGTAGTTGAATATTGGATTGTTGATCTGGAAAGAAAAGTTGTCTCCGTTCATACTCTTGAAAATGGAAAGTACATGATCAACACCTATGGCGACACCGACACCATATCAGTACAAGTTCTAAACGGCTGCCAAATCAGCCTGCAGGATGTGTTTGAGGATATTGAAGACTAGAGCAGAAGCTGAAAGAGAAGTCGCTAAATGCAACCCCAAGTTGCGTGAAAGCAACCCTCATTTGGTGGAATGCAACCGCGAATAATCGTATAATAGACATAAATTATTCGCAGAGGAGATAATATTATGGGGTTTTCTGAAAATTTGAAGAACATACGCAGGGAAAAGAACCTTTCACAGGAACAGTTGGCTGAGTTGCTCAACGTATCACGGCAGGCTATTTCAAAATGGGAGCAGGACGGCAGTTACCCGGAAACAGAAAAGCTAATCCAGCTTGCGCAAAAGTTAGATATATCCTTGGACACGCTATTATTGGACAAGCAGCCTGAAAATGCAGTTGTTACTGCTACGCCTCAAAACAACACCGCTTTTTCAGGAGAGAGAAAAATCGCAGTTAAGTCCTTTGACGGAAGCACCCTTTCGACTTTTTATAAGTTCGCGGCTGGCCCAGTCATTGCTGGAGGGAAAAAATTCCCGAAATTCTGTCTTTCTGGAACAGATCACCATGGTTTTTGGGGGGATAGCGGTGTTATACTTGGGTGGTACGCGACCATGGAGGACGCGCAAAAAGAAGTAAACGAGATTCATAAAGCCATGCAGAACGGTGAGACGGAGTATCAGCTTAAATATTACGTTAACTTGGAGGATTATGCTAGTGTTGCTCAACGTAAATACACCAACCACTGAAGATGCATTGGTCAAACCCTGAGGATTTTCCCCTTATAATTCCATTGAA
>WRII01000059.1 GCA_009782825.1 Peptococcaceae bacterium
ATACGAACAGAACGGGTTAGAACGGGCCAAAGCCGTAGAGAGAGCCATAAAAGAATGCATAGAACAGGAGATATTGACAGAATATCTAAGAAATAATGGTTCGGAGGTGTCAAATATGTTATTACAAGAGTGGAAAATAGAAGACGCCAAAGCCGTATGGCAAAAAGAGGCTGAGGAGCGCGGGGAAGAACGTGGGGAAAAGCGCGGGGAAAAGCGTGGGGAAGAACGATCTGACCGCAAGTGGCAATCGGTGATCCTGCAAAAGGATGCTATTCTTGCCGACAAGGATGCCGTTCTTGCTGACAAGGATGCGATTCTTGCCGACAAGGATGCAATTCTTGCTGACAAGGATGCTGAAATCGCACAACTGAGAGCACTGTTGGATCAAAAGTAAGGATGATTCTCACTCCAAGAAATCATCCATCTCAAGATAATGGGTACATGCAAGTGCATAGTCTTCTGCGGTCGGATTATTCAGATGCTTCTCACGTAGTTCAAGAACATCTAAAAATGTTGGAGCTTCTAGCCAAGTATCAAAATTCTCTTCCCCGTAAAATTCATCTTCGTCATCTTCTTGGATATGAAACGTTGCACCTATCAGCATATCGACAGAAGTCTTGTCGAACTTCTTGTCAACAAAAATCCAGCCTACCTTCGGCAAATCTTGTCGTGCTGCAATCAGCGCCTGCAAACTTTTAACAGTCTTCATATTTTCTCTCCTTATCCTGAACTGTTCATGAAACTTTACCACTTAATCTTGATCAGTAGACCACCAGAATAACAACTTTAAAAAGCTGGAGTAAATGCTAGAATTAAACCAGCGTCTTGAAAGCTATTCATTTAAAACCATGATACCATAAGAGCTTGCAGAATTCTATTCTTTTTCGGATAATGCCAGACAAGAGACACAACCCAGAGTCTGCTTTCTGTTTGTCGGTTCTCACAAGTCCATATGTATGCAGAATGCGGAAACGCCGAAATCCCTTCAGAGATCACCTAGCTAGGGGATTCCCTGAAGTCTCATGCATGAAAATATATGAATATACAAACATACATGGCGATCTGTCGGAACCTGCGGGACATGATGACGCGCCCTTCGTGCCCTTTGAGATAAAAAACGGCGCGTCAGCGCGGCCATTCTGCGGACAGGCGGCAACAGAAACAAAGGTTCATGCGCCATGGGTTGATTCGCCACCCTTAAACGGCGTTGCATTGCGGGAACGTCAGGAGGGATAGGGCGTCTCTCTGGGCAACAGGTGTTGCGCCCTGTCTAAGTATCTTCCTTAAAAGTAATCGTTGGCAAAACGCACCTATTGGGTTATAATAATAGTGTATCAGCTTGCGTTAACAATAGAATAAAACCTGAATTGATAGGAGGTTTTCTATATGGCACAAACAACATTTAGCATCCGCATGGATTCCGAAGTAAAAAAACAGTTTGACGACTTCTGTTCTCAAGTCGGTATGAACACTACTGTCGCGTTTAATATGTTCGCCCGCGCCGTGCTGCGCGAACGGCGTTTGCCCTTTGATGTTACAACGGAATCCGACCCGTTTTACAGCGAAAGTAACCTCGCCCACCTTCGTCGCGGCATTGCCGCTCTCAACGCCGGAAAAGGGGTTGAACACGATTTAATTGAGGCTGGCGAATGAAACTTGTTTGGTTCGATGAGGCTTGGGATGATTACGTTTATTGGCAGACGCAGGATAAAAAGACCATAAAACGTATCAATGAGCTTATTACTCCAAACATGAATTGATATAGTTTACGTCAACATCCATCCGTTTTGCAGTTTCTTCAATCGAAAGGCCACTTGAAATAAATCGTTTTACAACCATAACTATGTTTTCTCCAACCTCGATAATATGTCCATCCAAATCATAAAACCGAACCGCACGCTGTCCCCAACTATGTTTGAGCAGTGGGTGTAGATACGAAATATCAGAAAAGCTTGAGAGTTTGCCGATAAAGTCATCCATATCATTCGTTTCAAAATATAATTCGCTCGCATTGTTTGCGTAGATTATTTCTTTCTCTGTCTTTCGTATAAATGTTTTCCAAGTCTCAGCAGTTTGTAGAAAGACACCTTCTGTCAGAACAACATTCGCACCGAAATCATCAACAACATTCAAACCCAAAACGTCATGGTAAAAACACTTTGCTTTTTCCATATCTTTTACTGCAATCAGTGTCCCTTTACAATGCATTTTTCATCCTCCAACGAAGTATTTCCGTTAACCGACTCTATCTACAGCATACCATGTAGCACCGCCAAATTCAATCAGCCTTCGGTAAGCAAAAAACAAATAAGAATGTCTTGTGTCTCGCCACCTTAGTGGGCTACGCCCGCAAGTGGACCCATGATGATTTCTTTGCCGTTTAATTGGATCCGTAAATCAGTCCCCGATATCCGCCAAGACAATTGATACGTGGCCGGAAGTGCTCACATAGAGAGGTTTCTTGCCTTTGTTCCCCTTTATCATACACTTTCCATATGGGGTTGTCCCCATATTTTCCTGAAACCTTAAGGTATTGATCTGCGACCCGGGAATAGCATAGCATAGTGCCAAAATCACCGTTGCCAGCTGGGGAATAGTTGGAGTAAAGGCACCCAAAACAGCATTTCAGTAGATAATGCCCTTTGATTTTGTGACAAATGTCTATGAGTCTGTCTTCAAAACCCCACGCTGACGGCCCCGAATCCCATGAATAAATCTCGCTGTTGATGTACAATAAATCCTTTCCTATTTGAGATTGTTATTCCGCAAACACACTGCACAACTCAATTTGACAACCGTCCAACACTTGGACATGTACGGTATCAGTATCTCCGTACATGGATATAATATAATTTCCGTTTTCCAAAGTGCAGACCTGTACTGTCCTTGTCTCCGGGTCAATGATCCAGAACTCACGGATTCCGGATTGTTGATATTTCTGGAATTTAATGAGCTTATCTTTGCGGGCTGTAGACGGCGACAAGATCTCTACAACCAGATCAGGAGCGCCGACACAACCTTTATCATCAAGCTTGGAACTGTCGCAGACAACGAGAAGGTCGGGCTGAACCACGGTATCGTCATTCGTGCCGGTGTTCAGTCGCACATCAAAAGGCGCATGATATACTTTGCAGGGTTTTCCCTGTAAATAATTAAAAAGCTGCCCAAATAGATTACCGCTGATATTTTGATGAAATCGTGACGGAGCCGGGGTCATTGCATATGGAACGCCATCTATAAGCTCCCAGCGTTCATCATTATCCCATGAACAGTAGTCTGTATAGGTGTACCGTTCATTTTCTTTAGGCAATGCCATGTCTATTCCTCCTTATCACATATTCTCTCTAACTTATCATCGTAGTCTTTACAATAAGTGTCTAAATAGTTTTGCAAAAAGCAAATAAGCTTTTCAACTTCTGTATCAGATAATTCAACTGGATCGCTATCCAGTTAACTCCATGATACCACAAGAACATGCGGAATTCTATTCTTTTGAGGATTGTTCAGGTATAAATGGGCGATATTCTGTCTTGTTCTTGCCATAAACAATGTTTACCAAACGGCGCATAATCCAGACAAGAGCCTCACAACAACTCAAACAACGTCTCAGAATCTGTCACAGGGCGGGAGCAATGCTGATTGCGGCAGACAAAGGCGGAGGTTTGATCCGCTAAAGACTCATATTCTGTGGTAAAGGGCGCCAGCTCAGATATATCCTCATGCCCGGGGCCGCACAGGGTAATGACAGTAAAGGGCAAAAATTCCTGATGGAGCTCCGCGGCCATCGATATGCTTTTGACTTGAGCGCGGTCAGCTTCCACAACAACGATTTCTGTGCCGCCGTCCTCCAGCCACAAAGCAGTCTCGGCCAAAGCCACCGTAGCCGAACCAGAGGCCTCATGAATCTCCGGTTCAGCGGCGGCGATGATACCGTGCACATACTCCTCCCACTGACTGTCCCCGGTCAAACGAGACAATTGCAAAAACCCTTTGGCAGCCACGGCATTGCCTGAAGGCATAGCGCCATCGAAAAAGTTCTTGCTGCGAATCAAAATATCATCCACATCGTAGGCTGACAGGAAGAGACCTCCCCCGTCCTGATCCCAGAAAAGCTCAATAAGAATATGAGCCAATTCCAACGCCCGGCGCAGCCAGACCTCCTCAAATGTGGCCCGGTAAAGCTCGAGAAACCCATCCAGCAGATAGGCATAGTCATCAGAAGAAGCCGGGTGGGCGCTTTCGCCCTGACAATAACGGGAAAACAGGCGGCCTTCAGGGGTGCGCAGATGACGCCAGATGAATTCACCGGCGTGCCACGCTGTGTTGATATAGGAATTATCTTGCATCAGGCGTCCGGCCACAGACAGAGCGCCAATCATCAAGGCGTTGCTGGAGGTCAGGATCTTATCATCTCTGAGGGGCGCGACACGCCGGGCCCGGGCGGCAAGAAGCTTGTCTAACGAAGGAGTGATGCTCTGCCGCTGTGCCTGTGTGAGGGGCCGGCCGATGGAGTTCAAAATATTACGGCCTTCGAAATTACCTTGTTCATGAACGCCAAACAAAAGAGCGCACAGGGCGGCGCCTTCCAGCCCCAGAATTTGCTCCAGCTCCTGCGGCGTCCATACATAATATTTACCCTCAACCCCTTCACTGTCCGCATCCTGCGCTGTGTAGAACGCGCCTTCCGGGGCGAGCATTTCCCGCAGGACGTAGCGCAGAATTTCGTGGGTTATTTCGGAAAAGCGTTGAGATTTTTCCGGATCGCTCTCTTTGAAAAAACTGCCGGCTTCCGCATACACCCGTGCCAGCAGAGCGTTGTCATAGAGCATCTTTTCAAAATGAGGCACAAGCCATTTGGAATCTGTGGAATAGCGGCAGAACCCGCCGCCCACATGGTCATAGATCCCTCCCGCGGCCATGGATTCAAGAGTATGGGCCAGCATATGACGACCGGCGGCAATTTCATCTTCCGGACCATTCTGGGAGATTCTCAGCCGGATATAACGCATGAGAAAGGAGAGCTTGTGGGGGGTAGGGAATTTAGGCGCAGAGCCGAAGCCTCCGTACTGTTCACTAAAAGAGTTGGCTAGAGACTGATAAGCGTTTTGGGCGATGCGGATAAAGGGAGCGCCGGTGGCTCGGGCCTGTGAAAAGACTGGAGAGGAAACTTCATGAGTGCCAGATGTATCCCGGGAAGAGCCGGATCTATGCTGGGGTCTTGAGGAATGAGCGTCGACCGATTCGGGTGACGCAGCCGGCGCAGCTGAATGCTCCTGGCTGAGATGATTAACAACAATAGAAGCCTGTTTTTCCAGGAGAGGGCGCTGCGTGTGCCACAGATCCGCCAACTGGGAAATCAGGCTGGCAAAGCCGGGAATCCCATAACGATCGTTTTTCGGGAAATAACTGCCGCCAAAGAAGGGGCGCCGATCCGGGAAAAGAAAAAGGGACAGAGGCCAGCCGCCGTGGCCGGTCATAGCTATGCAAACCGACATATAGAGGTGATCCACATCAGGACGCTCTTCACGGTCAACTTTTACAGAGACAAAAGAGTTGTTGAGAAGGCGGGCAATGTCGTCGTCTTCAAAAGACTCTTTCTCCATAACATGGCACCAATGACATGTAGAATAGCCGATAGAGAGGAATATGGGCTTGTCTTCGGCTTGGGCTGTGGCAAAAGCCTCTTCCCCCCATGGGAACCAATTAACAGGATTGTGGGCGTGCTGGAGCAGATAAGGGGATTTCTCTTGCGCCAATCTGTTGGAAACTCTTGTTGACTGTGTCATAAGGATGCACCTGTCCTTTTCAGTATTGTTCTGCCAAATTATTCTTTGAGTCCCTGTTAGAATCTCCTCTCTTTACAAACATTATGCCTGAACTTTGGCCTTGCCGCTGCTAAATATTGGCTTTGAAAAGTTGAGGAGATATGACTATACTCATATAAAAAGGTATTTTTCGCCTTTTCGGATAAAAAGGAGATTTCTATGGGGAAAAAAGTGCAAAAATTCGCGGCTGTTTTAGGTGTTTTAGTTTTGGGAATGGCGCTGTGTGTTCCGGCAGCTGTGGCTGAGCCCAGTGGCGATCCCAGTGGTGATCCCACCTACGACACAAAGACCTTTTGCGGTCAGCATCGCTATTTTCGGAATGAGATCCAGGTGAGCGCGGAAAAAGCCAAGGCCAAAGCTCAGAAGGAGAGGGAAGCATCTCAACCGCCCCAAAGAGTTGTGAACCTGGTGAACGCGGAACGGAGAAAGGCGGGTCTCCGGGAACTGACTCTGGACAGCAGGCTCAAGGAAGCTGCTCAAGTGCGGGCAGGAGAGATCACCAGAATTTTCGATCACACGCGTCCTAACGGCCAGGATTGCTTCTCTGTGCTGGATCAGATGGGGATTAGATACGGGGCGGCTGCCGAAAATATCGCCGCCGGCCAGCAAACTCCCGAGGCTGTTGTCCAGGCGTGGATGAATTCTCCGGGGCACCGCGAAAATATTTTGAATCCCGCCTTTACAAAGATAGGCGTGGGCGTAACGGGAACCTATTGGGTTCAGTTGTTTACGAGCTGATCATAATGTTTAGATTTCTATCAGATCATACAAAATAAATGATAAGGGGCCAGTCCCCAAGGTTAATTTTATGGAGTTTGAAGAAAGGGGTCACTATGGACAAGCTCGCGATCCTTATCCCCTGTTACAACGAGAGCCGGACCATTGCCAAAGTCGTTAGCGATTGTTTGAAATACTGTCAAAAATACCGGGTCAAAATCTATGTTTACGACAATAACTCTCAAGACGATACAGGCGCCATTGCCAAAAAAGCAGGGGCCATAGTCCGTTATGAACATAAACAAGGTAAAGGCAACGTCTTGCGCAGAATGCTCCAAGATATTGAGGCGGAATGCTATATTCTCATAGATGGGGATGATACGTATCCCGCGGAGCTTATAGAAAAGATGGCCCAGTACGTTTTAGAGCATGACGTGGATATGGTTATCGGAGACAGATTGTCGTCAACCTATTTTTCCGAAAACAAAAGACCCTTTCACAATCTGGGGAACGCTTTGGTGCGCAATGTAATCAATAAAGTTTTTAAAAGTGATATCAAGGATGTCATGACAGGATTCCGTGCCCTAAGTTATCGGTTTGCCAAATCATTTCCTGTTTTATCCCAAGGATTTGAGATTGAAACAGAGATGACGATTCACGCCATTGATAAAAACATGACCCTTTCCACAATTCCCGTTGAATACAGAGACCGGCCCAATGGGTCGCATTCCAAGCTCAATACCTATAAAGATGGTGTTAAGGTGCTAAACACTATTGTCAAACTTTTTCAGACCTATAAGCCTTATGAATATTTTGGCATGATTGCTTTGGTTCTGTTCGTGACAGCCATGGCTGTCTTTGTCCCTGTTGTCTACATTCCGTATTGTCAAACAGGACTGGTGGCTCACTATCCGACGTTGATTGTATGCGGCTTTGGGGTCATCGCGGCTGTCGTGTCTTATTTTTCCGGACTGATCCTCAGCACCATCGTGCAGAAGGATCGTCAGGAATTTGAGTTTCGCCTTCATCTGATAAAAATGATGGACTCCCTGGCAGCACAGCTGGAGGATACCAGGTTGCAGCCTTCTTCTATTGTGAAAATCGTTGAAGACAGTGAGGGACTCAAGAGAGTGGATCAAAAGGGACAATGATTTTCAATGATTTTGGTGAGGGATTAACTTTTTCTAGAGTTTTGTGTTATGATATGATAGATTAAAAACATAAAAAATAAGGACGCAAACGCGGAGGGGATTATGTCAAAAAACGCCCAAAGCTCTCAGGGTCCCAGCTTGTCGAGCTTGTGGATCATTATACTTATTGGTTTGGTTTTGTTGATAAGCGGTGTGGGTATTTTGACCATACAGAATGCTCAAAGGCATGTGGAGGAGATCAACGAGTATGATCCGGCCTATGTGCCGGGGCGCGTCGTGGATCATCGCGATGTGGTTTTGATTGAGGAGTATCTGAAGAATAATCCGGAGGCTGTCCAGGCCGTGGCCCAAACGAATTATTTTTTTGCCCATGGGTCACTGGGTGGGAACATAGTGGAAGGCCTGTCTGAATTGCATACGGACAATGCGGCGCTCTATTCGTTGACGATCGAAACACTAAGGTCGTCAACGCCGGATCCGCCGCCTGAGGTGCAGCCGGGAACCGTTTATGCTGTGAACCGGGGCAATCAAAGTACAGATAATAAAAGAAGCTGGTTTGATTCCTATATGGACAAAGGGTGGGGCCGGAAAGTGACGGCTGTGCTGAATAAGTACAGCTATAGGGATAGTGATACTTTCAATAGTAAAAGTGATAAAATCGATATGATTTTAACATTTGATGACAATCTGAAGAGAGCCCGTGCGGAAGCGGAATCTTATACTTATAGCATGGGAACTATTCAACTGGAAAATCCTGATCTGAAGGTTGTTTTTACAACCATGCCTTTGGTGCCCAGGGATGACAGGGCCAATATGATGCGTTATGCTTTCAATCAATGGATCAGAGACTATTGCCAGACCAACGGATATTTTTTGCTGGATATTGCTGATATAGAGAGCCATTATCCAGACGGAACGCCAAATACGGGTTTTTTTGCTCCTGCGGACAGCAGCTTTGAACAGATGGTCTCTTTGTATACTTCCGACGGGGGCCACCTGAATGTGGATGGGAAGCGCTTGGTGGCGAAAGCCTGGTATGCGATGGCAGTGGCGGTAACGGTGAAATAAAAGATATACATAAAGAGAATTTAAAAGGATTACATGGAGAACATAAAGTTTGTTGAGAATAAGGAGTGTCGAGAGTGAGACAGAGAGTCTTTCTTCACTCTTAAAAGGAGGTATTCACGTGGAAAACCCCTTTTTCCGTGGCAGCAGCCAAGGTCATATGTGCTGGCCTCTTACCCGGATGCTGGCTGTGGGAATATGCTGTGTGATCGTTTTTGGCGCCCTGCCTGGGCAGATCAAGGCGGCTGAGCAGCCAAGCTGGGAAGAGATGGCGCGGATTTTTGAACAAGTCGGCAGAGAAAAGAACATACCACCGGAAATTCTGAAAGCGATTGCTTATAAGGAATCGGGCTGGGGCCAGTTTTATGCCGATGGCCGGCCTAAGATTGCCGATGGGAAGTATGTAGGTGTTATGCAGGTGACTATGCTGGACAGCCTGGATGCGGAGACACGGTACAAGATCCAATATGATGTCTGCTTTAATGTTGCTTATGGCGCCGATATCTTGAATGAAAAATGGGAGATGGCCCCGAATATTGGCAACGGCGACCGGACGGTGGTGGAAAACTGGTATTTTGCTATTTGGGCCTATAACAGCTGGATTGTCTATAATAACCCAAACACGGCGAGAGAGGCCGGCCGGACAGCTTATCAGGATAGCGTTTTTCAAATTATGGCGGATCATCCTTATGGGGCGGATCTGGCGACGCCTATTGCCGCGACACCTTATAATTTTCCGGCAGGGAGTCTGCCTAGCAAAGGGGAGACGTATCTGACTCCGACCCCAGCTCACTATTCGATTGAGCTGGCCAATTGAGTTGGCGGAATAGGATTCGACGGGTGCACCAATTAATTGGTACGCCCGGATTCGACATGATTCATTGCCAAATAATACAACTTGTAGTACACTTTTGTTTAACATTCAATTAGAGTTCATTTACTCTGTTGGTGCAGCACTAGGGATACAGAAATGAGGACACACACATGCCACATTGGAAGCGGACAATGCTCCTCATGGCTTTGGATGCGGCGTTGATCAACATCGCTGTTTTCGGGAGTTTTTATCTCCGTTTTTATGAGGATTCCATTCAGTTGGAAAGCTACCTGTCAACGACATATATCTGTGCGGCGATTGTGGCAACAGTGGTATTGCTTGTGGTATATCGCTTTGTGGGGTTGTACCACAGTATTTGGCGGTATGCCAGTGTGCGCGAGCTTGTCAGTATTGCCGGAGGCAGCGGCATCGGTGTTCTGATCATGGTAGGGATTGTTTATGGGATGTCTCTGGTTATGCCGGCTCCTCCTGTGATATCCGGTTCGCCTGTCGCTCTTGAGATAACGGGGATTCCGCGCATGCCTCACAGCGTCGGTGTGCTGTGCTGGCTGATGGTTGCGGGATTGGTGGGGTTTTCCCGGTTTTTGCCGCGGGTGCAGCAGATGGGGGCGCGTATGCGTGAGGGGAACGGGGCGCTTCCCCAGGGGAACGGGTCGTGCGGCCTCAAACCGGTACTGATTATTGGGGCGGGGGATGCAGGGGCGCTGGCCCTCAGGGAGCTGCGTAACTATCATGATCAGGAAAGAGTGGCTGTGGGTTTTGTGGATGACAGCGCGGAAAAGCTGCACTTAAAACTCCAGGGGATACCGGTGCTGGGGACGCGCCATGATATTGCCAGGATTGTGGAGGAGTACGATGTTGAAGAGATTATTATCGCGCTTCCGTCGGTGACGGGAGAACCTCTGCGCGAGATTATTAATTTATGCCAGGATACCCATGTGTCTTTGAAGATTCTGCCGCGGGTGTATGATTTTTTGAGCGGCGATGTGACGGTCAGCACCCTGCGCGAGGTTCAGGTGGAGGATTTGCTGCAGCGGAACGCTGTGTCGTTGGAGTTGAACGAGGTGGCGGGCTATCTCAAGGATCAGGTGGTGCTGGTTACGGGAGCGGGGGGGTCTATTGGCTCGGAATTGTGCCGGCAGTTGGTGAGGTTCAACCCGGCTCAGCTCATCCTGACGGGGCATGGCGAGAATAGTATTTTTGATATTGAACAGGAGCTGCGGGCCTTGTCTCAAAAGGCGCCGAATAAGATGTGGCCTGCTTTGGCGGCGGTTATCATGGATATTCGTGATGTTTGCAAGGTGGGCCGGGTTTTTGCGGAGTATCGTCCCGGTGTGGTTTTTCATGCCGCTGCGCATAAACATGTGCCTCTTATGGAAGATAATCCTGAACAGGCTATGCTGAATAATATTTTGGGAACCCATGTTCTGGCCCGGGCGGCTCATGATTTTCATGTGAATAAATTTGTTCTTGTTTCCAGCGATAAGGCGGTCAACCCCACGAGTATTATGGGAGCGACAAAGCGTGTGGCGGAGATGGTGATCCAGGATCTGGGGGCCCGGTCACACACTCAGTTTGCCGCGGTGCGGTTTGGCAATGTCTTGGGGAGCCGGGGAAGTGTTGTGCCGACTTTTAAGCGTCAGATTGCGGCGGGAGGGCCGGTGACGGTGACGGATCCGGAAATGACCCGCTATTTTATGACGATTCCTGAGGCGAGCCAGCTGGTGATTCAGGCGGGGGCTATGGCTGAGGGGGGAGAAATTTTTATTCTCGATATGGGCCGTCCGGTGAAGATTGTTGATTTGGCTAAGGATTTGATTCGTTTGTCGGGGCTGAAGGAAGAGAAGGACATTCAGATTGTTTATACGGGGGTGCGGCCTGGGGAGAAGTTGTATGAAGAGCTGCTGACAGCGGAGGAGGGAACGAGGTCGACACGGCATGAGAGGATTTTTATTGCCCGGGCCAGTAGGGTTGACGCAGGGGCTGTGGAGGGGCTTATTGATGTGTTGAAAGAGAAGGGCGGCGAGCTTGAGCCGGATCAGGTGGTGGGCGAGCTGCAGAAGCTGTTGCCGGATTTTCGCGAGGAGTGCTGTGAGGGGGTTCGTATAGAGGGGCAGGGTTCGAAGAGTTCACAAAATTCAGAGAGCTCGCAGAGTTTGCAGAGTGTGCAGAATTTACAGAGTTTGCCGAATACAAGGAAGGAGTCATACATACATGACACAGACACGATCGGACAGCACGGCTGCTGCGCTTATTCAAAAGATTGAGGATCACACGGCTCAAGTGGGGGTGATTGGGCTCGGATATGTGGGGTTGCCGCTGGCGGTAGAAAAGGCGAAAATTGGGTTTCCGGTCTTGGGGTTTGATGTCCAGGAAGAGCGGGTGGCTCTGGTGAATGCGGGTTCTAACTATATTGGGGATGTCAAGGATGAGGAGCTGCTGGATCTGGCTTTGTCGGGGGGGATCAAAGCGACGACGGATTTTGATCTGCTGGCGGCTTGTGATGTGGTGATTATCTGTGTGCCGACTCCTTTGACGGCTATGCGGGATCCGGATATTTCTTTCATGCAAAACGCGGCTGAGGAAATTGCGAAGAGACTGCGGGTGGGTCAGATTGTGACGTTGGAGAGCACTACATACCCGGGGACGACGGAGGAGATTATTTTTCCCATTCTTCAGAGGGCGGGGCTTGAGGTGGGTACAGAGTATTTCCTGGCTTTTTCTCCGGAACGTGTGGATCCGGGCAATAAGCGGTTTACGACGAAGAATACCTCTAAGGTTGTGGGAGGTATGACGCTGGTATGTTTGGAGATTGCGTGCTTGCTCTACCGGCAGACGATTATCAATGTCGTGCCTGTGAGTTCGCCGGCGGCGGCGGAGATGACCAAGGTTTTTGAGAATACGTACCGGGCGGTGAATATTGCTTTGGTTAATGAGATGATGTTATTGTGCGATCGTATGGGGATTGATGTGTGGGAAATTGTTGATGCGGCGGCGACGAAACCTTTTGGGATCCACAGCTTCTATCCGGGGCCGGGGGTAGGGGGGCATTGCATCCCGATTGATCCTTTTTATCTGACGTGGAAGGCCCGGCAATATAATTATCATACGCGTTTTATTGAATTGGCGGGGGAAATCAATACGGAGGTGTCCTATTTTGTGGTGAATAAAATTTTCCGGGCTTTGAACAGGCAGTGTAAGAGTGTGCGGGGAGCGCGCATGTTAGCTCTGGGTGTGGCCTATAAAAAGGATATCTGCGATGTGCGTGAGTCTCCGGCTTTGATTATTATGGAACTGCTTAAGCAAGAGGGGGCTGTTCTCAGCTATCATGATCCTTATGTGCCGATGATTGAGCCTCATGGGGGGAGTTCTGTGCGGATGGAGAGTGTGGAGCTGACGGAGGAGGCGGTGAGGGGAGCGGAGTGTGTGCTGATTGTGACGGATCATAGCTGTATTGATTATGGCTGGGTCGTGGAGAAGGCTCAGCTTGTGGTGGATATGCGGAACGCAACAAAGAATGTGGCGGGGGGCAGGGAGAAGATTGTGAAGATATAGAGGTTCTTTGCCATCTTGCCATCTCTTGCCATCTACTCCCTCTTGACAACCCCTAGAATTTAAGTATATTATTAAATAAGTAAATAAATATAGTGAAGGGAAAGGGATCACTTATGATTATTTGGGGAGCGCGGTCTTTCGTAAAAATACTTTTGAGTTTCGGATCACAACAATGTTTTCATTGTTATAATAATGCTTCGTGGAATTTGATTAGGGTACGAAGATGGTTTACGCTTTTTTTCATCCCTATCTTTCCGTTTAGTACGAAGTATTTTTATGCCTGTTCTATATGTGAGTATGGCCATCAACTCTCTTCAGAGCAAGCTCAGGAGATGTTGAATGCCCAGAATACTCAGAATACTCAGAATGCCCAGAATACTCAGAATGCCTCAAATCCTGCCAATCAATTATCATATGAGGGACAACCCCAGTATGAACAGCTCCAGTATGGGCAGCCTCAACACGGACAACCCCAGTATGGGCAGCCTCAGTATGGGCAGCCTCAGCATGGAGGACACCCTCACTACGAAAACCAAAAACAAAATTACGGGTGATAATTGGTTCTTTGTAAATGTGTGGTTCCTCGCAAATGTGGTGTATGAAGTAATCCGGGATTGTTGATACATCACCATTGCCATCTATGTTGTCAAAAAATCCGCCTACTCTATACACCGCATTTGCGAAGAACCACATAGTCCCCCCATAATACTCCATGGTTCTTGAAACTTATGGCATTGCCGGCGATCGGGATCGCGTATGTAACAGGAGGGATACAGAAAGTGAAGAAACAGAAGGCGCAGGAAACATACCTCAGCAATGTTTTTAGCTATCTACGGGGACGGCGGATTGTTGTTCGGGATAATCCGGTTAACGCGGTACAGATGGGGGTAGGACACCTGATCGACCAAGGTTTCGCGGTGCGGCCAGGAAACATAGACGATACACTGCGCCGGGAAGGGTCGCCATGGATTGCTCAGGCTGTGGAGATCGGTGAAGACAGCGGCTTCACACGAGGGCTGCTGCATTTTGTGATTGAGGAGTCTCCGTTGTCTTTTCTGCCTTTTGTCAAACGAAATATCCCGCCGACGCTGGTCATTGTCACAGCTCGCATTCTGCCGGATGGTACCTGCGAACTGATGATCCAGCCCTTTGTTTCCCTGAGCCTTAAAAAGGCTATGATCAATCATGATGCTGATCATTTAGCCGCCCCACGGGTTGAGGCGGCGGTTATGGCTGTCATCAACAGCTATCAGCAGTCAGGTTTTTTGGTTGAGGCGGGAAAGTGGAAAAGCATAGCTGCCCAGAAGGACAAAGAATGTCCGGCCTTTCCTCGCAAGGCCCGAGCTCTCACGAACTTTCGATAATATAGGTGGTCATAGGCTTTATTTACTTACCCCTTACAGTAGTTCTCCCAAAATGGCGATGCCCTCCTGGATCTGGCTGTCGCTGGGGGTGGAAAAGTTCAACCGGAATGAGCGCGAAGCCATGTTCTCGTCAACGTTGAAGGCGTTGCCGGGAACCACGGCGACTTTGCGGGCTGCGGCCCGACGGCAGAAGTCGAGCATGTCGGTTTCCTGGGGCAAGGTCACCCACAGGAAGAGGCCGCCTTCGGGGCGCGTGTAGGTGACAGTCTGGGGAAAATGGGCGTCCATGGCTGAGAGCATGAGATCGCATTTGTCTTTATAAAGGGTGCGAAGGCGGGACACATGGGCGTCCATATCCTCCTCCATCAGAAACCTTTGGCAGACAATTTGGGTGAGCATGTTGGTGTGAACGTCGGCGCATTGTTTGGCCACAGTAAATTTGGCAATAACGGGCTGGGGAGCGATGGTGTAGGCCAAGCGCAGTCCGGGAGCGATAACTTTAGAAAAGCTGCCGCAGTAGATGACCCGTCCGTCTGTGTCCATGGATTTGAGGGAGGGGAGGGGTTGACCCCGGAAGCGCAGGTCGCCGTAAGGGTTGTCCTCCACAATCATGACGTTGTGGCGGCGAGCCAGGGCGTAGATGGTTTGGCGCTTGGCCAGAGACGTGGTCAGACCTGCCGGGTTCTGGAAGTTGGGAATGACATAGATGAAGCGGGTGCGGGGGTTTTGGCTCAAAGCCTGCTCCAACGTGTCAATATCCATGCCGTCCTCAAGGAGCTCAACCCCCACTAACTTCACATTGTAGGAACGGAAAGCGTTGAGGGCGCCGATGAAGGAAGGGGATTCGCAAATAATGGCGTCGCCTTCGTCACAGAGGCATCGGGCGGAGAAGTCCAAGGCCTGTTGAGCGCCGGAGACAATGAGGCACTCTTGGGGCGCGCAGGAGATGGATTCGCGTTGGGAGACGAAGCGGGCGATGGTCTGGCGCAGAGGTTCGTAGCCTTCGCTGACGGAATATTGCAGGGCGGGAATGGGGGTCTGAGCCATGACATCGGCTGTAATCCGGCGGAGGGCTTCCAGGGGAAAGGCCTGTGCAGAAGGATTGCCGGCAGCTAAAGAAATGACGCCAGGGTCAGAGGCGGTTTTGAGGATTTCCCGGATGGCGGAAGGCTGGAGAGTGGAGATTCTTTGTGAGAAGCGATAGTTCATGGGGTGAGGTCTCCTTACGTATTTCCTTATTTCCACACACCATACAAGGTGGCATGGCGGGGAACGCCAAACCGGTCGCCTGCCTGGTAGACATACCCATTTTGACTGTCCAGCGCCCACCCTGCAAATGTAGAGCCGTTCCGGGTACCGGGCTGCGCAAGAGTAAAGGGTTTGCTGGCAACCTTGGGATCAGAACTGTTAACGTATACGACCTTAGTCTCGCGCGGGGGAGAGGAAGAGCCGCCGTTTGCATATGTTAGAGTAAATTGGTTCCTGTAGACTCCATAGAATGTTGTGTCTTGGGTGATAGAGACGGATGTGTTGGGGTCTTGCCCGGGAGAAAGGAGTGAAGGGCTGGGAACCCAGCCGGAGGATGTCCAATCGGTATAGGAGTTCTGCTCTGGAAGAGTCATCTGCCAGTCGGTGGCCTTGTTGTAAATCGCGTGTGATTCTTCGCGGGTAGCCGGGGCGGTTCCGTTATAATCATTGAAGGTTACTGTCAGGGTTTTCTTGTAAATGGCGTACAGAGTCACATTATCGGGAACCATGGGAAGGGAAATCAGACCTGCTTCAGCGTTTTTGTTTGTGTTCCACCCGACAAAATCCCAGTCTTCCCTAACGGCTTCAGGCGTCAAATCTATGGTTTTGCCTACAATTAAACTGCCTGAGGCCCTGGTCGCAGAAGCGCCGCCGTTTTCCTCGAAGTCATATGTGACTGTAAAAACAGTTGTGGCAGCCAGGTATTTGGCAAGCTGGCTCCCCTTGGCGGGTTCAGATTTTGCATTTTGGGTGTTTGAAACAGATGCCATGCTTATGGTTGGCATACAGAGGACTTCATTGGGCCGGATCTCAATTTGTTGGGTGTATGGCAGGTAATTCTCCTTTTCCAGGGTCAGATACACGATGTTTTGCCGAAGGTAGGTAAGGTACATGCCGCCTTGATCTGCGGGAAAAGTCTTGATATCCTGGTCGCCCAGCTTTATTGTCACATGCGCGTCTGAAAGCGCGGTGGCATCTTCTAAAGATTCGGCAATACCATCAATGAGTTTTCCGGACACAATTCCGTATACGATGGAGTGTTCAAGGCCCATATGGCGCATGGTTTCCAATGTTTCTGCCATCTTGGAATAGTCGTCTGATAAGGCATACAAATCCTGCAGGACAATATAAGCGTCTTTATTCTGCGGGTCTATATCCAATGCTTTTAATACGCTGTTTTCAGCGTTGCTGTATTGGCCTAATGCCATATAGGCTTCCCCGAGACCTAATCGAGCGGGAATATTATTATATTCAGCTTTAATGGCTTTGAGAAAGGCTGAAATGGCTTGGTCGTATTTCTTGTCAAGTAAATATTTTTGCCCTTGAGAAATCTGTTGATCAACACTGCCGAAGTATTGATAGAGAACGACAATAAAAACTGATATTGCTATCAAGGATACTCCAACGATGACAGATATTAAAACCAGTTTCTTTTTGGGATCTTTTCTTTTTGGATCTTTTCTGCCATAGTTATTATTATCATTAAAGGAGTCAACCAAAAATAACACCCCTTTCCCGTTCTGTGTTAAACTTGATTCTGGTGCAAAAAGTATGCGAAAATACTATAGAATATATTTTTCTACACCACTGATTATATATAATAATTGTTTGAAAATCAAATAGCCGCTTTAGAAATATGCTGTTAGAGGATTAACCATAAATTATATTTATATGTGGATAGCTAAAACTGCCTATGAACAAAAATGCGAGAGTGAGATTCGCGTAGTTGATGACGAGATGACCCTTTCGTTGTCACAGTTGGTTGCCGATTTTCCTGAAATATGGACTGATCCTCGTACACCCAGTAGAGAAAAAAAGCGTATAGCCAGACATATTTTAGAGGAT
>WRII01000060.1 GCA_009782825.1 Peptococcaceae bacterium
GCTTAGAAGCGCACAATCCCATAGAATCGAGCGCGTTAAATGTTCGCCCGCTCTGTGTGGCCGGCTTCAAGGAACAACCCCGTGTTCTGGGATATTCTGCTACAACAATTAATTGGTACGCCCTGAAGAGAAAGGTGAATGTGATGAAGATGATTCCCCAAACAGAACGGAAAGACGGAAAGGGGTCGGTCAATAAACATGTGGATGTCTATCTCATTGTCCTTCTGATCCTTTTTTTGCTTCTTCAAGGGGCGGCTGTTTTTATGTATGGAGATACATATTATCTGGGTGACTTTGACCACATGAATGATGATGATGTTAAGTATGTGCGCAGTGCGGCTCTTCTTCTGGAGGAGTCTGAGCTGTTTTATCAGGATATGGATATCAGGAAGGGAGTGCCCACGGTTTTTATTATGCCGGGGTTTCCTGTTTTTTTAGCAGTCTTTCTTAAGATATTCGGAGTGACCGGGGGGCTGTTGGCGGTTCGCCTGGTTCAGGGTCTCTTGCAGGTGGGGATCATGTTGATTCTGTACCGGATTGGGAAGACGTACTTTAATGTGTGGATCGCGCGTCTGGCCTTGCTGTTATATGTGCTCTATATTCCCAATATCTCGGTGT
Source organism: Peptococcaceae bacterium (assembly GCA_009782825.1). GTDB lineage: Bacteria > Bacillota > Desulfitobacteriia > Desulfitobacteriales > Syntrophobotulaceae > WRJI01. The sequence goes on from WRII01000060.1 coordinate 619, forward strand.
CGCTGATGATTTTGACGGAGACGCTCTTTACTTTTCTCTTTTTGCTTTTGATTTATGTGAGCATGGAGGCTCTGGAGACTAAGAGGATCAGGTATTATGTGGGGGTGGGCCTTGTCCTGGGATTGGCGGTGATGATTAGACCGACGGTTTTTGTGTTTCCACTTGTCCTGGTTATCATGTGTGGGCTCATGCTCAAGGTGAAGGCGGATCAGACAGCTGAGGCGTCACCTGGAAAATATACTCTGAGAGAGGTGGGTACACGCGCCCTCGTGGTCGCGTGTATCCTGGTGATGGTGCTGTGTCCGTGGTGGATTCGCAATGGTCTTGTTTTTGGAAAATTTATTCCTCTGACGGTGGCGGCGGGCAATCCTTTTGCTCAGGGGGCTGTCATTGGCTATGACAGGAGCAGTTGGACTGTAGATATTCTTCCGGACTTGGATGCCTCCCATCCGGATACGGCTGAGATAGATGTTGAGTCTATGGATGCTATGGCGTTGGATCAGCTGGATATGGATCTGGGCATAAGGCGCCTGCAAGAGAACTGGCAGGCAAATCCTGTGCTGACAATTGGGTGGTATACAGTGGGGAAGCTCATCTTTTTTTGGGGGGCGCCATATTATAATGTGTCGAATCCATACTTTAAGAGCCCGATTGAGCAGGCGGTATTCAATGTGTCTTATGATGGGGCGGTTTTTTATCACTGGCTGATTTTTGGCGTGGCGCTGGGGGAAATGATCCGAATGTGCCGCAAGAAGGAAAAGAAGGGGGATCGTTATTGGCGCCTCAAGTTTTTGCTGCCTATAACAATTACTTGTATCAGCGTGAGTTATTTGCCGACGTTCACGTGTCCGCGTTATGCGTATCCTTTGATGCCCCTGATGCTGGTGTTGGCGGCCAGTGGGGGGTATCATCTCTACCGCAGAGTGAGAGTACATTTCTTTTTAAAAAGGAGCGCATACTAAACTCTAGTGCAGGAATCCTGATTCTCTTTTGATGAAGGATTGGGAGTACTAGGATGTAAGGAGGTGACTCTGCGTGGACACACCCGCTCAAGTTAACTGCAGTGTTCTGAATTGTAAATACAATCAGAGCCGTACATGTCACGCTGCTTCCCTGAGTGTGGACGCGCCTGCGGGCGCGGCTCAAACCAGTGACGGGACAATTTGTTCGACCTTTATTCAAGGGTAATGTATGTTATGAAATGAAGGCTGCACCGAGGAACCCGCAAAGCCCGAAGAAAAAATTCCGGGCTTTGCGGGTTCGCTTTTTATGGTATCCTGTGATATTATCATCTGGAAAACTATTTTTGGAGGACAATTGTGTCACAGGAACTTGCGTGGATTAATGGAACAGTGACTTCGGTGGAAGAGGCCCGTGTGCCTTTTTTGGATCACGGGTATTTGTTTGGATATGGTGTTTATGAAAGCATGCGCACATATGGCGGCCGGATCTTTGCGCTGCAGGAGCACTTTGACCGGCTGGAGAAGAGTCTGAAGGCGTTGAATTTATCCATTGACATGTCCAGAAGGGATTTGGAGAGGGTTTTGGTAGATTTGGTGGGTCAGTCGGATCTGAAGCCGGAGACGACGCTGTATCTGCAGATTACACGGGGCCCGGCGCCCCGTCATCAGGTGTCGCCTGAGACGAAGCCTATAGTGGCTATTATGACGAGTTGCCTTCATCCTGTGTCGAAGGAGGCGCAAAGGCAGGGGATTCAAGCTATCAGCTGCCCTGATGAACGCTGGCAGCATCCCCATATTAAGTCGCTGAATCTTCTACCCAATGCTTTAGCCCGGATTGAAGCGGAAAAGGCGGGAGCTCAAGAGGCAATCCTCTACAATGCCCGGTCGGTGACCGAGGGAACCATGAGTAATGTTTTCGCGGTTTTGGACGGGGTGATTGTGACGCCGCCTGCGGATGGGCGTATTCTGGAAGGGGTGACCCGGGTTAAGGTCATGGAGGCGGCGGCGGCCCGGGGCTGGGATATTGTTGAGAGATATTTCTCGATAGAGGAACTGCGCCGGGCGGAGGAGATTTTTATCAGCAGCACCGGCATCGCGGCGCTGGGTGTTGCCGTATTGGATGGTCAGGATGTGGGGAAGGGGCGGACGGGACCGATGAGCTTGCAGATTGGGGAGTGGTTTTTGCAGGAGGCAATGGGGGAATAGCTATGGCATTCAGAAGAACATGATATGATTATTTATTTGGCATAGGGTGCTTGGGTTGTTTACCTACCAACTGGCTTGCACTCACAAGTTCTGAAATAATATTTGTTTCGTATTGAGCGAAATATTGATTGACCTTAACAAAAACCTCTCCCTTTTCCGAAGATACATATTGGGGGGGTAAATTATTCAAGGTTATTGCTTTAATGTCCTCAAGGCAGAGTTCGCAGGTACAGTCAATTTGTAATTGAGGCAAAATGTTGTCCATGACGCGGTCAACTGCTAACTCCATGTAGTTTTTAAGCATTGGAACCCTCCTGACCAAAGGTTCCCCATCCTACGGATAAAATATTCTGAATTCTGTGGCCTTGATTACAGCATATCGTTCTTGAGAACGTCTACCGTATTTTCTGTGTTCACTTTCCTGATGGCGTACAGCATTGTGATGAATACCAGAATAAACACGCTTAACACACTTATACCCATGCTTCCCCAAGGGAGCATAAAAGGCACATCCATGCTGGCGTTCCTGATCCTTTCATAGATCAGGCAAGAGGCTCCAATGGAGACAGGAATACCGAGGATTAACGCCCTGACTCCATAAGACAGACATTCATAGGCTAGCATTCTGTAGAAGCTCTTTCCAGACATACCTGCCGACCTGAGCATGGCAAACTCCCGGCGGCGCAGAATGATGGCAGTGGAAATTGTGTTAAACACGGTGGCGACAGCGATAAGAGTCAGCAGTCCAATGAACCCATAGATGAAAATGTTAATGACCAGCCCGGCCTTGCGGCTTTGTTCCTGCCATTCCCATGTATCCTGCACTTCAATGTTGTATCCCTCTGTGCTATCGGGGGAAGCGGGAGTTGGGTTCAGGTACAGCCCAAAGGCATTGACGGAGATAAACAGGACCACACTGACAAACAGCGAAATTATAGTAACCCGATAACGTTTTTTGTTGCGCTTGAAACTCTTGCGGGCCAGCACTCCCTCCCATCCAAAGAACCGTTCAGTCAGTTTGGAGGTTTTTATGGCTTTGGCTTCGGCTTTGATATCCTTGGTTTGACGGATGCTGTCAATGGCCGAGAGTTTGGCAGCCTTTCTGGCTGGGATATAGGCGGAAATCAGGATGGTGGCCATACCCAACAGAGCTGTGGCTGTAACGGCTATGGCCGAAACAGATAAAGCGGGAACTTCAAGGAGATCTCCCCAATTGAGAAGTTCTGCTAAAAATCTCCAGAGATGCTGCAGGACCGCGACCCCGCCGGCGCCCGCAAGAATACCCAAAGGTATGCCGATAATGCCAATGCCAACTCCCTCCAGCATCACGGAGTGACGCAGCTGCTTACGTGTGGCTCCCACCGAGGCAAGGATACCAAATTGACGGACGCGCTCACTGACTGAAAGAGAAAACGAATTGTAGATGAGCAAAACAGAGCCTGCCATAATGAGCGCGATGAGAATGCCCCCCACAATATACAAGCGCCAGGAGGCGCCTGAGTAAAGGGTGTTGCTGACTTCCCACCCGCTTGACCCCTGTGCTGCAAAACCGTCGGAAGTTTCTGCAGTGGCCGGGGCTGCTGGGGCGGGGGAAAAAGAATGCTGTATTCCAAAATCAAGAACTTGGTCTGGAGTGGGGGAGTGCAGGGTAACATACACATCACAGGTGTTTGACGCATTGGCTGTATCCATTTGTGTTATTACAGCATATCCCGGCGCCCGGGAATACAGAAAAATCGGGTTTGCGCAAACGCCAACTACAACATAGGTTCTGGGGGTTTGCGCCTGAAAGTCTTCCGAAGAAATATTTGGAAACATTTCTTCGTGCACTTCCGAGAGATTTTCTTGAACTTCAGTCAAGTAGGGGTAGGCATCATTTGGCCCCAATTTTTGGCCGTTACGGATGCGGTACCCCATTTCCAACGTCACTGTGTCGCCAAGACTATACTTGACGCCGCCATCAGTCTGAATCTGCTCAGAAATGACTATTTCGCTGCTGTTTTGAGGCATTCTGCCAGATAGCAGTATAACCGGAAGGGTTTTAAAGGCCTGATCATTGAATCCGGCTACAAAAAGATAGGGTCTGTTTTGATTCTGTCCGCCTTCAAGCCGGGCGCAGCCGGAGTTTTGGATGAGAGCTGTCCTTTCCACCGCGTCATCCGCGTCCAATCCCTGTGCGAAGGCGGCATCTATACCCAGGAACTTTATGTGCCAATTGCCGTTTTGCGCTATGGCATTTTCGGCGGCTTCGCGCAGATAATTTTGAAAAGAGAAAATGGCTGTGGTTGCGCCTGTCAGCATTGCTACAGATAAAATCACGCCAATAATGGTAACAAGAGTTCGGGCACGGTTGCGTTTCAGCGCCTGCACAGTGAATTTGCTTAAAACGTTCATCGCCTGATCACCTCGTCTTTAGCAATTTTTCCATCTTCAATACTGATGATGCGGTGAGCCTGCAAAGCGATGTTCTCTTCATGAGTGATAACGATCATAGTTTGTTGATACTTCTCGTTACTGTGCTTCAGCAGGTCAATGATATTCTGAGAGTCTTTGCTGTTGAGATTGCCGGTAGGTTCATCGGCCAGCACAAGGGCTGGGGCATTGATCAGAGCCCTTCCGAGTGAGACCCGCTGCTGCTGTCCCCCGGAAAGTTGGTTGGGCAGAAATTCAGTACGGTCTGTCAGGTTCAGAATCTGCAAAAGTTCCTGCAAGCGTTCCGGGTTGACCTGACGCCTGTCCAGCAGTACAGGCAGAGTGATGTTTTCTGCCGCATTCAACACAGGAATGAGGTTGTAGAACTGATAAACCAACCCCACTTGCCGCCGCCGAAAGATGGCGAGTTGGTCTGGATTTTGAGCGTATACATCCGTGTCATTGACATAGACTTTACCGGATGTGGGGGTGTCAACGCCGCCTAAGATGTGCAGCAGGGTGGATTTGCCTGAGCCACTGGGTCCAATGATGGCGACAAACTCGCCTTTCTCCACGGAAAAGGTGACATCGTCTAAGGCGTGAACGGGGGTGTCATGATTTCCGTAGGTTTTTCGCAGATTCTCTACACGCAGAATTTCCATTGCAGATCCCTCCAAGATAAATAGATACTCTTATTATAGAGGGGTAACGTGACGCCTTGATGACTTTAAAATAACAAAAACGTCACTTAGCTACAGCCCCTATCAAATGAGGCATGTTGTTCATTTTGATGATAAAACCGAACCGTAAAACGCGCGCCGCCCTCCGGGCGGTTGCTGGCTTTAACTGTGGCGTTTTGAGCTGATAGAATCATCCGGCATAGAGCCAGACCCACGCCGAAACTGCTGTCTTTGTGGCGAACTTTGTGGCAGGGGTTTTGATAAAACCTTTCAAAAATATGGGGTAAATCTTCCGGGGCAATGCCGCTGCCGCTGTCTTGGATGACAAGCTCTGTAAAAATCGTGTTTGCTGTACAGGTGATTCCAATGACCCCGCCTTCATCTGTATGTTCCATGCAGTTCTTGAGAATATTGCTGACAGCTTCTGCCGTCCAATTGAGGTCCCCAGTAATGCATAGATCCTCTTCACAGTCTATGCGCAAGTCAATGTTTCGAATTTCCAGGGGAATTTCCAAGGGTTCAACTGTCCTGCTTAAGAGCGCGCAAAGGGGGATTTTTTTTTGCTGAAATACAGCGGTTCCCGCGTCAATTTTGGAGATCTTTAAAAGGGAGGAGAGCAGCCAGTCTATCCGGGACAGGAGATTTTCCAAGTCACGGACGAATTCCGCACGCTGTTCGGGATTTAAATCAGGCTTGGCCAAAAAGGAGACCAGCATATGAATGGAGGTCAGCGGGGTGCGAAGTTGATGGGCGATGTCGGCTAAGGACTCAGATAAATAGCGCTTATCTTTCTTGAGGGTGTCAGCCTGTTCTCGTAACCGCACGGTCATTTTTTGAATCTCGCTTTGCAGGATGGACACCTCGCCTTCGGTGTAGGTGTCGACGCTGAACTCGTCGTTGCCATGCAGAATCAGATCGATTTGTTCACTTAATCGGGTAAGGACATGATATCGTTTGCGTGTAAAAAGAAAAAATACTGTACAGAGAGCTGCGCAGACTGCCAGGACAAAGACGCCGGTCAGGAGGCTTGCCATAAATCCGGCTGTCGTGAAAGCGGCGCACATGAGGAAGAGGAGGGCTGCGGCGTGTCGGATGTCTTTGTTTCTAAAAAAGGACATATGTACTCCTCACGCACCAAATCTATACCCTAAGCCTCGCACTGTTTTAATAAGCGTGGGGGACTGAGGAACCTCTTCAATTTTGTCACGAAGCCGTTTGATGTAAACGGTCAGCGTATTGTCGTTAACAAATTCACCAGCGATATCCCAGATTTCACTCAAGAGTTTTTCCCGCGAAAGGACAATGCCGTGATTGTTGGCAAAGACGAGAAGCAATCGGTATTCCAGCGCCGAGAGGAAGAGTGGAGCGCCATTTTTGCTGACTGTGGCATGAACGGAATCTATTTTCAACCCTGCTGTTTCAAACACAGATTCGGATTTTCCGTTCCGTCTCAGCACACTCTTGATACGAGAGAGGAGTTCCATGGGCCGGAAAGGTTTGATGATGTAATCATCGGCTCCCAGATCCAGACCGGTGACCACGCTGATCTCATCGTCTGAAGCGGTCAGGAAAATAACCGGCGCGCCGCGCTGCCGCTTGGCCGCTGTACAGAGGGTATATCCGTTGCCGTCCGGCAGGGAGATGTCCAGAAGAACCAGATCGAAGGGGTCGCTGGCCAGCCTGTCGAGGGCTGATTTTTGCGTGTCGGCCAGTGTGACACCATAGCCCTCTCCTGAGAGAAGAAGGGAGAGATTTTTGGCGATATCGGCGTCGTCTTCGACGATAAGGATTTTATGCGATGGGTGTGTTATTGAATTCATACCTTGTCCTCATTTACTTTCTAACACGTGTTGCACAGGGATGTCCCTTATATGAAAATTTCCGGATATTTATAGTCACGACACAACTTGGCTATACTTTTTTCGGCGATAAACTCTTCGTATTTGTGTAAGCTTCTGGCTTTCTGTGGACACCTACGGACGCATCGCATACAAGTTACACATTTCTTCCTGTCTGTTTTTTGGGGATGCTCCATAGAGATGGCCTTGGCGGGGCACTGTTTCGCACACGCTCCGCATGTGACGCATTGTGATCGTATGGTATGGGGTGTTATGGGTATGGATTTGTACCTTCTGTAGGTGGGATTGCCCTTAATGGACAAGTCGCTGTGGTTGGAGGGGTTCCAGGAGTGGAGCTTATTAGCTAAATGATTAGCAAACTGATGGATTTTCCTGATATCTTCATCGTTGGGACGGCCTGCCCCGAATTTTTGCACGACTGTGTGCTCAGTGACAAAGGCGCCAGCGGCAACGACCAAAAATCCGTGCGATTCAACCAGTGTTTTCAGTTCTAACAACGAGTCGTCATAATGTCTGTTGCCAAAGGTGGCAATTAAGGCTGCGGGTGTATGGTTTCCGCGCAGGGAAAGCAGGGCTTTTTTGGCTAACTTAGGCACACGCCCGCTATAAACAGGAATACCTATAATGACAAAATCATCTTTTCCGAAAGTAAAATCTGTTTCTTTAAGGTCTTTTATGGGATTGGTTATGTCAAGTTCACGATATGGGATCCCCTTATTGGGCTCACTATGAATCGGAAGGTGTTTGGCAACATCATCGGCAATGATTTTAACAACCTTCTTTGTCGTGCCGGTAGGGCTAAAATAAATGATAGTACAAGATTTAATCATTTTTTGCCACTCCATTTATTATATATGCAATATAGCATATTTTGATCTTAAACTCAAGGTGACAAGATAGCCTCCTGGGCACATGCTACGATCATCGGTGTCGTGTCCGCGCCAGGGATTTCCGCGTGTCAGGTTGAGCACCACGGGCTGTATCCCGTGAACCGGTGGCCCGAGCCTGGTGAGACTCTCCCGGTCATGGTCGACCCACGTGATCCGCGCAGGCTCAACATCTTATGGGATCAGTTGCCAGACCCACAGGACACCGTAACCCAGATGGCGCAGCGGCTCGCGGATGAGATGAATAAGCGCAGATGACGATGGGTTTCTCAAGTCTCTTTCAAGTACGGTATGATCCAAATTAATCCAAATTGATATGATCCAAATAAGCTATCTTGTTTATGTTGGCAGTGCCACCCGCATGATTAACATATCGTTCTCCGCCTCCACATGTGCCGAGATACGTCCGCCCATCCGCTCTGTGAGTTCCTTGGCGATGGCAAGCCCTAATCCGGTATTCTTACTGTTTCTGGACACATCCGAGGTATAAAAGCGCTCAAAGAGGTGTCCGGGGCCAGAGGCGCTCAAGCTGAGAATGTCAGTCTTGTTGGCAATCTCAATCACAGAGCCGTCTAAACGAACAGACATTCTTTCCTTTCCGTGGACATAAACGTTTTTTATCAGATTTTGCAGGACGCGGCCCAAAGCGTCCTCATCAGCCAGACAGATTACAGGTGTGTCGGGGATACTTATGTCTACAGTGAATCCCCGGCTTTCAAGTTCTGAGTAGGTTACCGAAAGGGTATCGCGCAGGACATTACAAATATTGATCTTCTGAACATTGAAAGGGGTATGTCCCTCAATGAGACGCGCAAATTCAAAAAGAGTGTTCATCTGTCCCGACAGGGCCTCAAGACGTTCTCGGACAGTGGCCAGATATCGCACCTGCTTTTCTTGGCAGCATTCTGAAGGTTCTGGTCCGCGGGATCCGCAAGACTTCTGTGGGGGAAGCGGTTCAGAGGATTCCTCTTGGCCATTGCCATCTTCCAGCATTTGCAGATAGCCCAGCGCCGACGTGAGCGGTGTTCTTAAATCATGGGAAATATTCGTGAGGGCGCTCTTGAGAGCGGCCTCGGCGTGAGTCTTTTCCAGAAGATCGCGCTGATGGCGTTCCAGCATGATATTGATGCTTTCCGCGAGTGCTGTGATATCTGGGTCGAAGGTGTTGGTGGTCAGCTGAGTGCGGGTATCGGTTTGGGCGATTGTCTTAAGAGTATAGCCTAACTGCCGAACATCTCTTTTGAGGAGAAAAAGTCCCCCTAGGGCGGCGGCGAGAGCCATGCCGAGAAGAATACAGATCATCAACACCATGACTATTTCACCTCTGCTTTCTTAAAAAGCGCTATGCCAGCCCCAGTGGACGCAGCCATATAAAAAGCGCCGGAACCAAAGATTTTAAGAAGGTCTGGCTTGTCTAACGCCTCTATGAAGGCTAGTTTCGTGATATTGCTGATGATATCGTACTCTAAAAGCTTAATGAGATCCGGATATGCAGAGGAGAGAGTGCCAATAAAAATTGAGGGTATGAGGCAGAAAGCGAGGAAGATCCCAATGACGCCTCCTGTGTGTTTGATCGTAAAGACCAGGAAGACACCAACACATGTCAACGCCAGCAGCATAAAGAGCTGTGAGGAACAGATTTTGAGGAGGGTGAGCCAGTACCCGTCAGGCGGTGTTCCGCCGAACCCCCGAAGCGCCGTCGCGGAGAGTATGCCTGTGACAATAAAGAAGAGCATCATGGCACAACACAGCAGAGAGCTCAGGATGAGTTTGGAAACATACAGTGTTGTTTTGGAGATGCCGCGGGAAAGATCATTTCTGATTGTGTTGTGAGAGAATAGGGGGGCGGCCACGAGAAGAATCAACGCCAACAGATAAAAGGAGGTGTCTCTTGTGAGGAAAGACAAAACTGACGAAACGATGTGCATGCCATTGTACCCGACGCTCTCAAGGGGATAGCCCAGAGCGTCGGCATAGATCTCTGCAGGCGTCGTGGATCCTCCTGATATGATACCAAAGAGATAAATAATGAGTATACTCTCTGCCAGCGCGAAGGTGATATAGATGGCTCTGCCGCGCAGGATCCTATAGATGTCTGCCCGAATGATAGTGATCATGGCGCTGCTCCGTCTATGGTCTTAATAAAATAATCTTCCAAAGAGGGCCCGATTTTGTGCAGAGAGGCGACGCGGATACCGTTTTGATGGAGATGCAAGTTCAAGGCGGCGGGATTGTCGAGAGAGTCGTAGACACGCAGCTCTTGAGGGCCGACTTGTTTATAATTATGGATGTGGAGGATGGTTTCGAGAACCACGGCGGCTTTGGCCGCATCGTCAACTGTAAGAGACAAGGCCACCGCTTGTGTGTCGTCTTCTTCCTGGAGTTGTCTTTGGGTCATGGTTTTGATCAGTTTTCCCTGATGGATGATGGCATACCTGGTAGCAATCTGCGATAATTCCGCTAAAAGATGACTGGAAATCAGAAGGGTCACGCCGTGCTCATTCAAATGTTTTAACAGGTCGCGCAATTCAGCAATGCCTGTGGGATCAAGGCCATTGAAAGGTTCGTCCAGAATAAGGAGGTCGGGGCTGCTGAGGAGGGCCAAAGCCAATCCCAGCCGCTGCTTCATGCCTAAGGAGAAGTTCTTAACTTTTGTTTTATCTGTGTCGGCCAGGTTGACCTGTTCCAGAGACTTGCGCACTGAATTCTTGCCGGGAATACCGCGCTGGATACGGTAGTACTCCAGATTCTGTGAGGCTGTCAGGTTCAGGAACAGCGCCGGGGCTTCTACAATACAGCCCATACGCCGGCCTGCGATCGCCAGGGGGGTAGAACCGGACAGGTGAGCAGATAGGACAGTTTGTCCGAAAAGCTCAATTTCTCCAGTGTCAGGATGGCTCAGTGAGGTAATCAGGCGCATCAGGGTTGTTTTGCCGGCGCCGTTTTTTCCGATAAGGCCAAGGACATCTCCTTTTTCCAGGGTCAGGCTGATATTATCTATGACAACTTTGGCGCCGTAACGCTTGGTGAGGTTCCGGATTTTTAACACAGACACGATAGAATGCCTCCTTAGGGACTGTTCCTTTCCTAGTGCAGCAATTTTAGTATACCATAATCGCCAATTAGGGGTTGTAACAGTCCCTTCCTTCCTTCCTCTGCCTTCCTCTGTCTTACTCTGCCGTATTCCGCTCTCTTAGTTACAGTCCCTTACTCTGCCCTCAACGCTTCAACGGGATCTTTCCGGGCTGCAATCCGGGATGGGAAGAGGCCGGCGATCAGGGTCAGGCCCATACTGCCTGCAATCAAAATTATTGAGTGCATCGAATTCAACGCCACAATTTCACTGATGCCGCTGAATTGGGCCAGGGTTTCATTTAGCGGTACTGCGAGGAGATAAGAAAGCCCGGTGCCGATAACGCCGGCTGTAAAACCAATAATCATGGCCTCAGCGATAAACACACGGGAAATATCCTTCTTCCGTGCGCCCACACTGCGCAGGATGCCAATTTCCTTGGTTCGCTCAATCACCGACACATATGTGATAATTCCGATCATAATGGTGGATACCAGCAGAGCAATGCCGGCAAAGCAAATCAGGGAGTAGGAAATTGTATTGATTAATCGCGCAAATATCTTTGCGGCGGTTTCTTCCCAATCTGTGTAAATAATCTGGTTCTCTTCGGCCCTGTCCGTGTTGTAAGCATCAAGATAGGATTTTATGCTGTCATTGGCCGCAAAATTGACAGGGTAAATGTTGATGCCTGCCGGTATTGTATCCGCTCCAAACTGGGAGAGGCGCTCCTTTCTTGCGGCTTCATCCGAAAAGGGCATACCCGTGAGAATGTCTTGGTTGCTGTTTTTTTGTGCATGGGCAATTTCTGAATTTTTTGCAGCCTCGTCTACATAATCCGCCAGAGCGGCAGTATAGACAAGTCCTTCTGTAAAATATGAACTGGCAGCATCTTCTTTTATTCGTAAAACACCGACAACCGTAAGCTCCATACCGCCTGTCCTGTCATAAAGTTCCTGATACTCAGCAGGGCTCGCTTGTATAAACAGGTCTTCCTTCTTTGTATAAAAATCGTTATTGTCAATCAATTTGAGGGTTTTGCCCATAAAATCTCCTATGCGGCAAGTTCCGTTTTTCATGCCAAACTGGGACAGTAAGTCTGCTTGCTGCCGGTTGTATTTATCTACGACCATCATGATTTCGTTCCTGGCGTTAGGCAGGCGGCTTCCCTCCCCAATCAGATCGTAAAGGGACAGGACAAAATCGTCATTGTCCGGCATTTCCTGCAAAAAGGAATTAGGAAGACCTATCATATGTGCATCATCCATTCTGATGTATTGCGACTCAAATTTTATGATTGAATCGGTGTTCTTTATTAAAAGGTTCATCTCTGTACCACGCTGGTAAGAAACTGTGTTGACAGCGTTCGGGAGTTCCTCCTTAATTTTACTAATATAAGCGAGGTATTCGTCAGTGATCATATTGGTGTGGGTTTTTTGATTTTCCCGCCAGTCATATTTGTATAAGGTGTCGTCAGCCGGGAATTCACTATAAGTCGAGGTCTTTTGCGCAAAAGGGGTTTCCCCCTCCACATCGATAACAGGTTGTGTGCCGCTGGTTATTGTAATGGGATAACCGGAAAGGGTTTCTGTCTGCACGTTTTCCATATAAGCGGATAGGCCGCCTGACAGAGCCAGCACCAGTGCAACTCCGAAAATGCCAATACTGCCGGCAAAAGAGGTCATAATGGCTCGTCCCCGCTTGGTCAGCAAATTCTTAAAGGACAGTCCGGCAGCGGTGATCAGGGACATGGAAGTTTTCCCGAATTTCCCCCTTTTTTTATCTGGAAGCATAGCTTCCATGCCATTTTCCATAGGAGGATTGCTGTCTGATTGTATTTCGCCGTCCAACAGCCGGATAATACGGTCGGAGTATTGTTTCGCAAGGTTCGTGTTGTGTGTGACCATGATAACAAGGCGGGTTTGGGCAATTTCCTTCAGAATCTCCATGATTTGCACACTTATGTGACTGTCCAGCGCGCCGGTGGGTTCGTCGGCCAGGATGATATCGGGATTATTCACCAGAGCCCGGGCGATAGCGACCCGCTGCATCTGTCCACCCGAAAGCTGATTGGGTTTCTTTCTCATTTGGTCGGACAGTCCCACATCAGTCAGCGCCTGTCTGGCCCGGCGTTTTCTTTCCGAAGGGGATACGCCGGACAGAGTCAGGGCAATTTCCACATTGCGCAAAACACTTTGATGTCCGATGAGGTGATAGTTCTGGAACACAAAGCCGATGGAGCGGTTGCGGTATGCGTCCCATCCGGCTGACCTGAAAGTGCTGGTGGATGTGCCGTTGATAACCAGGTCGCCGCTGTCGTAGCGATCAAGTCCTCCAATGATGTTGAGCAGGGTTGTCTTGCCACACCCGGAGGGGCCGAGGATGGAGACAAATTCGTTTTGGCGGAATTTCAGTGAGACATCCTTTAGGGCAGTAACGGTTTCTACACTTCGATAGATTTTAAATATCTTTTCGAGTTTTAGTTTTATCATAAAAGTGGCCTCCGTTTGTTTTGAATTGTAGTCATATTACCGTTGCTCAGGCTTTCTTTTAATTCGCGGGGTTCGGGTTCTATCAGTTGAGTGGAGGCTGATTCTGACCATGGTGAATGGAAATCCGGCGAAAGCGAGGACGGCCAGGCCCAAGAGGAGGCATGCCAAGATCTTCGGCTCAAACCATAGAAATGGGATATTGGCCAAGAATAAGGCGAAGCTCGCCGCCGTGATGATGGCCAGACCACGAGAGTGGCGGTAGACAACAACGGAGAGGATAGTCAGACCAACATAGGCCAGCATGAAACCGGGAACGTCCGACGCCAAGTAATCGAGCGTGTCGAGTTGGGCCAAGTAGGTGAGGGCTTCATTATCCAGACCGACCGGCGTGGCGGTCGGCGGCATTAAGAACCGGGCGATCAAGGGAAGGTTGTTGAGCAGCTCCAACACAAAGGACAGCTCCAGCCATGCGGCTGCCATCACGACCAGGATCGGGTTCAACCGATAGCAGCGCACCGCACAGACGGCAACAATAGGGGCGGTGGCCAGCGCGTAGGCTACCAAGCCCGCCGCATAGGCCCCGGTGAGCCAGGACCGGGACGGGTCTGCCTCACCGCTGTCGGGCAAGAACCCGCCTAACCCATCGATCGGGACAGGGGCGACGATGTAACAGAGGGCGCAAACCACCAGCGACAAAGAAGCGATGATCCCCAAGGCCATGAGGGCAACACGGCTCAGTTTGCTTTTGCTCACGGGCATCAAGCTGCAAGAGGTTATCTCCATAGAAAAGCCCGCCGATTTGTCCAGAACATGAAAAAGAGGATGCTCACCTTTCACAACATGCCACCTCCTGATCCTAAAAAGCCGTTGGTGTCATTGCGCCAGTGTTAATTGGATAATAGTCGGTAAAAGTGACATCTCTGACGTAAGTCAAATCTCCCCATAAAATTTGGAAACCTTTGAATCGCTTAAATATTTTTAATTTTCCAAGGAAAGCCTCCTTTTCTTCAGGCGTCGCCTTGCGTTTTTTCCCAACAGTACCAGCCAGTTTTATTCCGCAAGGCTTTTTAAATACTCCTTTGCGAAATGACTGAAACCAAAAAAGTTTGGAGGTATTAACGAGCAAAAGGCAAATTTGCCCATTATCCTCCAGATTTTCAGCCATAGCAGTGGGAAATATATCAAAGAAGAAGCCGGAAAAATCATCTCGCAAAACAAGAGATCCAATAGGAGTCACATTAGGCTCATTTTTACTGCTGGTTGTTGCGAAAGAGCAATAAGAAGCTTTTTTCAAATATTCATTGTAGAGACTTGTTATCTTATTCCAATTTCCGCTTGCTATTTTCATGAATCTCCCTCTTTTCAAGTATTAACTTTCGCATTCTACTGTTGATAAGATCTGCGATGTGATTTATATTCTAAAGTGAGAGTCTTTATTAATTCTAAAAAAAGTCTTAAAAAAGTATTAATATTTAATATTTTGTTACTGCTCAGGTCAGTGCACGATAGGGCAAGTTCCTGTATAATGCGGAGGAAGCGTTGAAATTTGAAATTTATAAAAATTTTTATTTATGATTTAATACTCATTTAACATTTGTCCCCTATACTTAGAGTGTAATCACCTCCTCCTTAACTCGAGCATATCAAGTTTTCTTGAGGCAGACGTAACATCTGCATAAAGAAAAAAGGATATGCTCCCTTTTTTATTCTGAATAAACAGATGGGAGCGCAGCTCTACAGCTGCCATCTGGGGAGCTTCGTGCCGCTGGTGATGCAGGTGCAGGCGTTGGAGGATAAGGATGTTGGGAAAAAGCTGTATTTCTACCAGAATGACCCGAACGGGATGCCCTTGCGCCCTTGCGCCTGTTAGATGAAAATGGCATAATAGCTTGGGAGGGACAATCGGAGGAGGCAAATCACATGCGTAGATTCAATGTAACCGGGCTGTGTGTCCAGTCGAAAGACTACATGGTGGACATAAGCGGCAAACTGGAAAAGATCATGGAGCTGATTGACGACAGTTCTTATTTCACGATCAACCGGGCCAGGCAATACGGAAAAACAACGACGCTCAGCATGATTCAAAAGACCCTTGCCGACGAGTACACTTGTGCGAGGATCAGCTTTGAAGGGCTCGGCGACGAGAGTTTCGCATCGCCTGAAACCTTTTGTCCAATGCTTTTGAGACAAATATCCAAGGCTTTGCAATTCACAGATGCTGCTTCCCAAGACTACGCAGTGGCATGGATGAACAATGGTATAGCGACCTTCGAAGAATTAAGCAACCATATTACCAAAATGTGCAGAGACAAGAAACTGGTGCTCTTGATAGACGAAGTCGACAAGACCAGCAACAACAGAGTTTTCCTGCACTTTTTGGGGGTATTGCGCGACAAGTTCCTGTTGCGCAAAGACGGCATGGACCATACATTTCACAGCGTGATCCTTGCGGGAGTCTACGACATCAAGAACATTAAGCTGAAAATGATCAATTCGGGGACATATACGCCGTCACCTGAGGAGAGCAGCATATATAATTCGCCATGGAACATCGCCATTGACTTCGAAGTGGATATGTCGTTCGGCCCGGCAGAGATAGCCACCATGCTCTCACAGTACGAAGCTGACAACAACACAGGGATGGACATAGCATCCATAGCTCATGAAATCCACACCTACACAGACGGGTATCCATTTCTGGTGTCAAGAATCTGCAAACATATAGATGAGAAGCTTGATAAAGACTGGACCCTTGGCGGCGTCAAAGACGCCGCGACGATCCTGCTGGCTGAAAAGAATACCTTGTTCGACGACATCATCAAGAATCTGGAAAACAACAAAGAACTCTATGACTTCATGTACAGCATATTGATAACAGGTGACGCCAGAAACTTCAATATCCACGATCCCATTATCGATTTTGGCGCCATGTTGGGGTTCATCAAAAAAAGCGGCGACAAAGTAGCTGTGTCAAACAGAATTTTCGAATTGGTGCTGACCAACTATTTCATATCAAAACAGTCACGTTTTCCTGCCAACAAACAGATCAATCGCGTTTTACAATACGACGTGGTTACAGACGGCAGGTTCGACATGGAACTGTGCCTGCGCAAATTTGCCGTCCATTACGCAGAACTCTTCAGCGAACAAGATTA
>WRII01000061.1 GCA_009782825.1 Peptococcaceae bacterium
CTTAGAAGCGCACAATCCCATAGAATCGAGCGCGTTAAATGTTCGCCCGCTCTGTGTGGCCGGCTTCAAGGAACAACCCCGTGTTCTGGGATATTCTGCTACAACAATTAATTGGTACGCCCCGGTGAAATAGGACGCTTTACGGGGGACTTTGTTTCGTGTATGATAAACACTAGTGTTGTGATGTTTCGTGTTATGATGATGTTTGACAGGAGGAGAGAAAAGATGTTTTGTAAAAATTGTGGCAATTCCATAAAAGGGGCGCATCGATTTTGCACACGATGTGGAGCCGCAATAGAGAAGGAGATTTCGCAGGAGGCTGGGGATCAACGGGAGGGATCCCAACAGGAGGAGCCTCAACGGAAGAAAAGAACAAAGATCCCTATAATTCTGGGGAGTGTCATAATTTTGCTTGTTTTAGGTGTGGGCGGATTTTTTATTGTACGAGCCCTTGGGGTTTTGGCATCACCTGATGAAATTTCTTCTGACATACCAACACCGGGTGAAGAACAAAGTCAAGAAGACGACATAAACTCATCTCAATTAATAGGAACATTTCAAGGGGATGGTTTTACGCTGACCTATGACACGGTTACCTGGAAAAAAGCGAAGGTTGGGGGACGGGATGGATTGGTGCATGCAGAGGACAACAGTGCGCTTCTGCTAAGGGCGCCCAACGAATTGCCGCAGGATGCTGTGAATTTTGCCAACTTTTCAATTGATTTCCTCAACAGAAGCGCATATACGATGTTGCAGAGCCTTATAGAATCAGCTGTTAAAGGGGAGGGGGCACAACAAGGGTATTCTATGACGGGGGGGTCGGAGAAATTTTTGCCCCTGAAGGATGGGGAGGAGACTTATTATGCGACAATGGAGTATAAGAATGAAGAGGGTTTTGTGGGAACGGCTTACATTATCATATCTCAAAAAAATAAATTTAATATGGTGTGTATGACACGAATTGAGGATGCTAAAAATGCGAAATCTGTTGATGAACATGTTATGAAGGTGTTCAAAAGCATTAAGTATACAGGTTCCTAACAGGTGTCAGAGTAAGTATGGTAACACGTGAGCCTTACAAGTCCTATGATCAAAGTCTGGCCTATTTGCGCGGTTTGGCAGTGTTTGGCATCAAACCTGGATTGGAGCGCATGGAAGCCTTGCTTGCCCTGATGGGGAATCCGGAAAGGAGGGCAAGGTTTATTCATGTGGGCGGTACTAACGGCAAGGGATCTACTCTGGCAATTATGGACGCGCTGCTCAGAGAGATGGGATGGCGAACAGGCTGCTTTACTTCACCGCATATACATGACTGGCGCGAACGCGTTCGCTGCGATGGCAGTATGATCTCTAAGGAGGATGTGCTGAGGGGGGTCAATATTATTCGTCCGCTGGCGGCCTTGCTTCCGGCTCGGGGACTGGAACATCCAACGGAATTTGAAATATCTACGGCTTTGGCGTTTTGGTATTTTGCCGAACAGCGTCCGGATATTGTGCTGTTGGAGGTGGGGTTGGGGGGCGCTGTCGATTCCACCAACGTGATTCAGGCTGAGGGGGTTGTCCTGACGAGTGTGGGTATGGATCATATGGAATACTTGGGAGGGACTTTGACGGAGATCGCTGGGGTTAAGGCTGGGATTATCAAAGATAAGGCGCCTGTTGTCATGTCGGAGCAGTATGCTGAGGTAGTGCCTGTGATTGAGGAGGCGTGTCGGAGATGTGGGGCGCCGTTAATATGTGTGCGAGTCAGGGAGGGAGAGTTTAAGGAGGATGTGCTTGCTGAACAGAGGGTGTCGCGCGGGGTGGTGTATGGTGAGGCTTATGCGGCGCCGCTGCCCAGCTTGACGCCGGAATATACGAGTTGTTTTGATTATTATGGGGTGATCGGCGGACCTGTGAACGGCGGATCTGCGAACAGCGAACCTGCGAACGGCGAACCTGCGAACGGCGAACCTGCGAACGGCGAACGTACTAGAGTTAACAGCTGTGAAGTGAGTCTGGTCGGCCGTCATCAGATTCAGAATGCGGCAACGGCGCTGGCCGCTGTTGAGGTGTTGCTTAAGAGGGATTTCTCCTCTTCAAGTCCGTATGTAACTTCACGTCCGCATTCAGCCTGTCACTTTTCGTCTCTCTCTTCTGAGAGAGTGCGCCAAGCGCTGCTTAAGGTGGTGTGGCCGGGGAGAACGGAGCTCGTGATGTGTTCTCTTCCTCATAAAACTGTACGCGTCCTCTTGGATGGGGCGCACAATGAGGAGGGAATGCGGGCCTTGGCGCAGGTTTTAGAGCAGGGGTTTCCCCGTCGGCGTTTGGTTTTTTGCCTGGGTATGTTGGCAGATAAGGCGATTGAAAAGTCGTTGAAAAGCCTCCTTCCTTTAGGGGATGCTTTTGTGACAACTCGCGTGCCTTCTGAACGGGCAGGAAATTGGAGGAGAGTGACAGATTTGGTAAAGGCGGCAGGATACCTGTGCCGGGAGGAAGAGAATGTGGCGGCGGCGGTGCGTGTGGCTTTGGAGATGTGCGGCGAGGAGGATTTGCTGTGTGTTACGGGATCTCTTTATATGCTGGGAGAAATTGATAAAATATTTCTTGAATTGTGTGATTCGTTCAAAAAATGGCAATACTGGTTTTAGAACATATGGGAAGAGGGAGTAAACATCTGGGAAAAGACCGAATGTTTTGACTTTTTCTTCACAAATGTTATACTGAATTTATCGAAATAAACAGAGATTACACGAAAGGGGGCCATTATTATTAAAACGATCAAGATACCCGAAGCAACAGTTATCCGTCTTTCTGTTTATTCACGTTTTCTTGCTGATATCGACAGCAGGGGGATTGTCACAATATCTTCAGGGGATATTGCTGAGGGAGTGGGCGTGAGCCCGGCACAGGTTCGTAAGGACTTGGCGTATTTTGGAGAGTTTGGGATAAGGGGTGTGGGGTACAATGTCAAGGATTTGCATGCCCAAATTATCAAAATTCTGGGACTGGGAAATGAATGGAATGTGGCGTTGATTGGCCTGGGCAATCTTGGATTGGCCTTGAGCACGTATCAGGGGTTCCGTGAGAGAGGATTCAATATCACAAGTATTTTTGACAGTGACCCGAAAAAGGTGGGTATGGTAATCGATGGGATTGAGATCTATGCTGTGGATCGCATGGAAGAGATTCTGCCCTACAATTCGACCCATATCGGGGCGATTACGGCTCCGGCGGAGGTGGCTCAGGAGATTGCCAATAAGCTTATTAAGTGTGATGTGAAAGCGATCCTTAATTTTGCCCCAGTGGTTCTCAATGTGCCGCCTGAGATTGAGCTGCGCAATGTGGATCTGGTTGTCAATCTTGAGGTGCTGTCTTTTAATATTGGACAGAGGGCTTAGTGTCACGTGTTGATATTGGCATCGGCTCGCCCAGGCGATATGATCTTTTGCGGGAATGGGGATACACTTTTGTTCAATGCGGGGTTGCGGTTTCGGAAGAGTTTCCGGATGGGGTTTTTGCGGAGGAGGGATTCCGTTAATATCAAACATACATAGAACACGATTAAGAGGAATGAGATTATGAGATATCGTATGCTGGAATTGCCTGAAAACCTTCGGCCCCAGGAGCGCTTGTACAGGTATGGAACAGAGCCTTTGACGGATGCGGAACTTTTGGCTATTCTTTTGCGGACAGGATCCCAGCAGGAAAATGTGTTGGAGTTGGCGGAAAGGATTTTACTTGAGGTGGGGGGGCTCAGCCGTTTGGCTCAGGAGTCGGCTCATGATTTGACCCAGCACTGTGGTATCGGCCCGGCGAAAGCGGCGCAGATTCTGGCGGCGTTAGAGTTGGGGAGGCGCATGCGCCAATCAATACCGGAGAAGAGGTCTAAAATTACTTGCCCGGAGGATGCCGCGAATTTGGTTATGGAACAGATGTGCGGGCTGGATCGCGAACATTTTTGGGTCATCATGCTTAATACGAAAAATAGCTGTTTGGGGATCGATAAGGTCTCGATAGGATCTTTGAACTCCACGGTGATTCATCCGCGGGAATGTTTTAAGGAGGCGATCCGCCGCAGCGCCAATGCTGTGATCCTTGTGCATAATCATCCCAGCGGGGATACCTTGCCCTCGCCGGAGGATCGGCAGATTACGGCTCGCCTGGTGCAAGGGGGAAAACTGTTGGGGATAGAGGTTGTTGATCATATTATTATCGGAGACAGGAATTTTTTTAGCTGCAAGGAAGGGTTCATGATATGATTGCTTGCGAGTAGGACTCTTATTAAGGGGGTAACTGTTGGCATGTTTTGGTCTCGGGATTTGGGAATTGATTTAGGGACAGCGAATACGCTTGTGCATATGAAGGGTAAGGGTATTGTGATTTGTGAGCCGTCGGTGGTGGCGATCAGGGCGGATAATAATGAGCCTTTGGCTGTGGGGGACAGGGCCAAGGAAATGATCGGGAGGACGCCGGGCAATATCACGGCGATTCGGCCGTTGAAGGATGGCGTTATTTCCGATTTCAATGTGACTTTTAAAATGCTGAAGTATTTTATTGGCCAAGCTTTGGGATCCCCGATCATGTTTGCCCGTCCGCGGGTGGTGATCTGTGTGCCGTCGGGGGTGACGGCTGTGGAGGAGCGCGCGGTCAAAGAGGCTGCTGTGGCGGCAGGGGCCAAGGAGCCTATTATTCTGGAGGAGCCTATGGCGGCGGCGATTGGCGCGGATATGCCTGTGGGCGATCCTACAGGGAATATGATTGTCGACATTGGCGGCGGGACCACTGAGGTGGCGGTAATCTCCATGGGAGGGATTGTGACAGCAGGGTCTATTCGTGTGGCGGGGGATGAAATGGATGAGTCTATCATCGCCTATATCAAGAAGATGTATAATTTGTCGGTGGGATACCAGTCGGCGGAGGAGATTAAAAAGAAAATCGGGTTTGCTTATAAGCCGGAAAAAGGCTTGGATTTTTCGATCAAGGGCCGAGATTTGTTGACGGGTCTCCCCAAAAATATTGAGATCGGGTCAGAGGAAATTACCATGGCGTTGAGCGAACCTATCGCCAGTATTATTGATGCTGTCAAAAGCTGCCTGGAGAGAACACCGCCGGAGCTGGCGGGGGATATCATGGATCGTGGCATCATCATGGCGGGTGGAGGATCACTGCTGCGCAACTTGGATCATCTGATTGCCGATGAGACGGGGATTCCTGTTCATTTGGCGGAAGATCCTCTTGTCTGTGTGGCCATGGGGACGGGCAGGGTTTTGGAAAATGAAGAGATCTTGAGGAAGATTGCGGCTTTGCAGAAAGGGTGATCTCTGGGTTATTCTGTGACAGTACCTAAGTGAATTGGGGTGACAAGAGATATGAAGAAAAAGAGTAACCCTATTGGGGTGTCTATTCTTGTCTTTGCCATTGTTTTGGGGACTTTTGCGATGATGCGGCTCACGAATATGGGAACTCCTTTTTTTAATCCTGTTGGCGATGTCATGAACAAGGTGCTGCAGCCGGTTGAGGGCTTTTTTTTGCGTGTGGGCGGCGATGTTAAGGAAGGGGTTTCTTCGATGTTTGCTTTCCGGAGCCTTCAGAGGGAGAATGAGGCTCTGCGGCAGGATCTGGATCGGATCACGGGTGAAAATGCGCTGCTGCGGGAGGAGCTGTTGGCGGGGGAGCGGTATCGGGCTCTGGCTGAAGGGGAGTTCCAGACGCCTGCCTGGGATAATTATGAAAAGATTGGCGCCAGTGTTGTGAGCCGCAATCAGAATGCGTGGTATCAGACGGTTAAAATTAATAAGGGGCGCCGGCAGGGTGTTGCGCCCCATGCTCCTGTGGTGGCGGGCGCCGGTCTTGTGGGTAAGGTGGTTTCTGTGACGGAAACCACGGCGGAGGTCTTGCTGATTACGGATGCCCAGGGACAGGCGTCTGCTTTTGTGCGTAAGGCGCAGGGGGAGATTGTTTATGGTGTGCTTTATGGGACTTACAAGCGGGGGCCGCGTCTGCAGAATGATGGGGCGCTTCAGATGGATTTTAGCCAGGAGGATGAAGTGGAGTTGGGAGAGTTGGTGATGACTTCCGGGTTGGGTGGTGTTTTTCCGAAGGGGATTGTGATTGGTACGGTTTCGGATGTGATGATGCAAGGGTCGGGCCTGATGAAAGAGGCCCGCGTGACTCCGGCTGTCAATTTTGACGGGCTGGAGGAGGTTTATGTTATGAAAGAGCACTCATGAGTATTGTGAGATATCTGAGTATGGCTGTTATTTTTATATTCTGCCTTATTGCACCGGGAACGGTGTTCTATTATCTGTCGCCTTGGGGAATCCGGCCTGATTTGATGATGATTTTTATCATCTGTTTCTCGCTTTATTCCCGGGTGCGGCCGGCGTTGGCGCTGGCTTTTGTGACGGGGGTTTTGACGGATTTATACATTGGCAGCAACTTGGGGTTGTACACTTTTACGCTTTGCTGTGTGGTTTTGGTCAGTATCCGTCTGCAGAAAGGATGGGAGAAGGAGGGCAGGGCGTTGGTGACGGGGCTGGTTTTTGCGGCGACTTTTGTGGGGCAGGGGGTTATGGCGCTGTTGGCGGCTCTGTCGGGTTTTGGATGGTCTCTGGGGGAGGGGGTCAAAATGGTTTGTGGCGTTGCGGTGTATAATGCTCTGTTGGTGCTGCTTATATATCCGTGGGTTCGCCGTTTCTTTTGGGAAGGGCGCGGGTGGAAGGGAACGAGGTATTAGACCGGATTCTTTGGCGCGCCAGTCTCGAAGATTTCATTATAAGTTTTCTACCAACTTAGAGTATAATGATGAAGAGTTTATCAAAGTGTTGACCACAGAAGGAGGAATATTTGATGGACGCTTTGCGAAGCGACAAACATTACACTTGGGCGGACTACGTCACATGGGATCAGGATATTCGTTGCGAACTGATTGATGGAATTGCTCATATGATGACAGCGCCTTCCATGACTCATCAGAGTATCAGCATGAACCTGTCCACCCAATTGAATATTTTTTTAAAGGGCAAGCCGTGTAAGGTTTTTGCTGCGCCTTTTGATGTCCGCCTGAATGCGGAGGATGGAGACGATACTATTGTTCAGCCTGATATTTTGGTGGTGTGTGACAAGAGCAAACTCAGTGAAAAAGGCTGCCAGGGGGCGCCCGACTTGGTGGTTGAAATCCTATCCCCATCTTCCGGAGCTTATGATAAAATCTTGAAATTCAATAAGTATCTTAAGGCTGGTGTCCAGGAATATTGGATTGTGTATCCTGATCGCGGAATCGTTGACGTCTTTGTGTGGGATAACGGTAAATATGTGGCTTCATCTTACTCTGAAGAGGATACGATGCCTTCTCATGTGTTGGAGGGGTGTATGATAACGCTGGCGGATGTTTTTGCAAAGTAATATCCGATAGCTCGCATTGGCCAAGGGCAAGGAAAAGATGAAAAAAAAATTTTTATAAAGTCTTGACCGTGACGCAGCGTAAGGGTCTATACTGTCGTCAGGAGGAAATGAATATGGGAAAATACAGGGCAATCCCAGAGGGATACATGACGGTGGGCGAGGTTGCAAAGAAAATGGGAGTTACTGTCCGTACCCTGCAATATTACGACAAGGAAGGTTTGCTTTCGCCGTCGTCTGAAAGTGAAGGGGGCTTTAGACTCTATACCGACATAGATATGGTGAAGCTGCACCAAATACTATCATTGAAATATTTGGGGTTTTCTCTTGACGATATTAAAAATAATCTGCTGTCACTTGATACCCCTGCCGATGTTTCAGACGCGCTTACAGAACATGCCAGCACTATCCGCATGAGGATACAGGAGTTAACGGAATCCCTGAAAGCTATAGAAGCGTTAAAAGCAGAAGTTGATCTGATGCACGCGGTAGACTGGAGGAAATATGCTGATATTATCGTTAATCTGCAAATAAAAAATGATATGTATAATTTCATCAAGCATTTTAACGATGATATGCTTGACCATATTCGCTGCTATGACAAGGATAGCCGCATGGCAATGTTGGCAATGAAAGATCGCATCAACGGCTTGCATGACGAGGCCATACGACTTCAAAATGAGGGGGTGTTACCGGAAAGTGAGCAGGGACAGCTCTTCGTCAAAGAAT
Organism: Peptococcaceae bacterium; assembly: GCA_009782825.1. Taxonomy (GTDB): domain Bacteria; phylum Bacillota; class Desulfitobacteriia; order Desulfitobacteriales; family Syntrophobotulaceae; genus WRJI01. The sequence continues at coordinate 8,113 of WRII01000061.1, forward strand.
ATTGGGATGCGATTAATGAATTTACCGGCGGCGACATAAGTCTGTTGTTCTCAATGGTGGAATTTGCTGAAACCATGAAAGGCGAGGAAGGGGCGATAGGTGAGTGGATACGAAAGCAGAAGATGGCGAGTACTTTTATCCAGCAGGCTACAATGATCTATTTCGGAAGGTTAGGTTATAATCCGTTTGAGGGGACAGATAGTGGTATGGCGATGATAGTATTGGCAGAGAACATCAACGGCTTGTATGATGAGGTAATACGGCTGCAAAATGAAGGGGTGTCACCGGGAAGTGAGCAGGGGCAGCTTTTCATCAAAGAATATTGGGCAACGATTAATGAATTTACAAGCAGCAACATGAGCCTTTTGTCCGCAGCAGCAGAATGTGCTGAAAACATGAATGCTGAGGGAGGTGAGGAAGGTGAGGAAGGTGAGGAAGGTGAGGGAGGGGGATGGATACAGAAACAGAAGATGGCGAGTACTTTTATCCAGCAGGCTACAATGATCTATTATGAAAGGTTAGGTTATAATTCGTTTGCGGGGGCTAAACAATGATTTACATGAATAATAACGTGGGCAGCAAGCAGACTACAGGCCTGTTTGTTGGCCTGCACGAGACACAAAAAGGAGGTGTGTTCGCATGGGAACACAAACAATCAATGAGTTTTTGCCGATGAAGGCATGGCAAATTGCAATGGAAGCGGCAACAGCGTCGACAACATGGTCGGCACAGGTAACAGCACAGACAATGGAAATGGTGCGCCCGGCCCTAACAATGGTGAATCCGGTTCTGGCCATGAGTCCGGCTTGGTATATGCTAACAGCACATGCATTGGCAGTTGCCACGGCCACAGCAATGGCCACGTCAATGGCAGTGGCAATGCCGGTGGCAATGGCAGGGGCAATGGCAGAGACAGCAATGGGCAGTGATTAATGGTTAGAACATGGGGGTGTTCCGAAGTAAACAACAACACTTGAACATTTAGTTACAGTCCCTTAGCAAAGGGGGGACAATAAAAGATGAAGAAGCTCTCCTCAAAAACAATGAAAATCCTTAAGGCTATTCACTTTTCGGGAGTTACTGTCTGGGTCAGTGGGGTCATGTGCACATTGGTCATCCTGCTGGCTTTATCTCAACAAACTTCACATGAAGGGATACTGGCACTGCTATCCTTGATTGAGCTTGCCGATTATCTATTAATAATACCCGGAGCCACGATTTGCTACCTACTCGGCACAGTATATGGCCTTTTTACTGTCTGGGGTTTTATTAAGCACAAATGGATCATCTTGAAGTGGATACTGTATAACATTGCTTGTATCCCTGCGATGATCTTTGCTCTGCCCTCTGTTGAAGCAATGAGGCAATTTGTTCTTTTGAACGAAGTGGCTGCAGCTTCTGTTCCAGAGCTCCGGGACAAGCTTGTTATGCATGGTATGTTGAGCAGTTACATTTTGGTTATTGCTGTGGTCATTGTCTTTATTTCAGTCTATAAGCCGTTTAAGAAAAGGAAAAATACACATGCTGACAGACATCTTTAGCGTGGAATCTCTATTGCTGATTTGCTCTCTTGTAACGTTCAAGAGCCATTAATTCCTCTGGATCTAATTCGAGTATATCAAGGTTCTTTGCTTTTTCTAAAGCCGCCTGTGTCATTCGCTCTACATCGGCAGGACTATAATGTATAGTTACCGAATAGCCATGTTTTTTGATTTTTTCAGCGTAAGGATTAGGACGCGCATTAGAAAAATCAGTTACTTCTGGAATGTCACTTGTATTTATTCTCTCAATCATTATAAAGCCCCCCTATACTGGATTTGTTCCTGTTTAGTTGCTTTTCGTGCTGATATTAAGCGGATTACAGAACCATCATCCCTGTAACAATGACACACTATCAGCAAACGCAAGTTACCGCTAAAGCCAATAATGTTAAATCGTTCCTCTGTTTCAGGCTCCTTAATTGTTTGTGTCAATATCGGCGTTCATTTCCGCAACACTCTGATAAACCTTTGCCGGAATCTTTCCGGCCATGATGTCCCTCGCTTCCTGCATGGCGGCCTCTGTTTCCATATTGTATCGCGGCTGGCGCACCTTAAAAGGCAGACCTCCCACAAGCAGGGTTTCCCCCGATTGCGCAGCAACATTGTGATGAACGAGGTTTTGTCCACATAATAAAAATCGTCTGTACGCATTTCCTCGAAATTTTCAATGCCGAAAGGAAGCAATTTTGTTTCTATGACAATCCTTTCTGTATGGTGCAAGGCCTTATACTACCATTTACTATCACTTAGTCATTAATAAGATCTCTTCTCTGGTTAATCCAGTAGCTGAGATAATTATGTCAATTGGCAAATTCAACTCCAACATGTTTGTGGCAATAGCCATTACCTTGGCTGCTTCACCTTCTGCTCTGCCTTCCGCTCTGCCTTCTGCTCTGCCTTCTGTTCTGCCTTTTGCTTCGCCTTCTGCTTTTGCGGTATCAATACGCTCCTTCTCATCCATGCATTCCATCAGATATCCATAATACGCATTAAGGGTTTCCGGATCATTAATATTGCGCTGATATTGCTGAGCGAATTGGTATAATCCCTGATCCATTTGGAACACCTCCCTCACAATTGGACTATCTGGATTCTGGTAGCCACTATCCAGATAGAATAACCATCGGTGCAAAGCTTTGGATAAATCGGGCTTGATCTTGCGAAACTTTGGGATCTCAATGATGTGGTAATCGAATGTGTTTGTCACACGTTCCGGATCTTTCTCATAAAACAACCCAAACGGCTGATGGAAATCAGGGTGGTTATGGCGGTAATGAAAGTTCAAAAGGGAAATGACTGTAATATGGGGCAGATTTTCATACCGGGTTCCGGAAGAGGTATTAACGCTCAGCATCCGGTTAGAGTTGAAAACCATACGGTCAGCCATGTGTTGCAGTGAGGATAACTGCACTTCCAAATTATAGTGAGAATTATCTTCGCTAACACCTAAATCCAACCGGCAGCCTCGCAGTTTACGGCTTTCTCCCAATAAGACTTGTTCACAAGTTAGTTGGTCTATACCTTTAAGCAATGGTCTGCCGGTATTCTCCAAAACAGCATTGATGAGGCTCATAGCGCTGGGTGCAGCCTCCCTATTTTGAAAACCGGCGGCAAACATAAAATTATCCAGAGGCGGCGGTACTCGGAGCTTATTGTTCTCTTCGTGAGACATCTTGATCTCCTGCTCTTTTTATAATTATTATAGTCTTTTATTTGGTGATTATCAAGATTGCAGCTGCTTCATTTTTGTCACCGATTGGCAGGTTAGATCGGAGAAGACTCGATGAAGAACTGGACAGAAAAGGATTTGCTTTTTCTAAACAAATAGCATATATTTATATTGCAACAATATTCACCAAAAAACTACAATAGGCAGTTAACATAATCAGGACAGCACACCTATTGTTAAACTTGAAGGACTTTAAAAGATGGATTTAATTAATAGTTTTTTTGGGATACCCTTAGGGTATTTCATGTATTATTGTTATCAATTTGTTGGGAACTACGGCTTGACCATCGTTATTTTTACTATTTTTACCAAAGTCTTTTTATTCCCCTTATCGCTGATCGCTCAAAAAAATTCAATTAAAATGGTCAGAATGCAGCCACAATTAGAAGAGATTAAGCAGCGATATTCCGGCGAACATACACTGCTGCTTCAAGAACAAAAAAAATTATATAAACAAGAAAAGTACAGTATCATAAAAGGGATGCTGCCGCTTCTCATACAAATTCCCATTATTCTCGGCCTAATTAGTGTTATGTATAATCCGTTGCAGCATTTATTGCACCTGGATCAAGATTCCATCTCCTTATTGTTAGCAAAAACCCTGGAGCATCTCAATATGGCGGATCTGGGGTACAGCGCGCAATTACAGATTATGGAGGTTGTTCAGGCGAATCCCCAGATCTTTTCATCAGTTCCATCATCCGACGCCATGATTTCTCAGATTTTGGACGTTAATTTAAACTTCCTAGGCCTGAACATGGCCCAAATTCCCTCCCTCTTTAATATAACACTCATTATACCTCTCCTTTCAGGTCTCAGCGCGTTCTTACTTTGCGTTGTTCAGAATAAGTACAATGTCTTACAACAAGAGCAGGGCGCGTTAAGCAAATGGGGAATCACAGTGTTCCTTGTCGTTTTTTCGACATATTTCGCCTTTGTTGTGCCGTGCGGGATCGGGCTTTATTGGATATTCGGCAATGTCTTATCTGTACCGGTGTTAGCGATATGTAACCTGATTTATAATCCGCGCAAATATATTGATTACGAAAACAGATCTCAGAAACAAAAATTGACTAAAGATGAAAGAAAAGAAATGCGCGCTTTAAAAACGGAAATGCGTACTCGTGAAAAAAAAGACAAACGGCGCTTTTACGCGAGCAAGAAACATCTTGTATTTTATTCCGAAAGCAGCGGCTTCTATAAATATTTCAACAGGATCATCGACCATATTACACAACATTCCGATATTATCGTGCACTATATCACCAGTGATTATAACGATCAGATTTTCAACCTTGACACTCCTAAAATTGAACCTTATTATTTCGGGAATTATGCTTTGATCTCCGTCATGATGAAAATGGATGCCGATATTGTGGTCATGACCATGCCCGATCTGGAAAAATACCATATTAAGCGCTCCCTTGTTCGTAAGGATATCGAATATGTTTATTTGGATCATGGGATGACGAGTTTGCATCTGATGATGCGGGAAGGCGCCTTGGATCATTTCGATACAATATTCTGCAACGGCCCCAACCATGTAGAAGAAGTTCGTGAAACAGAGCGGGTATACAACCTGCCGGCTAAAAACCTGGTCAAAACCGGCTACGTATTATTAGACACATTACTGGAAAATGTGTCCTTGATGAAACAAGGGGAACAAGGAGAACAAGCGGAACAAGGGGAAAATGAGAGAAAAAGGATTCTCATTGCCCCTTCATGGCAAAAAAATAACATTATGGAACTCTGCCTGGATGAAATCGTACAACCGTTATTGCGAACAGGATATTGCATAATTATCAGGCCACACCCTGAATTTGTAAAACGCTTTCCGGCAAAGATGAAAAGGATCCTGGAGAAATATGCAGATGTCATAAGTGAAACTTTTATCATTGAAACGGATTTCTCATCAAATTTTACTGTGTACACGTCTGATTTGGTGATTACGGATTGGTCCTCTATTGCGCAAGAGTTTTCATATGCGACAAAGAAACCATCGCTATTCATTAACACACCCATGAAAATTATGAATCCGGAATATAAGAAAATCCCTTTGGTTCCCCTTGACATTTCGATGCGTGATGAAATCGGTGTTTCTCTCGATGTGGACAAATTGAACACCCTTGCGGATGTGATTGAAGATCTTTTCGCGCGCGCTGAAGCCTATAAGAAACACATTGCGCAGATCCTCGAAGACAACATTTTCAATATTGGCAGCTGCGCCCAGGTCGGGGGAGAGTATCTTATCAATGCAATTAAGGAGCGTTTGAAGGTATCAGGCTCCAAAGAGCCAGAGCAAAAAATGCACAGCGAAACAGGGTCGCCGAACGAACATGGGGCAAAGGATCTTAGTGCAAAGGATCTTGAAAGAGTGATTGAAGATCTTATCCTGCACTCTCCGGATTATAGACAGCATATTACACAAATCATTGCAAAAAACGTTTCTGGTAGTGATGATAGCGCTCTGGACAGAGAACATCTTCTCAATACCTTTAACAAACATCTTCAATTAACAGAACGAACAGGGCAGGGAGTTGTGTTATGAAAAATAATAACATAATAAGAAAAATACTTGTGTTTTTTATCGCACTTATAGGTATCACATTTTTTATTCCCGGAACAGCCTATGCCTATATTGATCCGGCGACAACAACATATATCATCCAGATTGTCTCTGCACTGGTGATTACCTCTGGGATTGTCCTCGGAATCTTCTTCAGCCGTATCAGGATCTTTTTCGCGAATATCTGGGTTAATATCCTAAAATTTAAAATTAAAGTCACCACCAAATTGAGGACCCCTCAATCTATGCGGAAAGGCGCCCAATCCACCCAAACAGAAAAACACTCTCCAAAAACCGCGTACTCTTCTCCCCTGGACAAAAAAGCATTTCTGATAGAGGATGAGCGTGGATTGAAAAAACGCATGGGACTCGCCGGCCTGAGTTCTGCAGCTGTCGTTTTCACATTTATCATTTTTGGCATTCTGGACATATTCGCTCAAAATAGAGGTATGTTCTATTTTTCGTTACCAGAGATTGCCTTACCTGTTCTTCTCATGGGGATAGCTATTTTTCTGCCGGTGATGGGGTTTTTACTGCTTTTCAAGGGTCGTTTGTTTGATATTCTCATATCCATTCTCCTTGGCATCCTGCTGGCAGGATATATTCAGGGAACGTTCTTGAATCTTCCCTTGGGCCAACTGACCGGCGACGCAATTAATTGGGGAGATTATGTGGTTCACTCTATAACAAATTTGATCATATGGGTTCTTATTCTTCTTTTTCCTGTTATGATACGGTATTTCAGCAAAAAGGTATGGGGGTTTTTAGCAAAGGCCATACCGTCTCTTCTCATGGCTATCCAACTCATAGCCCTCGTCTCTGTCCTCGTGGCTTCCGGCGCCATAACAGAGAAAAGAAGTGATTCCTTTTTAACAGAATCCGGAATGTTTGAACTCTCGTCGGCGAATAATATTATCATTATTCTTTTAGACCGGTTAGATGAAGACTATGTCAACGATATACTCAAGGAATCTCCGGACTTTTTTGACAGATTAGATGGGTTCACCAGATTTACAAATCATACGACGAATTATACCCGCTCATTTCCTGCGATTCAGAACATGCTGTCCGGCAAAACTCATCTGTTCAATTATTCGGCGCCAAAGTTCTTTGATGAAGCCTGGAGTGAAGTTTCCTTTATAACAGACTTACGTTCACATAATTACACAACAAAATTCTATCTTGATTCATATTATGACTATTCTAACGTGGGGCAGTTAAAAGGAATAGCTGATAATATAGATGAGGGCAGGCTTAAAATCAATACAATGGATCTGCTCAAGCGGTTTACAAAACTTACGGCGTTTCGCTATGCGCCTCATGGGTTAAAATCAAGTTTCTGGTTTGCGCCGGATTTCACAGATACCTACGAAACAGAAAACGGATTCAAAATATATAGAGGAGCAAATGACGTCAATTTTAATATGTCCCTCAGGGAAGGGGGGTTATCCATTCAAAATGAAAAAAATAATTTCGTTTTTTATCATATGAAAGGCTCGCATGCCCCTTACGAAATGGATGAAAATGGGAATTATGTGAAGCATTCCTCTGTTATCGACCAAACAAAAGGATGTTTTGCGATTGCCTACACCTATATAGATTACCTCAAAGCTTTGGGATTGTATGAGAATTCCACAATCATTATTACCGGAGACCATGCATACAGCCATGATTACGAGAACTTATTCAAACCCTCGGTTACCGGCCTGTTCGTAAAACCCAAAAACAGCTCAGGATCTCCGCTGAAGGTGAGCCAAGCTCCTGTGTGCGCCGACAATATGAGAGCAACTATTATGGAGGCGGCCGGCTTGGAGGGTTCTGCTTATGGTAAGACTTATTTTGCTGTTGAGGAAGACGCGGATGTTGTGCGAAAATTTTATAACAGGATCAACCCTAAAGATGATCAAGCGGGGATCCTCGAGGAATTTGAAATACGCGGTGATGCGCGGGACTTTAGCAACTGGTATAAAATAAGGGAGTATGTCATTACTCATTGGTATGGATAATGTCCGGGGTATTGAGTCCCTAAGGATAAAATATACCAAATACAGGAATATTAGATAACATGAGGAACTATCATGTTAAATCCTTAAAAAAGATTCACATAAGAGCTAGAGCCAAGGCCAAGGCCAAGGCTAAATTTAAGGCCAAAGCCAAAGCGTGGAGACTTGCCCGTCCTCGGCAGGCAGGCTCAAAAAGAGAAAGGGCGCGAGGGGAGGGACAGCAGGTCGATACTGAGGCTGGAGCAGTATCGGGGCGGCTTAAGGGGCTGGGTGTGGCCTGTGCGCTATTATTCTTGCTGCTGGCTTTTAATCTTTGGCGCTTACAGATTGTTAATGCCGACTATTATGCGGAAAAGGCTATGGGCAATGTTTTCAAGCCTGCAGCCACATCAACAGTGAGGGGGCCTATTGTTGACAAGAATGGCGTGGTGTTGGCTAAGAGTGTGTCCAATATGGCCCTGGTTCTGGACTGGACCGAGTTGCAAGGCCAAAGTGAGCAGTGGCAAGATATTATCAAGCGTTTGGCGTACTACATAAAACCTTATTGGCCTATTGCCCGGCAGTCGCCCGAGCTCATCGCTGAAGATGTCTGTGTCATGGTTCGTAATCAACAATGGAACACCTATAAGCCTGTGGTTGTCATAGAAGAGGCGCCTGAGTCTTTGCGAGCCGTAATTGCCGAACACAGCCACGAACTGCCAGGTGTGCGCGTTGAAGCTTTGGCCAAAAGGGTTTATCCCAATGGGACTTTGATGGGGCAGGTTTTGGGATATATTCGTGAGATTAGCCAGGAAGAGCTGAATACATATAATGCTCCCTCCGAGGAGGCAGGGGAGGACATAGGGACGGATGACCAGGAGCGAATTGTGGCTGTGAGTGCGAGTGCAGAGACAGAGACAGAGACAGAGACAGAGACAGAGACAGAGACAGAGACAGAGACAGAGACAGAGACAGAGAC
>WRII01000062.1 GCA_009782825.1 Peptococcaceae bacterium
TTCAAACAGTCGAATTTTGCCGCGCCGTCGCTAAGAATCGCATCAATCCTTCCGCAAAGTCGCTGCTTATAAATGTTCACCCGCTCTGTGTGGCCTCCATACGTAAGCCCAATAGGTTTATTCCATATATTGCTACAACAATTAATTGGTGCGCCCTTTGCCAAGAGGCCAAGAGACCAAGAGGGGTGTTGCACAAAGAATAAAATGCGAAAACCTCGCATTTTATTCTTTGTGCAACACCCACCGTTGTGGGAGCCAGAAAGCTTAGCACCTTACAGACGCGAAGCGTCAATAAAAAACAAGAAAATCCAATACTGACCACTAACCACTGATCACTGATCACTGACCACTTGCGGGCAAAGCCCGAATTGGAATATTATGGATTCGGGTACTGTTGGTTCGGGTATTGCTGATTCGGATATTGCTGGTTCGGGTACTGTTGATTCGGGTACTGCTGATTCGGGTATTGCTGATTCGGGTACTGCTGATTCGGGTATTGCTGATTCGGGTACTGCTGATTCGGGTACTGCTGATTCGGGTATTGCTGATTTGGATAGGGTTGATTTGGATATTGTGAGAGTTGAGTAAAGGCCTTTTTGTTCATAATCGCTCCAATGAGGTACAAAACAGGGATAGTAAATGTGATAATAACCCCAATGATTACCCCAATAGCGCTTCCGGCAAAAAGCGCCCCAGAATCTACAGAGGAATAACTTGATACTTGATTCAGGGCTCCCAGGGAAACGGTTACACTATAAATGGCCCTCCCCACTAATAAAACCATAAGAATGATATCTAACAGTAAACACTGCTGCGCTTTTTCTGGCAAACCCCGATTCTTAATACCAAAAACCCCTACCACAATACCACAGGCTCCACATATTAATTCCAATACCCCTATAATGAAACTAGATGCAGCTAATGATATTAAAGCCAAAATAACACTGATTGACCCAAATACAATGAGCAAGATACCTGCTACCATTAACAATCCTTTACCCCGCGCATGATTCATATAAACAAAGACCCCCTTGAGAAAATATAAATGATTACATTCATTTCTGTCTTACTGGCAGCAAAACCCCTCCCCCCAAATACTTTATTCACTCAACAAGAAAAATATTATATTGATCATTATGCTTATGCTACAATAAAAAAATAAACATATCAACATGTATCGTTTTATTTCTTTTATTTTATTTTCGCTTTCACTTTACACAAACCTTACCTGAATTATACTCTACATTGCTTTTGCGGTGTCAAAATATAGATTATGCTCAAATCCTACAAAATAAAAAGGAGTTTTTTATTTATGAAAAAAATTTCAGCTCTCCTTATGATGGTCTTGCTGGCAGCGACACTTTTAACCGGGTGCAGCAACACCACTGCCACCGACACAGACAACACCCCTTCCGACACAGCCGAAAAGCTGAGCGGTGTTGTCAAAACAGGCGGTTCGACATCAGTTGAAAAAGTAATGACCGCGCTCATTTATCAGTTTCAGGAAGACAACAAAGACGTAACCATTAATTATGAACTCAACGGTTCAGGTGACGGGATCAAGAACACAATATCCGGTCAATATGAAATCGGCCATTCCAGCCGCGAGTTAAAAACAGACGGTACAGAGGACGGGCTCGATGCAACCGCCTACGCCATTGACGGAATCGCGATTGTCATCAACACAGGGAACGACGTTCAAGACCTTACCCAAAAGCAGCTCAAGGATATTTACACAGGCGCCATAACCAACTGGAAAGAGGTCGGCGGCAATGATGTGGCAATTACAGTCATAACCAGAGAACCCGGTTCCGGCACAAGAGACGCATTTGCAGAGATCATCGGTCTTGAAAAAGGTGGCAGCGACATCATCTCTTCCGCAAGTGTCGCCGACAATACAGGCGCGATTCAGACACAAGTTTCTTCGAACCCGAACGCCATCGGATATATGTCCTACTCTGATGTGGACGACTCGAAGGTCAATACTGTTAAATACGAAGGTGTTGAAATCTCTGAAGCTACACTCAAAGACGGTACCTATACACTGAAAAGAGAGTTTTTCCTGCTGACAAAAACAGGCGCAACGCTATCCCCAGCGGCGCAGGCATTTGTGGATTTCGTTATGAGCAAGGCAGGCCAGGACATTGTGGCTGATAACAAACTGCTCCGAATAAAATAAAAAAGTGTCTTGCGGGACAAATCACTGCGCAAAACGAATAAATTTGCCTACTGTTGCAAAATTATTCGTTTTGCCACAGTCCCCGCCTATATGAAAAGATGGAGATGTATAATGGAACAAATGGGTTTAACCACTGGCAGGAACAAGTCAAAATCCACTGTCGAAAGAATCATGAATATTATTTTTCTCATCTGCGGTCTTGCCGCAGTGATTTGTGTTATCTGCATGACTGTATATATGATTATTTCCGGCTGGCCTGCCATCCAAAAAATCGGAGTTTTTGAATTCTTATTCGGTCAGGTGTGGGATCCTGAAAATTCAGAGTTCGGGATTGCTCCCATGATTCTTTCATCCATCATCGCAACTTTTTCTGCAATTCTTGTCGCTTTACCCTTGGGTATTTTAGTTGCCGTTTTTCTTTCAAAATTAATACCCGGCCGACTTTCATCCATATTGCGAACTCTGATTGACCTCCTGGCCGGGATTCCCTCTGTCGTGTATGGACTGTTGGGCGCGATTTTGATTGTCCCGCTGATTTTCGAGCTTCAGACCTCGCTCGGCCTGCCGACAAGCGGCTGTCTCTTGTCCGCGATTATCATCTTGATTATCATGATTCTGCCAACGATTATCAGCGTGTCCGAAACGGCGATCCGGGCTGTCCCACAGCAATATGAAGATGCGTCTCTCGCTCTCGGATCAACCAAACTGCAAAGCATTTTCAGGGCTACCGTTCCTGCTGCTAAAAGCGGCATCGTTGCCGGAATGGTGTTGGGGGTCGGACGCGCGATAGGAGAAGCCATGGCGGTTATTATGGTTGCCGGCAACGCTGCGATTATGCCGGAATTTTTAAAACCCGCCCGCTTGTTGACAGCTTCCATTCCAATTGAGTGGGCCTATTCAAGCGGATTGCACCGGGAAGCCTTATATGGGATCGGTCTTGTTCTTTTCATTTTTATTATGGTGATTAACATTGTCCTGAACATGGTTTTGAAAAAGGCGGTAAACTGAATGAGTGACAAACTTTCAAATGACGTCGCAATCACCGACAGAAAAAAGCGCCCCTTTGAGAAACTGTTCTATTCTGTCATTTATCTGCTGTCCGGGTGTGTTCTTGCGTTAGTTATCTATTTTATTGCGATTATTTTAATAAGAGGGCTGCCCGCCCTATCACTCTCTTTCCTGACCAGCGCACCGAACCCGATCCAGCAGACCATCGGTATTTTTCCAAGCATTGTCAACACACTTTATATCATCTTTTTCACGTTGCTCTGTTGTATTCCCATCGGTGTCGGCGGTGCGATTTATCTTAATGAATACGCCAAAAACAAACGGCTTGTCAGTGCCATCGAATTTGCCACTGAAACCCTTTCCGGCGTTCCGTCAATTCTGTACGGCGTGTTTGGATATGTGGTCTTCTGCCTGCTTTTCGGCTTTAAGGTTTCGTTGATAGCCGGCATACTCACCCTGACCATCATGGTGCTGCCCATTATGATTAGAACAACGCAGGAAGCCTTGAAATCTGTGCCTGTATCCTACCGTGAAGGGGCCCTCGGCATGGGGGCAACAAAATGGTATATGGTGAGGACGATACTTCTTCCCTCTTCATTAAAAGGGATATTGACAGGCATTATTCTTTCCATCGGGCGTATGGTGAGCGAAAGCGCCGCCCTTCTTCTCACCGCCGGGGGGAGCGCCATGTATATGCCCAAAGGCAGCCTATGGGACCAGTTGTCAAGCTCGGGGTCAACCCTTTCCGTAGAGCTTTACCGGTACGCCTACTCGCGGGGGGATAACGAAACCGCGTTTGGAATCGCGGCGGTGCTGATTCTCATTGTCATTCTTTTGAATTTGCTGACGCGTTTTATCGCAGGGAGGTTAAATACTCAATGAATGAAGTTGAAACTCAAAATAAAGTTAAAATTCATACGAAAAACCTTGATTTGTTTTATGGCGACGTCCATGCGCTGAAAGACGTTAACCTGGACATACAAAGCCATAATGTCACAGCCTTGATCGGGCCGTCCGGCTGCGGGAAATCCACATATTTAAAGACTCTGAATCGTATGAATGATACGATAGACGGAGTTAAAATTACAGGCGACGTCTTTCTCGACAATGAAAATGTTTACGGAAAAGGAGTTGATGTGACCATCCTGCGAAAAAAAGTGGGCATGGTGTTCCAGTCGCCTAATCCGTTCCCCATGAGTATATACGATAATATCACCTATGGCCCCCGCATGCACGGCGTCAAGAAACGCATAGAACTTGACGAAATTGTTGAAAAGAGCTTAAAGGGAGCGGCGATTTGGGACGAAGTTAAGGATAGAATGAAGAAATCCGCCCTCAGCCTGTCGGGCGGGCAGCAGCAACGACTTTGTATCGCGAGAGCGTTGGCAACACAGCCGGATGTGCTCTTGATGGATGAACCCACATCTGCCCTTGATCCCATCTCTACCACCAAAATAGAGGAACTCATTGCCGAGTTGAAGAAGAACTACAGTATCGTCATCGTCACCCACAATATGCAACAGGCGGCGCGCATTTCGGACGATACAGCCTTTTTTCTGCTGGGAGAGCTGATTGAGAATCATAAGACAGAAACCATCTTTTCCAGCCCGCAGGATAAACGCACCGAAGATTATATCACTGGACGCTTCGGGTAAACACCATTTAATTAATATGTAAAATGACAAGGAGGCCCCTAATGGTACGCACCAAATTCGAAAAGGAAATGGATCGGCTTCATCTTGAACTCATTGAAATGGGCAGCTTTGTGGAAACGGCTATTGATGATTCTATCAAGGCTTTTAAGAATAATGATTTGGATCTTTGCAAAACCATTATTGAAAACGACAAACAAGCAAACGATATGGAAAAAAGGATCGAATCCAGATGTCTGTGGCTTATCGTCCGTGAGCAGCCTATCGCGTCTGATTTAAGGAAAATCACTACAGCCTTGAAAATGATTACCGACATGGAACGCATTGGAGATCACGCAGTAGACATCGCGGAACTGGTTATCAGAATAACGGATGAAAATACTTTTGCAGATTCAATCCACATTCCGCAGATGTCTGCGGTAGCTATTGAAATGGTACGCAACGCGGTTACAGCTTATGTTAATTACGACCTCCCGTTGGCACACGCAACGGAAGCGAAAGACGACATCGTAGACGAGTATTTTAACCTTATCAAGCACGAGCTTGTTGAAATCTTCAAAGATCAGCCGCAGAATATGGATAATGCTATTGACTTTCTGTTAATCGCGAAGTATCTTGAACGTATTGCCGATCACGCTGTCAACATCTGCGAATGGGTTCATTTTTCTCAGACAGGAGAACATAAAAATACATTGATCTTTTAGCGAGGAGATAATGTGAATAAAAAGATTTATATTATTGAGGACGATGATAACATCCGCGAAATGCTTAAGATCGCTCTGACCTCTCTTACCTATGAGGTCACGGCCTTTGATAACGCAGAGGATGCCCTTGCCACCATTTACACTACGCCGCCGGATATGATTATCTTTGATATTATGCTGCCGGGAATGAACGGCCTGGACGCGACAAAGGAGCTCAGAAGCAGCTCCCAAACTCAAAAAATACCGATTGTTATGCTTACGGCAAAAGACACCGAGCTTGATAAGGTGACCGGACTTGACTGCGGGGCAGACGATTATATCGCAAAGCCGTTCAGCATTATGGAACTCGGCGCACGTATCCGTTCCCTGTTCAGACGTACCGGGCAAGAGGGTTCCCCGTCTTCGGAAGACATAAAAATCTCTGATCTGCATATAAACAATAATACACGCGAGGTCGTACAGAGCAGCAAACCTATCGACTTGACTTTTAAAGAGTACGAACTGCTATGTATGCTGATCCGGGAACACGGCAGGATCGTTCCCCGCGAGGAGCTTATAAGTGCGATTTGGGGATTTGATTTCTTGGGGGAGTCCCGTACATTAGACATGCATATCCGGACTCTGCGGCAAAAACTCGGGGACGACGCGGATCATCCCAAATATATCAAAACCGTTCGGAATGTTGGGTATAGGTTCATTGGAGAATAGCTTATGAAAAAAGCAATTTATTTAAGGCTCATGGGGATAACGCTGGTGGCGGTTTTGATGTGCAGTTTGATTTCCGCGATCATTTACGCCGTGTACACCCAGAATCAAACAAAGGAGTGGCTGACCAAGCTGACTATATCCACGGCGGAGAATTACAAATATGATACTGATGTTTCGGCTCTCTCAAGAACGGCCGGCAGCAACCGCATTACCCTCATCGCCCCTGACGGCACGGTACTTGCAGATTCGGAAACAGGCGCCGGCCTTATGGAAAACCACTCTGACCGCGAAGAAGTCAAATACGCGAGAAGCAGCGGTGTAACCATTGCCATAAGGTTGAGCGACACGCTGGGTGAAAGGTTTATGTATGCCACTATTAAAACCGACGACGGCACTATTTTAAGACTTGCGCACAGGTATTCGGGACTCTTTCATAATCTGGCTGTGCAGCTTCCTGCCATTCTTGCCGCGATAGGCATTGCGCTTATCCTGTCACTTGTTTTAGCGGCCAGATTGACAAAAACGGTTACGAAACCTCTTGAAAATATGGTGGACGCCTTATCGGCGCATGAATATGATAAGCTGTCAGAATCTAACTCCTCATATTATGAAATTGACAAGGTCATGCAAACTTTACAAGAACTCTTACGCAAAATAACCGAGTCTAATATAGATCTGCAAGACGAGCGTGGAAAGGTGGATTATATTCTTTCGAATATGGCCGAGGGCTTTGTCCTTGTAGACAGCAAAAAGAATATCCTGTTGTGCAATAACAGCGCCCGTGAATTTTTCTCCTGTGAGAGCCATACCAAGCTTGAGAACATCTACAGTCTCACCCGTAATCAGGCAATTAATAACGCTCTGCAATCGGCAATTGACACTGGACAGTCGGTTGCGTTTGACATAGAACTCAAACAGGGCTTGATTACGAATGTTTACATTTCACCCTCGAAAACAGCGGCGAGTGAGCAAGGCGCGACTATGATGATTGTTGATATGACGACCGAAAGGCATCTTGAACTGCAAAAACGTGAGTTCTTCTCCAACGCGTCACACGAATTAAAAACACCCATCACATCACTCCTCGGCTTTGCTGAAATGCTCAACAAAGATATGGTTAAAGGCGAGGATGAAAAAAAGGCCATTATGAGCCGGATCGAAACAGAAGCCCAAAGGATGTCGGAGCTGATTTGTGATATTCTGACTATCTCAAAGCTCGAATCAAACAGCACGGAAACGGAATGCACCGAGTTTAATTATGGCGACGTTATCAAAGACGCCGTTAATTCTATATCCCCTCTCAAGGATGATACGGCTATTGAAATCAACATGGACTTGGATGATGTTGTCTACCAGGCGAACAAGCGGCAGATATACGAGCTTTGCGTCAATCTGATTGAAAACGCCGTTAAATATAATAAACCGGATGGTAAGGTGGACATTTCCCTTAAAGCAGACACTCAGAATGTTGTTCTTACTGTGAAAGATACCGGTATCGGGATTCCTCCGGAATATCAGACACGGGTGTTTGAACGTTTCTTCAGAGTGGACTACGGCAGAAATAAAAAAGTCGGGGGTACCGGGTTGGGACTGTCCATTGTAAAGCATATCGTCAACATTAACGGCGGAAAAATATCTTTACAGAGCCAAAAGGATCATGGAACGACACTTACAATTTCGTTACCTGTTTGATGTATATGTGTATTCTGCAAGCCACTAACCACTGATCGCTGACCACTTGCGGGCAAAGCCCGCATTAGGGTGCTGCCCGTTTGGCATTGTCTGAAAGCTATAGTATACTAGACTTAATCTGAGCTTCGACTATCAGGAAGGTAGAAGGTTTGATACTACATGCGTAAATTCAATGTGACCGGGTTGTGCTTACCTGAAGAACATTATATGGCAAAAATAAGCTGTAAGATAGAGCAGATCAGACACTTGGTGGACAACCGCAGCTATTTCACCATTAATCGCGCCCGACAGTATGGAAAAACGACAACGTTGGTATGTCTTGAGAAAACGCTGAAGGATGACTATCTTGTGATCTTTATAAGTTTTGAGGGTGTTGGTGATGAGAGCTTTGAGTCGCCAAAAGCCTTTTGTCAAGCTTTCATAAAACTCATTCACGAAGCTTTGGAATTTACAGATGTTCCGGATGCCTATCGAGAAAGCTGCTTGGATAGCCGTATCATAACTTTCGCAGATTTGAGCACTCACATAACGAAAATGTGCAAAGGCAAAAAAGTTGTTTTAATAATTGATGAGGTCGATAAAACAAGCAACAATCGAGTATTTATACATTTTCTTGGCATCCTGCGCGACAAGTTTTTGGCAAGAAGGAATGCGAAAGACACCTTCCATAGTGTGATCCTTGCGGGTGTCTATGACATAAAAAACATCAAACTTAAGATGATAAACGAGGGGTCCTACGAACCTGCGTCTAACGAACATAAGCTGTACAATTCTCCATGGAATATAGCTGTCAGCTTTAAGGTTGATATGTCGTTCAGCCCAACTGAAACTGCCGCCATGCTCCTGGAATATGAATCAGACCACCATACAGGCATGGACATTACGGCTATAGCGGAAGAAATTTGCATCTACACAAGCGGCTACCCGTTTCTGGTATCAAGAATATGCCAATGTCTAGACGAAGAATTGGGTAAAAACTGGACCCTTGGCGGAATCCAACAGGCTGTTAAAGTCGTTCTTGAAGAGAAAAATACTCTCTTTGACGACATATTCAAGAATTTGGAAGCCTATAGTGAGTTATATCAATTGGTTTACTCTGTGCTCATTTTAGGGGAACAAAGAAACTATGTTATTGATGATCCATTTATAGAGCTTGGAGTTACATTTGGGTTCCTGAAAAACAATCATGGAAAAGTGGCCATAGCCAATAAAATCTTTGAGGTGAGAATGGCAAACTATTACGTATCAAAGGAATCTCGTTCTAATCCGGATAAGCAGATTACAGGAACTTTACAGTATGATGTTGTACAAAATGAGCAATTCGATATGGAACTATGCCTGCGCAAGTTTGCCGAACACTACGCCGAACTGTTCAGCGAACACGATACGAAATTTTTTGAGCGGCATGGGCGTCTCTTATTCCTGTCATACCTGAAGCCTCTAATCAACGGACAGGGATTCTACCATATAGAAAGCCAGTTTACAGACTTGCGGCGCATGGACATCGTGGTTGACTTTGGGCAGGAGCAATTCATTATCGAGCTTAAGCTCTGGCACGGCGAAAAATATAAGCAAGAGGCGTATCAACAGCTGCTTGGCTACATGGCAAGCAAGAATGCCCATATAGGCTATCTGCTCACATTTGATTTCCGCAAGGGCCAAAATAAGCAATTGGGCGCGGAGTGGGTCAGCTTGGAGGGCAAACGTATATTTGATGTTGTGGTTTAGAAGCCCACTCTGGGGCTCACTTCTTATCATCCCCCGGTTTATGCCGGTTCCCTGATTGTTTCTTTGTATTCCGGCTCTCCCCATCAAGCTCACTTGAGGCCACCGTCGGCCCCCCTTTTGCCTTTTGATGTCTGACTTCTTGAGGATCAATCTGGGAATCCTTCGCCATTCGACCACCTCCACACATAACATAACTCATAACTCAATATACTGTCATAGCCTTTGCTTGAAAAGCTGTTTTATACATGACCCGCCTCCACAGAAAAACAGCCGGGAACACAGCCAGGAAGATACATACTCCAAACAATTATTTGTATTGATATCCTATGGTTTTGTAAAGTATAATATATAGTAAGCATCGTGAGCGGAATCCTACTTGCAGCTACGAGAATCTCATACCCTGACACACAGGGGAGCCCGACTGAAACCGAGAAAGGGAGTGAGTCGCCATAATGTACAGAAGCCCCTATACAAAAGGCCCTGTAATCATCACCCAGAGATTTGGGGCGCCCGGCAATTACGCAGCAGGAAAACACACAGGCATCGACCTTGTCGGGCAAACTGACAAAACCATCGTCTCCAGCATCAACGGTGTTGTAGCTGCCACAGTATACAATGACAAAAGCTACGGCCACTATATCATTCTCAAAGAGACAAGTAC
This sequence comes from Peptococcaceae bacterium, assembly GCA_009782825.1. GTDB lineage: Bacteria > Bacillota > Desulfitobacteriia > Desulfitobacteriales > Syntrophobotulaceae > WRJI01. Next base: position 10,333 of record WRII01000062.1, read on the forward strand.
AGGCTGGACATTCTTCTACGCTCATTTGAGCCAGATAAATGTGAGCGCAAAACAAACTATCTCCATAGGACACACCATTGGAACCGAAGGGAGCACCGGAAACTCCACCGGCAGCCACCTTCATCTGGAAGTAGAAAGCAGCGACTGGGCCTACAACAGAAACCTTATTGATCCCGCTGCTGTATTTGATTTTAATAAATTCACAAACACCGCTATGGCCGCAAACCTCGTTTTATGGTCCCAAGATCATGACTCTTGGATTTCGCAGCATCTGATGACCTATCTCGCCTGTCCCGGAATGCCCTATGACGGGTGGAACGCCAGCAAATATCCGGCAGCACGCGTCTTTAAAGTCGGTGGAGAAGCCGCCTCAGGAACACTCCTTCTCTCTGGCTCCAACCAGGAGCAAACCGCCAAAACTGTGCTGGATTGGATCGCCAAAAACTAAGGCGGGCAAGCAGAGGGGACGAACATTTAACGCGCTCCATGCTGAGAAATTTCTGAACACGCGCTGCGTAGCTCAGGAATTTCCTCAGCAAAGTCGCCGCTTATAAATGTTCGTCCCCTCTGCTTGCCCTTTGTTCGAGGCGTGACAAGTTCCGCCACCAAATCCATCCCTAAGCCCGCGACACATAGCTCCCTGTCCGCGTATCAATAATCAGCATATCCCCTTCATTGATAAAAAACGGCACTTGGACAGAGGCTCCGGTTTCCATCACCGCCGCCTTTGTTCCCCCTGTTGCCGTATCCCCTTTGATTCCGGGTTCTGTTTCCGCCACACGCAAGTGTACCGTAGTGGGCATATCCACCCCAATTACATCGTTATTATAGAGGAGTACACCCAGGTTCATATTCTCCTTCAGCCATTTGACCGATTCCCCGATCTGCATATCCGTCAAGGTTCGCTGTTCGTAATTTTCATTGTCCATCATGACATAGAGACCATCTTCCTCTTTATACAAATACTGCATTTCACGGCGATCCAAACGGGCCGGCGACACTCGTTCCCCCGCGTTGAACTTCTTCTCTATGACACCGCCACTTTTGACATTGCGAATTTTCGTGCGGACAAAAGCGGCCCCTTTCCCCGGCTTCACATGTTGGAATTCAACAATTTGATAAACATCTCCGTCCAGTTCAATGGTCATTCCCGTTTTAAAATCATTCGATGAAATCATAGCGCCCTCCTGAAATAAGTATGTATGCGCAACCCTTTCTTGCGCAGAACTCAGACTGTTACTCAATAATAATGAACTGCTTCGGGCTCTGTGTCAAGACCCGGGCTTCATTTTCTGTCACCAGGGCCATATCTTCAATACGGACGCCCCCCCAATCCGGAATGTAAATCCCCGGCTCAACCGTCAGGATCATGCCCGGCGCCAGACACGTCTCATCCCGCATGTTGAGGCACGGCCCTTCATGCACAGATATGCCGACCCCATGCCCGAGACCATGTCCAAAGCAAGAGCCATAACCCGCTTCCTCAATAACTGTCCGCGCACAAGCATCCACCTCCCGGCCGGTTTTGCCGGCCCGCAGGGCACGAAGCCCCGTCTCTTGAGCCTCCCGCACCACATCATAGACCTCTTGCTGTCGAGCCGTCGGCTCACCCAAACACACTGTCCGGGTTATATCCGAACAGTACCCGGCATAGCAAATACCAAAATCCAGCAGCACCAGATCACCGCGGGCCAAAACCCGCGACGATGTCGCGGCATGAGGCATAGACGCACGCGGACCCGAAGCCACAATAAAGCTGAAAGAACATCCGTCCGCTCCCCAATCCCGCAAAGCAAATTCCAAAGCCAGCGCGATCTCACGCTCCGTTCTCCCTGGCTGGATCTCCCGCAGGATATGGGTAAACCCCCGGTCTGTCAATTCCGCCGCCTGCTGTATAAGGGCACTCTCCGCAGCGTCCTTAATCTGTCTTTGCCGGGCCAATGCCTGAGAAAACCCCACCATGTCACATTCTTTGAGCAGCCCCTTGTAGTGAGTATACGAGCTCCAACTCAAAAAATCCTCCTCCAGGCCCACACGCACCCTGCCATTCCCCTGCCGGTTCCTCCCCGGCGGGAACATCCCCTTCCCTTGGTGAAGCCACCCCTTTTCCCGCAAACAGTCCACAACACATTCGCCGCGGAAATGTTTGAGCTGAACCCGCTCCCATCCGGGCGCTTGAAGCTGAGCCTGCTCCATATAGCGAAAATCCACAAGCAGGCACGCCTCTTCCTGTGTCACCACCACAACCCCTTCCGTACCCACAAATCCGCTCAGATAAAAAATATTGTCCGGCGAACAGACGAGCACGATGTCCAAGGCCTCTTGCTCCATGCTCTGGCGCACTTTTTCGAGCCTGAGAGTTCTCGCCTCTTTATTTTTCAATTGATTCCCTCCATCTCATACATTCTCATCACAAGCTTTGCCGCCGTCACGGGTACGGGTTCTGCACATTGATTTGATATGATCCTATTTTCTGTGTATGCTTTATAAAGCATACACCATATTTCTTATACGGCAATCACGTTTGTTAACCATTCGCAGTAAAATCGCCAACTATGACAAGAAAAAGGAGATCCCGCATGTTAAACCTAAAAGCACTCACTCAACAAAAAATCCTCCTCTTCGACGGAGCCATGGGCACCATGTTGCAGCAGCGCGGCCTCATTCCCGGCGAACTCCCCGAACTCCTGAACCTCAGCGACCCGGACAAAATAACCGGCATCCACCGGGAATACGTGCGTGCCGGCGCCGACATCATCACCACCAACACCTTCCAAGCCAACGAATTAAAACTCGGCCAAGATCACAAAGTCGAGCCCCTCATCAACGCCGCCGTCCATTGCGCCCGGGCCTCCGGATCCTCCTATGTCGCCTTGGGCATAGGGCCCCTCGGGCAGCTCATGGAACCTATGGGAACCGTCACCTTCCAACAAGCCTATGACATCTTCCGCCGCCAGATGATTGCCGGCGTCAGCGCCGGAGCTGACCTTATCCTCATCGAAACCCTCTCCGACCCCTACGAAGCCAAAGCCGCCATCCTCGCCGCCAAGGAAAACACCTCTGTGCCTGTCATCTGTTCCATGACATTCCAGGAAAACGAGCGCACCTTTGTAGGATGCGATCCCCTCACAGCCGCCATAATCCTGCAAGGGCTCAACGTAGACGCCTTGGGCGTCAACTGCTCCGTCGGCCCCGCCTCCCTGACAGGCATCGTCGATACCCTCCTCACCTATTCCCGCCTTCCTATCATCGTGCAAGCCAACGCCGGCATGCCAACAGTTCACGCAACCCAACCCCTCTACACCCTCAGCCCCCAGGATTACGCCGCCCACATCGCCGAAATGATGCGCAAAGGCGTCCGTATCGTCGGCGGCTGCTGCGGCACCACTCCCGAATATATCCGGGAATTACGCCGGCACATCAGCTCTATAACACCCATACATCCCACATCTCACATCCCAACCGCCTGCACCTCCGGAACCCAAACAGTCATCCTGGACGGCGCCACCACCGTCATCGGCGAACGCCTCAACCCCACCGGCAAGAAAAAAATGCAGCACGCTCTGCGTCAAAACGACACCACCTACCTCATCGCCGAAGCCCTGTCCCAAATCCACGCCGGCGCCCAGATCCTTGACGTTAACGCCGGCCTCCCCGACATCGACGAACCCGCCGCCCTGGTCACCCTCATCCGTACCGTCCAAAACATCACACCGGCCCCTCTGCAAATCGACAGCGCCGACCCCGCCGCCCTCGAAGCCGCCCTGCGCCTCTACAACGGCAAACCCATTATCAATTCCGTCAACGGTAAACAAGACTCCATGGCCCGCATCTTCCCCCTCGTCAAAAAATACGGCGCCCTCGTCATCGGCCTCACCCTGGACGAACAAGGCATCCCCCCCACAGCCCAGGGCCGCCTCGACATCGCCCGGCGCCTCCGGGACACCGCCGTCTCCTACGGGATCCCCGCAGAAAACCTCCTCATCGATTGCCTCGTTCTCACTGCCTCCGCCCAACAAGCCCAAGTCCAAGAAACCCTGAAAGCCATTCGTCTCGTCAAATCCCATCTCACCCTCAAAACCGTCCTGGGCATCAGCAACGTCTCCTTCGGCCTGCCCAACCGCGACGCCATCAACGCCACCTTTCTCGCCGCAGCCCTCGGCGCCGGCCTGGACGCCGCTATCATCAACCCCCTCTCCCCCCGCTGCCGCGAAGTCCTCGACACCTACCGCGTACTCAACAACGAAGACAAAGACGCCGTCGCCTATATCAGCACCTATGCCTCAACAGAAACAACGACTCCCCCTCACCCATCCTCTTCTCTCGCCCAAATCATCACCCAAGGACGCCGGGACGAAGCCGCGGACAAAGTCAAAACCCTGCTGCAAAACACACCGCCCCTGGATATCATTGACCAAGAATTCATCCCCGCTCTCAACCAAGTCGGCAAACGTTTTGAAGCCAGTGAAATCTTTCTCCCCCAGCTGATGATGTCCGCCCAAGCCGTCCAAAACGGCTTCGCCGTTATCCGCGACCATATGCAAGCCAGCGGCGAAGAACGCCCTGCAAAAGGAAAAATCCTTCTCGCCACAGTCCACGGCGATATTCACGACATAGGAAAAAATATCGTCCGTATGCTCCTGGAAAACTACGGCTACGACATTGTTGACCTGGGCAAGGACGTCCCCGCCGAAACAGTAGTCGCCGCCGCCCGGGAACACAACACTCCCCTGATCGGCCTCAGCGCCCTGATGACCACCACCCTCAAAAGCATGAAAGAAACCATCGCCGCCGTCCGTGCCGCAGAGCTCCCTTGCACCTTCATGGTCGGCGGGGCCGTCTTAAACAAAGACTACACCGAATTCGTCGGCGCCGAGCATTACGCCCGGGACGCCATGGAAAGCGTTTCCATCGCCAATACATTCTTTGCTACGTTCCGAAAGGGAGGATAGGCCGATAGGGAGATCATGATGAGGCTCAGCCACCTTTTTTCGCGTTGAGCAATTCTTCCATTTCGTCGTCATCGATCGATCTGTTGCGTTTCAGCATATTTCTGGCTACGGCAATCACCCCTTCAGCACGCCCTTTAGCATGCCCCTCAGCATGCCCCTCAGCACGCCCTTCAGCACGCCCCTCAGCATGCCCTTCATCCCGTGCGGCAATAAGGTTGTGTTCCATATCCATGCGGAACATGCGGCGGGAACGGAAATGGGCCCTTTCGATTTCGTCTTTGCTGATGGTTTGAAGCAGGTCTTTAGCCATTTTGATTTCCCCCCTGACGGCTGTGAGTTTGTTCAACAGTTCCCTGTATTTTGGGTCGGACCCATACGCAAAGAACACGCTCCAGAGTTCTTCGCCTGTCATGGTTTCTACCGGCTTTTTGATCACTTTGCTTAGCTTGGTTAATTCTACAAAGATAATTCCGACTGCGTCTGAGAGTTCCCGTCCGTTCTCATCCCGGAAACTGTACCTGCTGATGAAGTCTTCGCGCTTGGGAAACACGGTGTAGCCGCAGAGTGTCATCTGAAAGCTTCTGAGCAGCTTGTCGTAGCGAATGCCGCGGCCTTCCTGTCCTGAGTGCAGATCGCAGAGATGGTATATGGCTCTGCTCTTAACGATTTTATGGTTTGTTTGTAAGCTGTCTCCCGTCATGGCATCGGATTGCATTTCCACATCGAGCTGACTGCCGTCGTCTATTGTACAGTTGACATCGAATCGTTCCCGTTTTTCGTTGATATCTGAAATGGCCAGTTCGACGTTTCGAACTTCGACATTCACGACCGGATATTTATAGGTAGCTTTCAACCACATCGCGCAGGACGGGCTTCGCTTCTGGATGTGTCAGCAATGATTTGAAGATTCCGTCTTCGTATGGTGGCAGCAGTTCCGGAATAATAATGTTGTTGTTGTTATTCTTATTATTATTGTATGGCATCAGGATTCCTCACATCCGTTTTTGTTTTCAGTATAGCATGGCGCGGCCTGCTGCCGCAAGGATTTTCAAAGAACGGGTGGTCTTCGTACCCCGAAAATGTGATGGTCAGTGCCAGCGTTGTATCTGGTGAAGGAAGCTCGACGCTTGCGCCAAAACTCACGATAAATTATACTACAACTAATTCCTATGGGTATGATCGCTTTAAAGCAAGGGATTATGCGAATACCTACACATCGAATACAAGCGCAAAGTGTCCTCAAGGGACTATTCATAGCTCGTATTATTACAATACGAGTCAATATCCTGTCTGGGAATATTATAACTCTAAGAATCCGTAAAATAATAAACAACATTAGGATGATGAATTATAGGATTAGGTGTTGAAATAGCACCTAATCCTATAATTAGTATGGATATACTGATGGGTTTTTAGTTGCAAAATTAATAAATTGTTGTAAGATTAAGAAGGTGGTAATGCTAATCAGTCTATATTATAACGGCATTTCTGCTTTAGGGCGTGTTGAAAAAAGAGTCAATTACAGCCCTCGGGGAGGAGATGATACCAGGGTACAGAAATCATCATGAAATATAGCGAAATCTTCTCGAGACAGGCGTGTATTTTTACTGTTTAAAGG
>WRII01000063.1 GCA_009782825.1 Peptococcaceae bacterium
CAATCCCTTCGCAAAGTCGCTGCTTATAAATGTTCGCCTGCTCTGTGTGGCCTTCATACGTGAGTCTAATAAGTTTATTCCATATATTGCTACAACAATTAATTGGTGCGCCCAGACAGAAGTCAGGAGTCAAGCGTTGTCTGGCTGATTTCTTGATCAATTTGCATATATCATTCTATTATGGTAAAATGATCGAAATTATTAATCTCCTTTTCGAGGTGGGCATATGAAAAAGAGCCCCTTACCAGTAGCTTTAGCAGCCTTGATTGTGCTGACAAGCACAATGATTTGCACAAGCTGCCACATCGTGTTGTCTATCAGTTTCCAGGTACAGAAGAGATATTAATTGACTGGGCTGCTCTGAATTTGGTATTTGAAGAAGTTGACGGACAGTGGATGCTGGTGGGTGTGGTATATACTTGCTGGGTCATGTATTGAGTCTGCCCTATGAAACCTGTCAAAAAACCGGCGCCGGCCACAAGGACGCTTGAGGTACAGATGGAGAAGACCTGCACCCTATGGGGGAACAAACGCTACAACGCCTTAGCCCCGGCGCTGCGCCGCCAATTCGGCGGCAAAATTGTCAAGGTCGGCTTGGACGCCGGGCATTCCTGCCCCAATCGTGACGGCAGCCTCGGCACAGAAGGATGTCTTTTCTGCAGTCCCCACGGATCAGGGGATTTTGCTGGCGATGCCCGTCACAGTATCTCCGAACAATTTGACACCGTACGGCAGCGCACCTTAAAAAAATGGCCTCGCGCCCGATATATCGCTTATTTCCAATCCTATACCTCCACCTATGGGGATCCGGACAGACTGGCAGACCTCTTGCGCCAAACCCAGCTCCTGCCCGATGTAGTTGGGACCGTTTTGTCCACGCGGCCTGATTGCCTCGGGGATGATATACTGCATGTTCTGACACAGGAAGAACTCAAGCCCCTTTGGATTGAACTGGGTTTGCAGTCCGTGCACAATACCAGCCTCAAAATTATGAACAGAGGTCATGATTTCGCCCGTTTCACCGACGCCCTCGAACACTTAAACGCACGCCGTATCCCCGTCTGTGCCCACATCATCTTAGGGTTGCCGTGGGAAAGCCGCGATCAGATGATGGAAACAGGCCGCCAAGTTGCGGCCCTCCCGCTGCAGGGCGTTAAAATCCACTCCCTTTATATTGTGAAGGGATCACCACTGGCCCGGTTATACGATACACAATGGGAAAGAAATACTGAACATCAAGCATGGTGCCTGCTCAGCCGTCACGAGTATGTCACCTTAACAGCTGACATCCTGGAAATCCTGCCGCCGGATTTTCTCATTCACCGACTGACAGGGGATGGCAGATACAAAGATGTGATTGCTCCCGAGTGGACACTGGCCAAGTGGGAACTGCTGAACGCCATTGATAAGGAACTTGAAAACCGGAACAGTTGGCAAGGAAAGTCCTACACATTTAGTTGTCAATCGTCACAACCTTATCCTCCCAAGTCCTCAGAACAGCCTTCTCCTCATCCAGGGAAAGCAAATATTGAGGCAGGAGAGGGGTTTTGCCGCCGCCGTTAGGGGCATTGACAATATAGGTCGGCACAGCCAGCCCGGAGGTAAACCCACGCAGCTCGCGCATAATGTTCAATCCCTCCTGTATCGAGGGCACAAAGTGAGTCGTTCCTTTCACATGCTTCGCGTGAAAAAGATAGTATGGACGCACACGGATCTTGAGAAGATCCTGGTTAAGTTTTTTCATAATATGAGGGTCCGCGTTAACTCCTTTTAACAGCACAGCCTGGTTTCCCATAACCACACCCGCCGATATCAGCCTGTCCACAGCTTTTTTCGCGTCCGCGGTAACTTCCTTTGGATGATTGAACTGAGTGTTGATATACAGAGGCGGATACTTGGCCAAAATCTTCACCAGTTTCGGCGTCACGCGCTGAGGCAGCGTCACAGGAGCGCGGGTGCCCAGACGCTTGATTTCCACATGTTCCATTCCATGCAATTCACTGAGCAGCCATTCCAGGGTCTGATCGCTTAACATCAAAGCGTCGCCGCCGGTAATCAGAACATCACGGATTTCAGGATTGGCGCGAACATACTCAAGAGCCGCAGCCAAATCTTCCCTGCTATTCTGAACATCCACTTCGCCAATATTGCGTCTCCTTTGACAGTGCCGGCAATACATACCGCAGACATTTGTGACATTGATGATCAAACGGTCGGGGTAGCGCCGGGTAATGCAGGGGGCCGGAGACGTTACAGCTTCGCCCATGGGATCCTCTTCCCCTGTGTCGCTGTCAATCTCCGGCAGGGAGGGGAGCCCTTGCACAGCAATAGGATCCGTGGGGTTTGTCCAATCCATAAGGCTTAAATAATAGGGCGATATAGCCCAACGATATGTTGATCCAACTTTCGCAATCTGCTCCATCCAAGCGGAATAAGCCTTTGGGTCGGAAGACATCATAGGCCCATCCATAATGGCATCCAGAGTCTGAACATCGGATATCCGAGTTCTCATCTGCCAGCGCCAATTCTCCCAATCTTGCAGAGTTGCTCCGAAATAGGCTAAAATCCGCTCCCTCTTTTCGGCATATTCCAACGCCAGCGTTTTTCCGGTGGGAATGCCCTTAACCTCGGCGAGATAGGGCACAATGCGCTGCTTTAATTCGTCGGCTCGATCCAGCGAAAGTTGGCGCTGCAAATCCTGTAAAGACATTTTTTCTAATGCCATATATGTTGACCCTCCTCTCTGGATTCTGGTGCAAAAAGTCACTTTGCAAATATCATATCCCTGTATAGTGTGGTTTTCCGGAAGAACACATCTCCTAAAACAAAGATATCAACGAATAAATAAACACCCTTAAAAACCCACAGAACCTTTAGGTTTTTCCCTGAGTCAACAAAGTACTATTCACCTGTCATCTCATTCTATCATTTTAAGCTGTCGGCTGTCAATAGGCTTATTTGCTATTTTTTTACTATTATTTCTTTTTATTTCTGTTTTTATTATTGTTTATTTTCTCAGGGGCTTTGTCCAAAGGGCATACCAAATCCCGTTTGACTTTTACATCCCGAATCACTACACTAGTAATCACGATACTCTGCCGCGGGCTGCGCCCGCAAGTGGTTAGTGGTTAGTGGTCAGTATTGGATTTTCTTGTTTTTTGTTGACGCTTCGCGTCTGTAAGTTACTATAGAGAGGTTAACCCAAGATGCCTTATGAACCGTTATATAAGCCCTTAACAGCAAAATCACTCAAAGAACTCGCGGCGCCTCAGACATGGCCGGCCGGCATACTTCCCATCCTCCTGGCGGCCGCTTTAAGTTACACAGTGTATCAGACCTTTTCCCTGTTTTCTTTTGCCCTGCTGCTGGTTCTCTCCATCCTTCTGCAAAGCGCTGTCAACACCCTCAATGATTATTTTGATTTTGTCAAAGGCACCGATCGGGAGGACAATTTTTTCGATAAAAAGGACGCGTCCATCATCTACAACCACATGAACCCCAAAACAGCCTTCAAGGTTGGCATGGTCTTCTTAGGTCTTGCCCTCATAGGAGGTCTTTATTTAGTTTTCCAAGCCGGCTGGCCCCTGTTGGTCTTCGGGTTCCTTGGGGCTGCCACCGTCTATTTTTATTCCGGCGGTCCTTATCCCATCTCTTATCTGCCCCTCGGTGAAGCCGTCAGCGGCGTCATGATGGGAGGGCTCCTCCCCATGGCGGCTCTTTATGTTTTCAACGGGGCTCAGGCGCTCTCCTGGGCAACCCTCTATGACTGCCTGCCCCTGATCCTCAGCATCGGCTTGATCCTGTTCACCAACAACACCTGTGATATTGCCAGGGATACAGAGGCCGGCCGGCACACACTTCCCATACTTCTGGGACACAAAGTCTCCGCCAAAATCTGGTTTTTCGGCTTTCTGCTAGAGGTCGCTCTCATCGCCCACATATCTTTTTACTCCTTTCGCCCCGGTTTTTGGCTTATCTTCCCCCTCCTGATCTGCTATGGCTTTTATCTGAAACGCCTGTGGCGCATGGAGTTTACGCCTGGCAACCGCCGTCAGGCTATGCAAACGACACTGTTGTTGACGACTGTTGTCAACGGCTGCTATATCCTTATTATCTTATGGGCAGGTGTTTTTTCTGGATAAATTCGATGCTAAATCCTATGATAACTCCTATGATAACTCCTCTAAAGAAAAAAAGGTCTATGACGTCTTCCAAACCATTTCTCCTCATTATGATAAAATGAACGATATCATCAGTTCCCGCATGCACCGCCGCTGGAAAGCTGATCTTATCAAACAGATTGCCACGCAAAAGTGTCTTTCTGTTTTAGACATTTGCTGCGGCACAGGAGATATTGCCCTGCGCCTGGCCCAAGAAAACCCACACGCCACAATCCATGGCCTTGATTTCTCGGAGAACATGCTGGCGGCAGCGGAAGACAGAAAAACCGGCTTGGATCTGAACAATGTCCTCTTTCATCACGGCAACGCCATGGCCTTGCCCTTCGAGGATCAGTCCTTTCAATGCGTGACCATCTCTTTTGGCTTACGCAACGTGCCCGATTATGAACAGGTTTTAAGAGAAATGCATCGGATCTTAGAACCGGAAGGCACACTCTACTGTTTGGACAGTTCTTATCCGGATTCCCCGCTGGTCAAACCCTTTTTTAAGGTATACTTTAAATTTATCATGCCGGCATTTGCCTCCCTGTTTACCCGTCACAAAGAAGAATACAAATGGCTGAATGACTCCACAGAGCAATTTCTGACCAAAAACGAGCTCGCACATTTGATGAAAAAGATCGGGTTTCAGGAGATTGCTCTACGCTCTTATTTTTTGGGAAGCGCCGCCCTGCACAGAGGAAAGAAAACAACAAAGAAAGGGGATCCACCATGCACCGAAAAAATCCTTTAAGGCCCGGCACTTTAGGAACACTCTTACTCACCGGCCTGCTCACCGGCCTCATCATCCTGCTTGTTGGGGGGTGTGGCGCCAGCGCCCCATCCCATTCCGGCAAAGCCCAGATCCGCATCGGACTTATCCCCACTGACGACAATACGCTCTTCTATGTTGCTGATCACGAAACTCTCTTTGCTCAAGCCGGCCTGGATGTTGAGTTTATTGATTTTACCAGCGCCCCGGAACGGGACGATGCCCTGCAAGCTAAGAAAATCGACGGAGAAATCACCGACCTTATGACTGTCGCCTTACGGAAAAAGGCTGGCATCGACGTCTCGATCCTCTGTCTCTGCCTCGGCGCCACGCCCCAGGAAGGACCTTTTTCGTTTATTGCCTCTCCCAGCTCGGGCATCAAGGTTCCGGCTGATCTGGCCGGCGCCAATATCGGCATCTCCCGGAATACCATTATTGATTATCTCACGACCCGGCTCTTGGATTCGGCTGGAATTGCCTCTGATGACTGCACGCTCACGACGGTTAACGCGATTCAGGAACGCATGAATATGATCCTGTCCGGCGCCTTGGATGCCGGTGTCTTTCCGGAACCCCTGGCTTCCTACGCTGTCAGTCAGGGCGCCGTCCGTGTCATGGACGATACTCAACAGGATCTCTCTCAAACCGTGTTTTTTTTGACTGATGATATCCTTAAAGCGCATCCGGAGGAGATCAAAACTTTCATGACTGTCTTAGATCAAGCCCGTGAACTCTATATGGCGGACCCGGAAAAATACCGCGGCCTGATCACGGAGCGCGTTAAGGTTCCGGGCAATGTGACGGAAACCTATGTCATGCCGACCGTCTCCCCTCTGCAAGCGCCGCTTAAGTCTAATTATGACGATGTGATGACGTGGATGGTGGAAAAGGACATTCTGCCTCAGCCTTACACATATGAAGACCTTGTGGATGCTTCTTTCTTGCCGCAATAGGTGCGAGGGGGAGTGAAGTCTGTGATCTCTTGTCAAAACTGTGCCCTAATCTATACCCAAAATAAGTCTTCCGTAATTGTATATGATAACTTCTCTCTGCAAGTAGAGACTGGCGAATGCCTGGCCCTGATCGGGCCTTCCGGCTGCGGCAAAAGCTCGCTTCTCTATATGCTGGCAGGTCTTAGACCTCCCACAAGGGGATTGATTCAAATCAACGGCCGGGATGTGACTTCCCCACGCTTGGAGACCGGCTTCATTTTACAGGAATATGGACTCTTTCCTTGGCTGACTGTGGAAAAGAATATTCTTCTTGGTCTTAAGATCCGAGGTATGAACGTCTCAAGCCCCTTTGATCACCTGCAACTTGACACTCTTTTAGAGGAACTTCACATCAGCGGCACAAAAAAAAGATATCCGGGCCAATTGAGCGGCGGTCAGCGTCAGCGTGTCGCTCTGGCCCGCTCTTTGATCTTGAACCCTGATCTCCTTCTCATGGACGAGCCTTTCTCATCCTTGGACGCGTTGACGCGGGAATCTATGCAGAAGCTTCTGCTGAGCATCCACAAGAACCGTCATCTGACCACCGTCCTTGTCACACATAATATTGAAGAAGCTGTCCTGCTCGGCACACGCATCTTGGTCTTAACTTCCCTGCCGGCTGGGATCGCCGGAGAGATTCTGAATCCTCTGGCCGGATCCCCGGAGTATCGGAACAGTGAGGAATTCTTCCGGCAAACAAGACGCGTGCGTACACTGTTGACGGGAGAGGAACACTATGGCTCATCATCTTGAAACAGCAAAAGCAGCAGACAACGGAAGGCGGATCACTCTATGACTCGGAACAAACTTAAGCCTCAGGGCAACCCCACACCTCAAAATAAAGCCATACCTCAGGGCAAACTCACGACAGTGGCAATCCTGACCAAACCCCTCACGTATCTTGTGACTCTCATTCTCCTCTTTGCCCTCTGGTACATTGCCTCAGTGTCTCTGAATCAGGCTATGCTCCCAACACCCCAAGAGACTCTGACGGCTTTGGCCCAACTCTTTGATACCCATGGACTCCAGACTCATCTCCTGGCGAGCTTTAACCGGGTTTTTCTTTCCATTCTCGTCTCCTTCATCCTCGGGGTTCCCCTTGGGCTCGCCATTGGCTACGAACCTCTGCTTGAGCGTTTCCTCTCTCCTCTGGTTTATTTGCTCTATCCAATCCCAAAAATCGTTTTCATGCCCATCATCATCCTCTTCCTGGGACTAGGGGATATGTCAAAAATTTTCCTCATTGTCTTCGTCCTCTTCTTTCAGGTTGTTGTGACTACCCGGGATGCTGTCAAAAAAGTCCCTGCCGAGACGCTGGATTCCTTTTACGCCCTCGGAGGCAAGCGGCATCAAACCTATTTTCATGTTCTTTGGCCGGCTGCTCTGGCCGATGTTTTAACCATGCTGCGCCAAAGCGTAGGTATGGCCATGGCCGTCCTCTTCCTCGCCGAAACATATGCTACCGATCTCGGTCTTGGTTTTTTGATCATAGATTTCAAGGGACGCGTTGAGTATGACAAAATGTATGCGACGATTTTGGTGATGGCGGTGCTCGGCGTGGCCTTCTTTATGGTCATCGACCTTTTGGAATGGCGGCTCTGCCGCTGGCGGCGGAATCGTAATACCTGACAAGATAAACCGAAAGGAAATGAACTGATTATGTACATTGCCAACGCTCAGCAGATGCGGGAAATCGACCGCCGTGCTATTGAAGAGTGGGGCATCCCCGGCATGGTTTTGATGGAAAACGCGGCCAAGGCCGTTGTCAGTGAACTCACCAGGATCATCAGGGATCCGGCTCCCATCCTTATCCTGGCCGGTAAAGGCAATAATGGGGGAGACGGCTTGGCCATCGCCCGGCATCTTCAAATTATAGGATATGCGCCTGTAGTTTACCTGTTTGCTGATCCCCAAGATCTTGCCGGAGATGCTCTCCATAATTATTCTCTCTATGCAAAAATGAACGGAAAGCTGCGTGAGGTCAAACCTGATACCCGCTGTAATAAAACTTTTGAGGAATTCTGCTGCGATCTTTGGCGCAGCGCGGCGGTGGTGGACGCGTTATATGGGACAGGGTTTTCCGGAGACCTCCCCCCATGGATAAGACGGTTTACCGAAAGTGTCAATTCTGTGCACACAACACCGTTAACCATAGTAGCTGTTGACATCCCCAGCGGTCTTGACGCACAAAGGGGCCGGGCCGCTGAAGGGGCTGTCCGGGCTCATGTCACAGTCACTTTTGGGCTGCCCAAGATCGGTCATGTTTTGGAACAGGGACCCTCCCATACAGGACGGCTTGTGGTTGATAGAATCTCTCTGCCGGATCATGTTATTGACGCTCAGAATATACACACCCATCTGCTTACCGTTGACAGGGTCAGAGAATTTCTGCCTCAGCGCCCGCGGGGAGGTCACAAAGGAACCCATGGCTGCGGTCTCATTGTCGGCGGCTCCACAGGCATGAGCGGCGCTGTTATTCTGGCCGGCTGCGGCGCCTTGCGTTCGGGAATCGGGTTGGTTCAAATTGTTTCTCCCCCAGGAATAGCCTCCCTTGTGGACGCGGGTCTGGTAGAAGCGACCGTATGGCCCGCCGGGTCCTTTATTGCTACAGACACAGACTTGCTAAAAGCGGCAGTGTTTGACAAGAGCCGTGTAGGAATGAACACAGGGGAAACCCTGAACACAGGGGAAACCCTGAACACAGGGGATACCTTGGATAGCCAAGCCTGGAGTGTTATTGCCGAACGTCTCCCTCATGCCCAAGCCTGCGCCGTCGGGCCGGGGCTCAAGCAGCCGCCGGAATTTATGGAAGTGCTGCATCGCCTGCTGCGGGAAACTCATATCCCCCTTATTCTGGATGCGGACGCTCTGAATCTGTTGTCCTCAAATATGGATATGCTTGAGGAACGCCGGGCTCTCGGCCCCGAGAAGCGCCCTCTCATCCTGACGCCTCACCCGGGTGAGATGTCCCGCTTGTGTCAGGTATCCATCGCGGAGGTCCAATCTAACCGTCTTGAGCTCGCCACCCGCAAAGCCCAGGAATGGAACGCCGTGGTTGTCCTCAAAGGCGCCAATACTGTCATCGCCTCACCTCTGGGAACCCTGGCCATCAACACCACCGGAAACTCCGGCTTGGGAACCGGGGGAACGGGGGATGTGCTCACAGGAAGCCTTCTGGCCTGGCTGGCTCAAGGAGTCCCATCGTTCCACGCCGCCTGTTTGGCTGTGTACCTCCATGGCCGCAGCGCAGATCATTTGGCTATGACTCATGGGGCTTATGGCTTTACCGCCGGGGAAGTGGCTGAGGGGCTCTGTAAAGCTCAGCAAGAGTTGATATTCTTGAATGAGTATAATGGGCGCCCGGCCTGATATTATTCTTGAAATAATTATTATTTTGGGTATAATAATTTCAAGGGGAGGTATTCCCATGCAGCCTTTCATTAACCGCCATACGGAGTTAGAGTTTCTCGAAACAGAATACGCCAGGAGTGACTCGTCGCTGGTGATCCTATACGGCCGCAGGCGGATCGGCAAAACCGCGTTGGCGGCAAAATTTGGCGAACACAAGAATATGCTCTACTTTTTAGCCACCGAAGAGTCTGAAACCGAAAATCGAAACCAGTTCAAAAATCTCGTCGGTGACTTTACCAGGAACCAACTGCTGAAAAACGCGGATGTGGATACCTGGTACATCATATTTGACGAGCTTTTGAAATTCAGAACCGACCGTAAGCTGATTGTGGTGTTGGATGAGTTTCAGTATTTAGGTAAAAGCAACCGAGCTTTTCCTTCTGTCTTTCAAAAAATATGGGACAGCAAATTAAAAGACGCTAATATTATGGTCATCCTTTGCGGTTCTCTCATTTCTCTCATGGAATCCCAGACCCTGGCCTATTCCAGTCCGCTGTACGGGCGACGAACCGGACAAATTAAGCTGAAACAGATTCCTTTCCGTTTCTACGACGAATTTTTTGCGCATAAGTCCCAAAAAGAATTGGTAGAGCTTTACAGCATGACCGGCGGCGTCCCCAAATATATTGAAATATTCCGGGATACCACAGATATTTTTGAAGCCATTGCGCATAACGTTTTAACAACGCAAAGCCTTTTATATGAAGAACCGTGGTTTTTGTTGCAAAATGAAGTGAGCGAGATTGGAAGCTACTTTTCCCTATTAAAAGCAGTCGCTATGGGCCATTCCAAACAGGGTAAAATTGCTTCCGTGATGGAAATCAAACAGACCAGTCTGCCAAAATATCTGAAAACTCTCATAGACCTTGATATTTTGCGGCGTGACGTACCTGTGACAGAAGACAGTCCAGAAAAAAGCAAGAAGGGGTTATACCGGATTACAGATCATTTCTTGGCCTTTTGGTTTCAATTCATTTATCCGAACCGAAGTTTTATTGAAACGGGGCGCGCAGATGTGGTTATGGAGAAAATCCGTCAAAGCTTAGTGGAGCGCCACACGGCGTATGTTTATGAGGAGATCTGCCGGGAAAGTGTCTGGAACCTGATCGCGGACAGCAAGCTGCCGAAAGGAATCAACCGCGTGGGCCGCTGGTGGGACAAAAACACCGAGATTGACATTGTGGCCTTTGATTCCGAAGGCAAGGATATTGTTTTTGGAGAGTGCAAATATACAAACGACCCCATGGACGTTGATATTTACTACAAGCTTCGGGAGAAAGCCATGGGGGTAGAATGGAATCGGCAGGGCCGCAGAGAAAAGTATATTTTCTTCAGCATCAATGGGTACACTGACAGAATGACGGAGCTGGCAGGTCAAGAGGGGCTGTTGCTGCAAATAGCAGACATCCCGGACAAGGTTAGCAACTTACAGATGCGAAGCGTCAATAAAAAATAAGAAAATCCAATACTGACCACTAAGCACTGATCACTGACCACTTGCGGGTGTAGCCCGCATTAGCCGGCAAACCAGATATGACGGAATGTAAGAAAATAATTTTTGAAAAAGGGGATTTTGATGTACGCCATTGTATCCGTTGATCAAAACTGGGGGATTGGCAGGGCAGGGAACCTGCTTAAGAGAATCCCTGAGGATATGGCTTATTTTAAAGCCATGACCTTGGGACACATTGTTGTCATGGGCAGAGAAACTATGGAATCCTTGCCCCGGCAGGCGCCCCTGCGGGAGAGAGTCAATTTGGTTCTAAGCCGGAGCCTGCCAAAAACTGTGAACGCGGAAACTATGAACGGGTTCCATATTTGTCCTTCTCTGGATGAGATGTTTCAGGAGTTAGCCCGTCATGAGAATACTTACGGGGAACTGAAAAAATTTGTGATTGGCGGGGAAACAGTTTACAGACAGCTCTTACCTTATTGCCACACAGCCTATGTGACCAAGTTCGTTCAAAGGTATGATAAGGCAGACAGATTTTTTCCCAATCTCGATGAAGACCTAGCATGGCATCTGAGTGAAACGGGGGATAGTCGTTGTTATGAGGATTTGGTCTTTCATTGGGATGTCTATCGCCAACAGAAGCCGCTGGACTGGAGAACCTGATTTGGATGACGACGGAACCTGTTCAAGCTGACAGCACTGTCTTGTCGGAACCTATTACTGCACTAGCCAGCTGGCGGAATATGATTGTGGCGATGCAGCTGTGATTTCTCCGCACTGGCAGCAGAATTTTGATGGGGGCCGCAACACAGCTCCACATCTATCGCAGTAAAAGGGATCGGAGGCATTGGTGGTAATGGTTTGCTGGATTGAATTGTCCATGGCTTGATGTGCCGTTGTGGTTTGATCATATCTATATATAGTTTGCTGCTGTTGTCCGGGAACTGAACTGTTAGAATCCATGTTTGTAAACATGCTGAGGGCAGAGCTCGTATACATATTAGGGCTAGGGGTAGTGCTTATATACATGTTGGGATTAGGGGTATTTCTCGTGTACACATTAGGGCTGGGAGTATTGTTCGTAGGGATAGTGCTCATGGGTATGTCAAGATCTCCCATGTTTTGATTTGCAGAAGCCTTTTTCTTCTTCCTTTTCAACATGATAATAATGATAACCACAGCAACAATAACGACGAAAACCGCGCCGACAATGATGAAGAATATCATAGTGGGTATACCCAATATGATTGGGTTAGCGGCGGCTTGCGTTTGGGCTTCGGTGAGTATGTGCTGTACAACCGGAAATCCCGGGTTCGTTTCATTGATCTCTTCTAAAAGGGGAACTGCTTTATGGTTATGGTGTTTGCCCATGGTATGGTACTCAAGCCCTTGCCTGAAATTGGCGGTAAAAATGCTTTCGGTGGGGGTGACATTCATTTTATCCAAATATTGCTTGACCACGCTGGTGGACACAGCGTAATTCATGCCGGGGGTCAATGCTTTGGTAGTTTTGTCGGTGGGGCCGACTGTGTTAACTCCGATGACTTCGCCCGATGTATTGAACAGCGGGCCGCCTGTGTTTCCATAGTGTATGGTCGTATCTATTTGGAAGGCATCCCAGCCCCCTGTCATTTCTTGTTTCGCACTGAGGGTGCCTGAGGTCAGCTCCGGTTCCTCCATCGATTTTAAAATCTGATTTTCGAAGTGCTCGTCTACTGTCATGGCGCCGGAGTAGCCCATCGCATAAACGAATTCCCCCTGATTTACAGGTGTGTCGTCGGCGAGCGTAACTGTGGGAAGGTTCGTCTGCCCTTGCATTTTGAGGATCGCGATATCTTGGCCGGGATACGCCTCGCCAATTTCGTGCAGATCCATAGGGATTCCTTGGACACTATAGTCCCCGTCTGTTTCATCGCTGCCTGGTTGTCTCACGTCGCTGCCCGGCGGCACGTTGCTGAGGATACAGTCATGCTTGGTTTGTATATCACCTATTGAGATGCTTTTGTATATCAGATCATAAATGCTGACCTCCAGGGTATCCTTCTCCTTTTGGGTCATGGTGTAGCCCTTCTTGCGGAATTCTTCGACAGTGTCGGTTATGGCTTGGTCTATTTCCTTGCGTATGTCTTCACTGGTGTTCACAGTTTCTGTAAGAAAATAGTCGATTAGATCCTCTTCCACTGGTGCTACAACGTGAGCGTTAGTGACAACATAACCATCTGGTGTGACGATGAACCCGGATCCTGTCATACGCATATAATTTTTTTCAGTGTGTGCTTCATCCAAAAATTTATGATATTTTTCCACATTGGCGATAAACAGACGAATACTCGTTTTTACTTTTGCGGCGTTGAATTCAGGTATTGTGGTTATTTCCCCTCTGTTAATCATGCGTTCAAGCTCTTGAGTGGTATCGTTTGTCAGTTGATCTTCGTCAAGTTTATATCTTCTTACACTTACGTCCGCACTCCACGTTGTGACCACAACAACGGTGGCCGGCTTATTAAGGGTGGTAATGGTATGCGTGTCTAATGGCTCTTTTGACGGCTCTTCTGATGGCTCTGCAAACATGGCTGTGGGCAGAACTGCCAGCAAAAGCAATGCGGTTAACATAATACACACTATACGGCACACTATACGGTTAATCAGGAATTTCATTCTCATTGAGAACATTTTCTCTCCATTCTACTTTCTTTTGTCTGTACTCTTTTTAACATTTTGAGTTTAGCACAAAAAATATTAAAAAGTCCTTAAAAAATTATTAAAAAGTTATTAAATCTTGCATATATTTTTAACATTTCTAAGTAAATTTCCCATATGTCTTGGGGTGCCTGCGGGGGGGGGATACCTGCGATACAAAAATTCACAATTCATATGCAGGAGCCAGTTATTCCTCAAGATGTTTCATCTGAGCCAATGAGGCGGCCACATCAAGAGTGATAATATCAGTAGCGTTGAAGTCGTCATCAAATGCTTTAATATAGAGGGTTTTATTCTTATTACCTTGCGGGACTTGGAAGCTGGAAAAATGCAGAACGCCTGAAAACGTCGTGTATGCCCGCTGAGCACTGCTATCCACTTCTTTCAGATTCAATGTGAGGTGTTTCAAATAATCCTCATTGTCACCAAGG
Organism: Peptococcaceae bacterium; assembly: GCA_009782825.1. Classification (GTDB taxonomy): domain Bacteria; phylum Bacillota; class Desulfitobacteriia; order Desulfitobacteriales; family Syntrophobotulaceae; genus WRJI01. Next base: position 13,920 of record WRII01000063.1, read on the forward strand.
GATATATAAAGCTTGTCTTTTATCCACCCAGAGTATATGGATGAATGCTTGGCAGTGCTGGAGAAGGTGAAATAAATGGCAATCGCATCCCGACCCGTCTCGTCTTTGGTAAAATGAGCTCCTTTGAAGTCGAAAGTCCCGGCGGAAAGATCTCGGGAGGAAACTTCGAGCTTAGGACCGGTATTGATGTGAACATTTTTCTGTTCCACTGGCTTAAAGCTCTCAACATTAATATCCAGAATAGAATGCTGATTGTTTTTTTCTTCCCAGCTTATGCTGCCGTTTAAGGTTCCGGTAACACTGATAATCTCACCCACCTTTGGAGAGTCTTCTATGCTGCTGACATCCAATAAGAATTCTTCACTGTTACGGGCAATAAGGGCAGGCATATATATATGGTCATCCTTTCCTTCCATAGTTTTTGCCTTGCCGGTAATTTTGGCTGTAAAGGTTATGGTTTTGGGGAAATCATCGCTCTTGGCATCCAAGGGAAAGCTTATACTCTGGCTCAATGCGTTATATAAGTCATCATCAGAAAGGGTATCATCGCTTTGGGTATCATCGGTTAGTGACAGGTGATCCATCGTGTTGTCATCTTCGAGCGTTCCATCTGTGTTCTCCCAAAGGCCCAATGAGATAATGAGTACAGCTGCCAACGCTATGGCGCCGATGCCTATGGCGCCAAGGACAATAAACAGCTTGGTTTTTGACCCTTTGTTTCTGCGCGGCGAGGAAGTCCCATGGGCTGGTGTATGAAAGGGCATCTCCTTTTGGGGGGAACGGCTATATTCGGCGCTATATTCGGGGCTATAGTTGGGGTTATATTCGGGGCTATAGTTGGGGCTATAGTTGGGACTATATTTGGTGCTGTCTGGTATGTGTGCTGCAGCAGCTGGCGGCACAGGGTTTGGAACAGTGAGTAAGAGGGGGAGTTCGGGTTCGCCTGTTATTCTTTTTATTTCAGATTCCAAAGCCATTCGCATCTCTGTGGAACTCTCGTATCGTAGATGGGCGTTATAGTTACATGCCTTTTTTACAATCTCGTTCAGGTGGGGAGTGGCTTCTTCAAGATGGGGTATCTGGCAGCCGCCCATGCGCATCTGCAGCGCGGTATCCCGGTCATTAGGCATGATAGGCTGAGGATACTTCGGCAGGAACGGGACTCGGTTATGATTCAGGAAGCGGTACAACACTATACCCAAGGAATATGTGTCCACACTGGGCCCATACTGTTCTCCCCGGAAAACTTCCGGCGCCATGTAGGTGTATGTGCCTTTTTTAGAAAGCCCGGACGCGGTGCGTTCAAGCTGCCGGGCAATACCGAAGTCTCCTAGTTTGTATTCGCCGTACTGGGATACAAAGATATTGCCTGGTTTGATGTCCCGATGAATGATTCTTTTTTGGGCGCACAGTTCCAAGGCCCGGCAAATGTGGATGCCGAGCTTGACAATTTCCGCTTGTGAAAGGGATCTGTTCGCAGTGTAGCTTGTAAGACTATCTAATAGTTCCATACGAATCAACATATCCCAGCCACTTCCGGCGGGTTTTTCAATAACTTGGAAATCCTCAAAACTGACAATATTGCTGTTTCCGCGCAGTTCGTTCATCAAGTAAATTTCGCTGACAAGGTTGGAGAGAAGCGCTTGCAGAAAACTATGTATGGAAATATCATCAAGCCCCTCATCTCTCAAATTGCGAAGTTCTTCTTCGTCATGAGGTATTGATATGATTTTTACAGCAGAATAATCTGGTGTGCCGAAAGTATCCCGGCGGATTTTGTAGACTTCACCGAAGGAGCCTTTCCCCAGAAACGAATCAATATACCATGTGTTCCATAAAGGCTCATATTGTTTGATGGTAGGCATCCTATATCACCTTTCAGCATTTTTTAATAATTTCATCTGTCAATTTCATTTTGATCTGAGTCTAAAGTTATTGTACAAAATCGCTTCGTGGTGGTCAATGTTCGAGTACAAATGTTTATAGACATAGACACGAAAGTATGGTCGTGGATAAAAATTATCTGTGTGGCTTTAAGGATTAATTGGGATTAATTTGTATTAAAATAGAAAAAATAGGCTTGACATTGATCCTCTCTTTGTGTTAAATTCTGTATAGTTAGAGGACAAAATTATATCTTCGACATATTCTGACATATTTCGTGTCTTGTATTAAGCGGTGCGGTTGGGTG
>WRII01000064.1 GCA_009782825.1 Peptococcaceae bacterium
AGAATCGCATCAATCCTTCCGCAAAGTCGCTGCTTATAAATGTTCACCCGCTCTGTGTGGCCTCCATACGCAAGCCCAATAGGTTTATTCCATATATTGCTACAACAATTAATTGGTGCGCCCTTCCGCGACTCATCGATAGTGTGCAACGCATCTATCTATGATGTATGATGGAATATTCATTGTATCAGCATCCCTTCCCGCCTGTCATGCTTCACGATTGGAAATTAATTCAACTGTTTTGCCGACTAAATAAAGCGGGATATTTGTTATTGCGCCATTCTTCAAATATTCTTTGGTGGTGTACCTAACAGCGATTTCAGATTGGTGTTTATTAATATAGCTTTTGAAACTCACGGCTTTCTTCGTGCTTCCTGATTTTACTTCAATAGGAATGATAGAGCCGTCGTGTTGTACTATAAAATCAATTTCACGTTCCTGTGCAAAAGCGTAAAAGTTAGGCGCCTGATCGAAAATCGGCACAAGCTGCTGCAAAACATAGTTTTCGATAAGTTGCCCTTTGAACTGAAAACTTTCGGAAAGCAGAATCGATTTGTTGGTAAGCCCCGCCAAGTGTTTCAGCAAGCCTACATCCAACAAAAATAACTTGAAGTAATTCAAGATCTCATATGCTTTGAGAGGGTATGCGGGCTTTGAAATATTTACAATACGATATATAATGCCACTGGATATGAGCCACTCAATTGCGTCTTCAAAATTCTTGGCTCGCGCACTTTTGGCGATTGCCGCATACATAAATTTTTCATTGTTTTCTTTGGCTAGTTGCGGAACGATGCTGCGGAAAACCTGTAATATCCGCCCACTGTTGACTTTGCCGCTATGTTTGGTGAAGTCATTTTCATAGAGCGAGATGATTTCCTCTTGTATTGTAGAAATTTCTTTCGGGTCAGCGTTGTGGATCCAGCTTTGGACGCATTCGGGCATTCCGCCGATAATTAAGTATTTTTTATTATGCTCGGTCATTTTTTCGTGGAATGCTGCAACATAGTCCCCGCCCGACTTTATTCCGCAATAATACTGATGCATACCCTCATCTGCAGCAGCCAGATATTCTTCAAAGGAAAGCGGATAAATACTGCGCAAATTTACTTTGCCCACAGGATATGAAGCAGGTTTCGCAAGATAAGTTCCGAGCAGGCTTCCTGCGGTGATAACATGATATTCATTAGCTTCCTCGTTAAAATATTTGAGACATCCCAAAGCGTTCGGACATTCCTGAATCTCATCTAAGATGATGAGCGTTCTTCCGGGCAATATAATTTTATTTCGAATTAAGGCGAGCCGTTCTATAATCAGTTTCGGGTCTTTGGTTTGCTCAAAGATTTTAACAGCGTCGGTGTCTTTGTCAAAGCTGATATAAACCAAATCGTCATACATTTTGCGCGCAAGTTCCTTCATAAGCCATGTTTTTCCGACTTGTCTCGCACCTCTCAAAACAAGGGGTTTTCGGCGGGGACTGTCTTTCCATGCCATAAGTTCCTCTAACACTTTTCTATACATGCGCAGTCCCTCCTGAATGGTATCTAAATATACCTGCGGACATAGTATCTCACTTTTTTAAGTAAATATCAAGATGTTTTTGTACGATTTTAAGAGATATATTGGGCATAATTCTGCGTTTTTTATGAAGACCTTCGACAACAAAACACCTTCGACGTTGTTGACAGGGTTCATAATATACAGTACGCTTAGATGCAGAAAGTCATAAAACCTAATGAAAGGAAGAAAAGCTATGGATCATTCTGCAAATACACCGGATGCCGCCGATGCTCAGAAGAACAAATTCGTGGGAGCCGTTGCCTATATTATTTTTTTATTTATCGTACCTCTCCTGGCAGCGAAAGGCTCACCCTTCGCAAAATATCATGCTAATCAAGGTTTGACATTATGGCTCTTTGGGTTTTGCCTTCCCACCTTCATTTATTTCGTTGTCAAAATCATTCCCGTCGTTGGGGTTTATGTGGCGTTTATATCGTATGCACTCTATCTAGGGGCTTTTGTGCTTATGATTATAGGAATTATAAATGCCATCAATGGCAAAATGCAACCTCTTCCGATAATCGGGCAATTTACATTCATTAACTAAAATAATAAATAAAATATTTACAAATAATGGGTTCCCTGTTCAAACCAGGAGGCATCGGGAGGCATATATGAGAAAATTTAATACAACAGGATTATGTGTCCCTGAAAAACATTATATGGTGGATATCAGCAACAAGGTTGATCAAATCAAAGAACTCGTAGATGATCAGTGTTACTTTACAATTAATCGTGCCAGGCAGTATGGCAAAACGACCACACTAGCCTTTCTGGAAAATATACTGAAAAATGAATATATCACTATATCTATAAGTTTCGAAGGCATCGGTGATGGAAGCTTTGAGTCACAGGAGAGTTTCTGTCCCATGCTTCTGAGGAGAATATCCAAAGCCCTTGACTTCACGCCAGCATCCAAGATGTATGCGCAAGAATGGCTCAACAAAGGTGTATCTTCATTCGAACTGTTAAGTGACCATATTACAAGGGTGTGCAAAGGCAAAAAGATCGTACTCATGATTGACGAAATTGATAAAACCAGTAATAACCGTGTTTTTGTTCACTTTCTCGGTATGTTGCGCGACAAGTTCCTGGCTCGAAATAATGGGAGGGATTACACCTTCCATAGTGTCATCCTCGCTGGAGTCTACGACATCAAAAACATTAAACTGAAAATGGTCAATGAAGGATCCTACACACATGCTCCTGAAGAAAACAAGTTGTACAATTCCCCCTGGAATATCGCTGTCAGCTTTGAGATTGATATGTCATTCAGTCCAACTGAAATCGTTACAATGCTTACAGGATATGAATCAGACCACAATACAGGGATGAACATCCCGCATATAGCAGAAGAAATTCACAACTACACAAGCGGCTACCCCTTTCTGGTATCAAGAATATGCCAGTGCCTGGACAAAAACCTGGATAAAAACTGGACAACTGATGGCGTCCAAGAAGCTGTTAAAATCATCCTTGATGAACAAAATACCCTCTTCGACGACATATTCAAGAACCTGGAGGCATACAAAGACTTATATGATCTGGTCTACTCCGTGTTAATTATGGGCCAACAAAGAGATTTTGTGATTCATCACCCTCTTATACAATTTGGGGTGATGTTTGGATTTCTGAAAAATAATAACCGAAAAGTTGCCATATCCAACAAGATCTTCGAAGTCGCCATGAGCAACTATTTGATCACCGAGGAATCGCTGCGCAATTCAGACAAGCAAATCACTGGCGTTTTGCCGTATGACGTTGTGCAAAACGGCAAATTCGACATGGAGTTGTGCCTGCGCAAATTCGCGGAACATTACACCGAGCTGTTCCATGAACATGACGCCAAATTCCTGGAAAAACACGGGCGTCTTCTGTTTCTATCCTATCTGAAACCGCTAATCAATGGTAAAGGATTCTACCATATTGAAAGCCAATTCACAGACCTGCGACGTATGGACATTGTGGTCGACTTTGGGCAGGAGCAGTACATTATCGAGCTCAAGTTGTGGCACGGTGAAAAATATAAACAAGAAGCCTATCAACAGTTGCTTGGATACATGGCAAGCAAGAATGCCCATACAGGCTATCTACTCACCTTCGATTTCCGCAAAGGCCAAAACAAACAACCGAGTGTGGGATGGGTTGTCTTTGAGGAAAAACGTATATTTGATGTGGTGATTTAGTCCCATATTATTTGGGGTATTTAGGAGCCTGATGGGAATGAACGATTTTTTTTGCAACGTGAAATAAAATTACGTATCTAGCGAACGGATGTGCAAGATGAGGCGCCGAGGAATGGAAAGGTAATATTTTCTTGATTAAGTCCCGCCACTCCAGCAAATAATCATTAATCATGAGAAGAACACTCCAAAACAAAACAATCCTACGCAAGAACACAACACTCCGCAGACGGCGGCAAACAAAACAGAACAAACCTTCCCAGAGCCCGCCGGGCAGTAATTGGTCAAGCCTTATGGCAACGCTTTCGGCGGCCGTTTTAGCTGTCGGTTCAATATTTACAGTGTGGATAGCCTATTCAACCTGGCGGCATGTTCAAGAAACCTCCCGGCCTTACTTCTCCCTCATAGAATCCCCCATGATCACAGAGCTGGATGACCAAAGCCTCTCCATACATCTCGTCAACGCAGGAGATCATCCCGCCGAAGCCTTAAAGAGCAGGATCACAATGACGCTGGCTGAAACAGGTGAGGATATTTATAAGTACAACAACCAACTTCTCAGTACCACGCCCAAAAACAGCGAAACTCATCTCCTTGTAGATCTGTCTGAATGGGCCGACGGGGGAGAGGTCCCTTTTGCCCACGAACTCTATATGACATTGTGGCTCAGCTATTACGACCCTCTTTTACAAAAAACCTTTGAACAAGATTTCCACTTGAAATGGAACGGCCTCGTCGATGGCCGCTATGAGGAAATGACATATATGACGCAAAAGGAATTCCAGGAGCTTCGCAATATGGCCAGGTCCACTCGCCACAAGTAAGGGACTGGTAAACACTACCCGTTCATGATCAAGCAATGATCATGAACGGTAGTGTTTACCATAAATATTTCTTAACAAGAACGGAAATAGTATAACATTATATTTCAACCCCGCATAACAAATTAAGCAGAAAAGAGGCCTAACCATAAATGAACCCAGGTCAGTACGAGATCGCCATCGATCCTCAGTGGAGCACCGCCATTGACACCATTGTCGCCGCCAACGCCGCTCAACCCGGATCCCTCATTCAGATTCTTGAACAAACCCAAAAAGAAATCGGCTACCTGCCAGAAAACGTCCAGGCCTATCTGTCGGAAAAACTCGACATCCCCCTCAGCGAAATCTATGGCGTCACCACCTTCTACGCACTTTTCAACACAGAACCCGTGGGACAGCACACCATCAGCGTCTGTATGGGAACTGCCTGCTATGTGAAAGGCGCCGGAGATATCGTGGCCGAATTTGAGCGCCAACTCGACATCAAAGCCGGCGAAACCACCCAAGACGGCAAATTCACCCTTGAAGCCTGCCGCTGCTTAGGCGCCTGCGGTTTGGCGCCTGTTTTGACAATAGACGGACACGTTCATGGACGTTTAACCTCCGCCGATGTCCGTAACCTATTGGAAAATTATGAATGACTGATACACCCTGTTATGGGGAATGAATAAACCAATGGATAGAATAAAAATCCGGAGTGCAGAAACAGATTGCACCTCTAAATCCCAACCGAAACATCACTCTAAGAAAGGCTGGAGGCTTTATGCGCGTCAATACCCTCGAAGATCTGCACCACATTAAATCACAATCCCAGGAGAGCGGTGGCCATAGTCCTCGTGATAACCATCACAAACTGACTGTAAACGTCCATCAAGGAACCTGCGGCATTGCCAACGGCGCCAAAGAAGTTTACGCAGCTATGGTGGAAAGCGCCCAACATTACCTGAACAAAGACAAACAGCCAGAGAACCACTCAAGGGACAAAGACCATCAGAACGAAAACGGTCACATGGGTGAAAGCGAATATATAGGCGAAATAAAAAATTCAAGCCATAACTCTCTTAACGGAATTCACATTACCCAAACAGGATGCCCCGGCATGTGTTACAACGAACCCCTCGTCAGTATCACAGGCCCGGCAGACCAACCGTACATCTACGGTCAAGTCACCCCGGAAAACGCCCGAGCCATAATAGCCTCACACATTGAAAACCAAACTCCCATCTATGAGTGGCTCGTCAACACAGCTCCCATTGACAAGACTTTAACAGCCATGCAAGACATGCCCTTCTTCAAAAACCAAAAACGCATTGCCCTCGCCAATTGCGGCGTGGTCAACCCCGAAAAAATAGAAGACTATATCGCTGCCGACGGCTACTTCGCCTTAGCCAGAACCCTCTCAGAGATGCAGCCCCTAGACGTCATCAATGAGATCAAAACCTCCGGCTTACGCGGACGGGGCGGCGGCGGCTTTCCCACAGGCGCCAAATGGGAATTCGCCCACAACGTTTCCAGCGATCAAAAATACGTCGTCTGCAACGCGGACGAAGGGGATCCCGGCGCGTTCATGGATCGCAGCATTTTGGAAGGCGACCCCCATCGCCTGATTGAAGCTATGGCCATTGCCGGTTATGCCATCGGCGCCAACCAAGGTTATGTTTATGTCCGCGCCGAGTATCCTATCGCCTTGGAACGCCTCAAGTGGGCCATCGGTCAAGCCCAAGACAAAGGGCTGTTGGGAGATCATATTCTCGGCAGCGCCTTTTCCTTCACCCTGGATATCCGCCTTGGCGCCGGCGCTTTCGTCTGTGGGGAAGAAACCGCTCTGCTCAGTTCCATAGAAGGCAAGAGGGGAGAGCCCCGCCCTCGGCCGCCGTTCCCAGCCGTTTCCGGCCTTTGGGGATATCCGACCATCATCAATAATGTCGAAACCTATGCCAACGTCCCCGCCATAATTCTCAACGGCGCCGCCTGGTTTTCCGCCATTGGCACCGAAAAAAGCAAAGGCACCAAAGTCTTTGCCTTAGCCGGAAAAATCAACAACATCGGACTCATCGAAATCCCTATGGGTACCACACTCCGCACCATCATTGAAGACATCGGCGGCGGCATACCTCACGGCAAAAAATACAAAGCCGCCCAGACCGGAGGCCCCTCCGGCGGGTGCATCCCCACAGATATGCTTGATATTGAGATCGATTACGACAATCTTCAGGCCATTGGCTCCATGATGGGCTCCGGCGGCCTCATCGTCATGGATGAAGACACCTGTATGGTCGACATCGCCCGATTTTTCCTCGAATTTACCCAGGACGAATCCTGCGGTAAATGCACACCCTGCCGCATCGGCACCAAACGCATGCTGGAAACCCTTGACAAAATCACAGAAGGGAAGGGCGATGCCGGCGATATTGACAAGCTGGAAGCCTTAGCCCATTCCATTCAAAACGCCTCCATTTGCGGCTTAGGGCAAACCGCGCCCAATCCCGTGCTGAGCACTCTCATGTATTTTCGCAATGAATACGAAGCCCATATCCACGAAAAAAAATGCCCGGCTCACGCCTGTCAAGAAATGCTTTCCTATACGATCCTTGATGATAAATGTACCAGCTGCAGTCTCTGCGCCCGTGTCTGTCCCACTGACGCCATATCCGGCAAGACCAAGGAGCCTTACAAGATTGATCAGGATAAGTGCATCAAATGCGGCGCCTGTATGGCTAAGTGCAAGGTTGGAGCTATTGAACACAGCTAAGGAGGAAAGAGATAATGGCCACTCCCGCTTCAAATACCATGGTCCAAGTCACCATAGATGGTCAATCCATCAGCGTCCCCGCCTCAGCAACTGTCCTTGAAGCCGCCCAACAGGCCGGAATCATGATCCCCACACTCTGTTATTTGAAAGACATCAATCAGACCGGCTCCTGCCGGGTTTGCCTCGTAGAAATTGAGAAAGCCCGCGGACTGCAACCGGCCTGCGTCTATCCCGTCAGTGACGGTATGGTGGTGCGCACCAACACGCCTCTCATCCGCGAAACCCGCAAATCCGTTCTCGAGCTCATTTTGTCCGACCATCCCCAGGATTGTTTAAGCTGTGTCCGCAGCGACTCCTGTGAACTGCAATCCCTGTCCAAACAGCTTGGCGTTGAAAATCTCCCTTATCCCGGCGAAGTCTCCGATTATACCCTCGATCTAAGTTCACCCTCCATTGAGCGTTCCTCCGACAAATGTATTAAATGCCGCCGTTGTGTGTCCACCTGTCAGAAGATCCAGCACGTTAGCGCCTTAGGCGTCTCCCAGCGCGGTTTTAACACCCAAGTCGCTCCCGTCTTTCGCCATACTCTTGATGAAGTCAACTGCATCACCTGCGGCCAATGCATCAACGCCTGTCCTGTCGGCGCTCTGCGCGAAAAAGATGAAATTCAAAAAGTCTGGCAAGCTATCGCCGATCCCGTCCAACACGTCATCGTCCAAGTTGCTCCCTCTGTTCGGGCCGCTCTGGGCGAAGAATTCGGTCTCGATCCCGGTACGCCGGTAGGCCATCGCATCCCTGCCGCCCTAAAGCACTTAGGATTTGATAAAGTTTTTGACACCGGCTTCACCGCCGACCTCACGATCATGGAAGAAGGAAATGAATTCCTTGACCGCTTGCAAGGCGGCGGCGCCCTCCCCATGATCACATCCTGCAGTCCCGGCTGGGTTAAGTATTGCGAACATCACTATCCCGACCTCCTGAAAAACCTGTCCACAGCCAAATCCCCTCAGCAAATGTTTGGCGCCCTCGCCAAAACCTATTACGCAGATATCAGCGGCATCGACCCCCGCAACATCTATTCCGTCTCCGTCATGCCTTGCACTGCCAAAAAATACGAGCGCCAGCGCGCCGAACACACGAACAGGGGATATGAGGGTTACGACGACGTGGATGCCGTCCTCACCACCCGGGAGCTCGCCCGCATGCTCAAACAGACAGGCCTCGACTTCCTGCGCCTTTCCGAAGAACCCTTTGACGCCCCTTTTGGAATAGGAACCGGAGCCGGCATCAATTTCGGCGCCACAGGCGGAGTGATGGAAGCCGCGCTGCGCACCGTCTATGAAACCGCCACCAATCAGCCCCTGGGCAATATTGAATTTCTAAGCCTGCGCGGCATGGAAGGGATTCGCGAAGCCCATGTAGATCTTCCCGGCGTCGGCGCCGTCCATGTCGCCGTCGTCCATGGGATCAGCAACGCCCGCGATCTTTTAGAAAAAGTAAAAAGCGGGGAAGCTGACTATCATTTTATCGAAATTATGGCCTGCCCCGGCGGCTGCATCGGCGGCGGCGGTCAACCCCTCATCAACGCTCAACAAAGAATGACCCTTCCCGAGGATTACCGTATCATGCGCACACGGGCCCTTTTTGCCGAAAGCCAAGACTTGTCCCTGCACAAATCCCATGACAATCCTAACATCAAACTTATCTATGAGAAATATCTGGAACATCCTCTCAGCGAAAAATCCCATTATCTCTTACACACCCATTACCAAGCCCGTCCCAAATACACAGCGCAGCAATGGGTTGCCCAAGACAGGGATCATGAGGATCTTGACATTCTAGTCCCATGGCAGCATGCACATGAGCCTCATCCCCATGAACCCCATCCTGAACACTTGGTTCCCAATCCCTTCGCATATCCGGATTATGAGAATACTCAGCCTTCTTTACCTGAATCACCATAAGCCGGAATATAGCAGAGCGGCAGGATTACAACAGAGCCCCTTGCCTTAAGGTGAGCTGCTCTGTTGTAATTGTAAAGTCATATAAAAGACAAAAGGTCATGAGAAAACATACAGGTATTCATCGGTATTCATCGGTATTCATCGGTATTCATCGGTATTCATCCTATGCGGAATCTTGTATTATTCCTTTACAGGATGTATTCCTATAAAGGAACTTCTGATTATTATTCCTTTTGCGGATCTATATACTTCGCTGTTCGTCGCTATTATTCCCCGATAGGAACAATAGCGACGCTGTTGTTCCTGCTGCTGCTGTATCTTCCGAACAGGAAAAAACACTCTCCAATCCTGATGGGTGAACCAGGACTTGGAGAGTGTTTTTCGGGTTTACATAAGTTTACATATGTGTCTCAAGGGTCCTATCAAGGATCGCAATCGCAGCAATCGCAGCATCCGCCGTCTGAACCTCCAAATGATTTGCTGTTACTGCAACAATGATAACAACAGTCCCAGCCGCAACAGCCTCCGCAATCTCCGTTCTGCTTGTTGCGCGTGTTGCGCTTCTTACTCTTGCTGCGCTTCTTGTTCTTCTTCATCTCATTTTCTCCGCTTTCTCCGCTTTGGTCAGCATCCTGAAGCCCGTCAGGGATATATCCTTTATCTTCAGCAGCATTCCGGTAATCGTATCCCGGTTGCACCATCTGTTCCAGTGCGTCTTTATATTTTAGATTATCCGGTTTCCAGAATACGGGCACGAAAATCCGGCTCCCCATTTTCATAGGCAAAACGGTATAACAGGGGATTGTAGGCTCCAGTTTTGATATTTTCCTCAAGATCATCCATGGCGTCCATGAGGTAAATCCATTTGCCCAGACAATGCCCGATTTTGGTCAAAGCTGGTTGTTTGCAAAAATCCGCCGGCATGGCCGCGATCTTCCCTTCGTCCCGTATGTCGTCCAAGAGTTTGTACCATGCCATAATCAGCATGACATCACCCGCATAGTCGATAGCCGTATTGTGCAGGATGGCCTTTTTGCGAAGGGGATGAGCCAGGCAATTTTCTCTGACAAAAATATTTTCTTCAGGAAACAATCCGGCCAGGACAAGAGCCAAAAAAACCGCATCATAGCTGAGGGCCATGCGGGGCAGCTGCCCATACCGCCTGCCGATGGATTTGCATATGCCACAATAGTACCCGGTATAACACCTGCATTCCCATACTTTTAGTTCAGATTTTTCGGCTTTCACATATCCCCGCATGATTTTCCTTTCCGACAATATTCTCTTTTCAGTATACCAAAAACCGGACTGTTCTTAAAGGTCAGGGATTCTTTAATTTAATTTCCTTATTAATCCATGAACACAATGTATTTTAGCCTAAAAAAGTTAACTGACTTTCGCAAAATCCCGGCAAAACCCATAATAAGCCGAGATAAACCAAGTCTTGACAATTAACCTAAAATGGTATACTTTTATAGTATTGCATTGAATAGGTTGTTGACCTTAACCTATCTATAGGAGGGCTGTCCATGTACTGTGTTATGACCGGCGATATTGTCAATTCCAAAAAAATCGACCCTCTGGAACGAGGTAAAATGGAACAAGCTTTCCTGAAAACGTTTAACCGCATTAACACGCTCTATCAGGAAGACATTTTTGTGCGATTTACCACAATAAGAGGGGACACCTTCGAAGGTGTGCTCCTGTCCTCCCGCCACGCTCCGCAAATCGCCCTCGAAATCATTGAGAACCTCTATCCCCATATCATTCGTATCGGCATCGTTTTGGGGTCCTTGACCAACGTACGCGATTCCTCTGACGTCGGCAGCATAGACGGTCCCGCTTTCCATACCGCCAACGACATCTTGGGCAAAATGAAAAAAAGAGGAGGGGACGGCTGGCTGCACGTTGCCATCCAGACCCCCTCGCAGGCGCAGCCCATAGTAGATTCCTTGCTGGCCTTGCTCTCAGCCCACACCCGTTCCTGGACCGATCGCCAGCGCCAATTGGTCTGGGCCATGGAACGTTATGCCGATCAACAGAAAATTGTCGCCCAAAAATTTTCCATCTCCCCAGCCGCCATTTCCAAACAGCTCAAAGCCGTAGACTATACCGCCTACAAACAAACCTGGACAGCTCTGGAAGACTACCTGTACTCACTGGATATCAAAAAAGATGACGCCGAAGTTCAAAGCTTCACCTCCTTACTCAATCACGGCCACGACAAGAAACGTCAACAAGAATACCGCGCGGCCCTCGTCTGCTATATGCGTGCCCTCAAACGGGCAGAAATAGAACTGGGGGAAACCCATCCTCAGCTCGCCTGCATCCACTACAAAATGGCAGAAATGTTTATAAAGCTTGAGCAATACGACAAAGCCGAAGAAACCCTCAATCACGCCCTCCAGGTTCTCGCTCCTCAACCCCGCGGGTATTTGGAAAAAGCACGCGTCATCAACGCTCTTGCACGCATCAAAATCACATCATCTCAATACAAGGAAGCCGAAGAACATTTCTCCGAAGCCCTTTCCATATGCAGCTACAATTTGGGCCTTGGGCATCCCATCGCCGCAGAAATCTACAACAGTATCGCCTCCATGTACGTCAAACGCAACGAATACACAGAAGCTCTGCAAGCCTACGCCCATGTGCTGACAATTTATGAAAAAATCCTGGGCGCCGACCATCCCCAAACCGCCGATGTGTGCAGTCACGTTTCCGACCTCTACGTTGTGATGCAGGAATGGGACAAAGCAGCCGTTTTCGGAAGGAAAGCCGCAAAGACCTACGAAACCCGCTGTGGCTCCCGGCATCCCAAAACCTCTCAAGCCACCCAGCGGCTCTCACAGATCCTGGCCTCCAAACAAATCGGTGATGAAGCCAGCTTACTTGGTTAGTTCATTCTCTTTTATTCTTTTAGAATCCAAGAAATTCTTAAAGGTTTATGGAATCTGCTGTCGAACTTATAAACCGCACGAAACAAGTAAACCGCGCAAAACAAGGCAGCAATGCCAAGTGACACTACCAAAGCGAAGAATGGAGGGGCTGCCCATGTCGACTGTCTGCGATTATTGCGAAAACAACCCGGATTTTCAGCAATTGCTGGAGAAATTTAAAAACGGCTACATACCCATATACAACAAGCGCCGGGTAGCCGCTCGGGATGAAATCAAAAAATTCATGAACATCAATTTCAATACCTGGTATTATTCCAGCGAGATTGTATCCCCGGCGCGCTTTATCAATTCTCACATCTATAACAAGATTGATTCCAGCGCTGTTGTGTTCCCGGTATGTAAGCCGGTATTTAAAAAGAATAAACTGATGGACATGACCTATACTTTCCATGTTTTCACCCTGGACGACCATCCATTTATACACGACCTGCACTTGTTTCTGGAAACTGTCCGCGAGATACCCAAGATGTCTCCTATGGTACAGCAGGAGCAGGAACAGAACCAAGACAATGAAGACCATGAAGACGATGAGGTTGATTCCGTCAGCACCTATATCCAGAAAAACATCTCATCCTTTGAAAAGTGCGAAGATCTTACGTTTCATGAGCGTCCATATATTGCTACCCTGGGCAATGTTTGCGAGCATCTGTCTTTGATTACCTTTTCCAATTCTAAAGGCAGCGGCCCACAGATATTGCATCACAAGAAAAACATAAAGACTTTTTTCGCCCTGCCAAACAGGGACAAACTGGAACGCGTCATCACCGCAATGATTGAAGGGTTTGTAAAGTGTTTTGATTATTTGCCGCCAGACAATCGGCCCGATACCGCAGATCTCTTGGCAGCGCTGCAAGAAGGTCAAGACATCGATTATTTTCTGGACAATTTGTTTGGGCTTGGCCCCCAATTTGAAAAGCTATTCTCGCTTATGGGCGCAGAGGAACCTAATGCTTTTGTGGAATCCGCGGATGAGTCCGAGGCAAAAGAGATACTTGAAGCCCAAGATGCTCTCTCCACCTGCTGCTCTCTCTTTTTTAGATACTTCGGACAATATCTTCAACTCATCCAGCCGGAGTATGATGATACCTTTCCCTTCACGCAAGCGGATGATTCCTTTTTGGCGTTGATCAAGACAGAAAACGGCTATACCGATAATACAAATTTTAAAGATTATGTCGGCATCTTGCTTTATCTTGTCCCTCCGAATGGATACAGCTTGACCACGCTTGGCGCCGGCCGGCTGAACAAAGATTTATCCCGGATCAATAACCCATGGTACCCGACAGTCCCCCAGGAGCAGTATCAAGAAATCCTGGAAGCCCTATTGGCAGAGGATGAAGAGGATATGAGCGAAGGGCAGGGTGACTGGCCGGAGGATATGCTGAACAGTCCTGAAATAGGGGGGGATTTCCTCTCTGTGTTTGCAGATATGCTTCAACTGGATATGCAGGATTGGCGGTTGTATGAGAAGCCCGACCCGTTGGCAGGGCTTAACCCTGACGGCCTTCCTGTCTTTACAAAGAAAGACGCCATATATATCTTTAAAACCCAGCGCCGAACCATCGAGCTCATGGGCACAGAGACCCTGGCCGACCTGTCTTCCAGGATTCAGGCAGAGTTTGACCTCAGTGATATGCATATGTCTTCCTTCTATATGGGAAAGAAATTTTTCGAGAACAAAAGGGAGATTACTTGCCCCAGATTTTGTCTCTTTGATGACGATGAACACCCCACAGATGCCGAAAATTATGAAATCTATCAGCTTAACCTGTATGAGAAACAGAAATTCTTGTACTTGCATGATTTTATACGAGAAAACCGCTTCACCATTACATTTGCGGGGCTAAAATAGGGATAGAATACGACAAAGGGGGTTCCTGCTATATATAAATTCAATGTCACAGGATTGTGTGTGCCAGAAGAAGATTACATGGTGGACATAGGCAGTAAGATAGATCAAATCAAAAAATTAGTAGATAACCGTTGTTACTTTACAATCAATCGTGCCAGACAATATGGTAAAACGACGACTTTGGCTTGTCTTGAAAGGAAACTGCGAGATGACTACATTGTCGTTTCCATCAGTTTTGAAGGCATTGGTGATGAAGGTTTTGAGTCGCCGGAATTCTTTTGCCGGACATTCATGGAACTGATTCAAGAATCCTTGGAATTTGTTGATGTTCCTAATGATTACAGAGAGAGCTGGGTTGATGGCAGCAGTATAACTTTCCGAGGATTAAGCAGACATCTTACATCCATGTGCAGAGATAAAAAGATCGTACTTATGATTGATGAAGTAGACAAAACCAGTAACAATAGGACATTCATTCATTTCCTGGGCATGCTGCGGGACAAGTTTTTGGCTCGAAAGAACGGCAAAGATCATACTTTCCATAGTGTGATCCTGGCCGGGGTCTATGACATCAAGAATATCAAACTCAAGATGGTCAATGCAGGAACCTACACGCCTGCTCCAGAAGAAAACAGGTTGTTTAATTCGCCTTGGAATATCGCTGTCAACTTCAATGTAGATATGTCATTCAATCCCACAGAGATAGCCTCTATGCTTCTGGCGTATGAATCAGACCACCATACAGGGATGGATATCACGACGATAGCACAAGAAGTCTACAATTACACCAGCGGCTATCCGTTTCTGGTGTCAAGGATATGCCAATGTCTGGATGAAGAACTGGGTAAAAATTGGACTCTGGACGGTGTTCAAGAAGCTGTAAAGATCTTGCTTGATGAAAAAAACACCCTCTTCGACGATGTGTTCAAAAACTTGGAGGCATATAAGGAGTTATATGATTTGATCTACTCTGTTCTTATTCTGGGGGAACAGAGAAACTATGTTATTGACGATCCTTTTATAGAGCTTGGAGCTACATTCGGGTTTCTGAAAAACAATAACGGCAAAGTGGCGATTGCCAACAAAATCTTTGAAGTAAGAATGGCGAACTATTTCATCTCAAAGGAATCACGTAACAATCCGGACAAACAAATCACCGGAGTATTGCAGTATAATGGTCAAAGGAATCTAGACAGCAAAACCGCCCCATAAAAGATATGTGGTAAACTGAACCCATGAAGAAAAAATACAC
>WRII01000065.1 GCA_009782825.1 Peptococcaceae bacterium
TACCAGCGTTACTATATGAAAATCCGTACGAATTTCTCTGAGATTACCAATTACTGGCGACATTATGGGTTCTATCAGGGAAGGATTCCGTTTGTAACAATACTATTTGCAGTGGAATCAAAGGTTCAGTTGGGCGCAATGATCGCTGTCCGTTATGATCCGGTGGATCCAAAGAAGATCAAGATTGATAAGCGGCAAATGGGCTGGAAGTTTGTCTTACAAGAGTTGCAGGAAGAACAGGAGAATTTTTAAGGGTTCAGGATCAAGAACAATCGACCAATAAAATAAGGAGATGTTTATCAAATGAGTTTCAAAGCAAGAGTCATAATAACACTGATTGGCACTATCTTTAGCTTCGTTTTTAGTATTGCTATACTAGCTTTGGGACAAGGCCAAGGCCTGACCCATGACCAAACCCTGGGACTTGGACTGGGAGTGATGATACTTGGAGTGATTATGATATTTGTTGGCTCAATAGGCAATGGCCTTAGCAATATCTTTGCTTTTATGTTCGGACATAATAAAAAACTGAAAAGCGGCCCTTTAGTTATCGGGAGAATAATATCTGTAAAAAGGACAGGTATGCTTATCAATCATCAACCCCAATTGGAGATAGAGATACAATTTACCACAACCGACGGGCGCCAGATAACCACTTCTGATAAAAGGATTGTGGAGCTGCACAATCTGGCGCAAGTCCAACCAGGTGAGATGGTGTCTCTCCGGTATAATCCCGAAAACCCTCAGAAGATTATGATTGAAGAAGTGGGCTGCAACGAGTCACAACAACAGGCCCAGTCTCCAGAAGTTCGTATCCATACCCAGCAGGTTCCTCAGGATGTGCTTGGTATCCTCAACACCGTTGGTCTTGGTAGCTTATTTGGAGCTATGGGTGGATCAACACAGGGAACTATGCAGGCGTCGATCGTTTCCGCTGTCCCCACCGGAAGATCAGCTGATGGTAAGAATGAAGTGGTGGTCACATTACGAGTCAACCGTCCTGATGGTTCCATCTTCGACGCCCAAGTCACCAAATCAGTCTTGCCGGGCATGATGCAGCACTTTTCTCCTGGACGTGTTGTCCAGGTGGTGTCGCTAACAGGCGACGAGAAGAACCTATCAATCCTTATCACCATGCCGGGTAGCTCCACGACAACATACACGACATAATGATATCCCCAACACTATGAAACAGAAAGCAGATGAAACCATGCTCAAACCGCGCGTGCCTGCGTTTTGCACTGAGGCAATGGCAATGTTTCAGTCTTGTTCTGATCGAAGTATAAAATCATTCAGGACTGGAAAGAAGGGGACACGGCATATACTAGTACAGTCGGTGATTCTCTATCGCAAAAATATATGATGACGACAACACCATGACCAAGGGAACAAATTATGTCTTTTCAAGCAGGAAAAACAGAGGATTTTGCAGAAGATTTGAGAACCGTATAATTTGGGCAGGGACTTAGAACATTAAGGAGGGATGTGTAACTGACGGATCTATGAGTACGAGGAAATAGGGGATACTCAACCAAACAGGAGGGAACGATCATGGGTTTTGTCTCAATGAAGGAGCTTCTGGCCAAAGCTCAGGCTGGAAAGTACGCGGTAGGGGCGTTCAATTGCAACAATATGGAGATTGTGCAAGCCATTGTGGCAGCGGCTGAGGCGGAGCGGGCGCCTGTGGTGATCCAGGCCAGCCAGGGAGCGATCAAGTATGCGGGCATCGACTACATCGCGGGATTGACTCGTATTGCCGCGGAAAAGGCCACAATTCCTATCGCGCTGCATTTGGATCATGGGACGAGTTTTGAGCAGTGTCTGTTGTGTCTCAGGGCTGGGTTCAGTTCGGTCATGATTGACGGATCGAAGCATGTTCTGGAGGACAACATCGCCCTGACGCAAAAAGTGATTGATACCGTGCGCCCTGTGGGTCTCAGTGTGGAAGGGGAGCTGGGTAAAATTGGCGGCACGGAAGATGACATCACTGTGGCGGACAGGGATGCCATGTTTACCGATCCGGATGAAGCGGAACGGTTCTGGAAAGCGACGAATGTGGACGCGCTGGCTGTGGCTATTGGGACAGCCCATGGCCGGTATAAAGGTGTTCCTAAATTGGACTTTGACCGCCTTAAAGAGATTAAGAAGCGTGTGGACGCACCCATTGTGCTGCATGGTTCTTCCGGGGTGCCGGATGAGGCGATCCGCGAAGCGATTTCCTTAGGGGTGGCGAAAGTCAATATTGATACAAACATTCGTGAGGCCTTTACCAACATTATGAGAGAGAAACTCATGGCGAATCCTGAGGATGTAGATGTGCGGAAAGTGCTGGGTCCGGCCCGGGAAGGCATGATTGATGTGGTGCGGGAGAAGATTCGGCTCTTTGGGTCGAACGGAAAGGCTTAAACGAGTATCAGCCTATAAGAAGGTCATTGAGCAAGAGAGGGGATTCGCTTATGCAATTTTATTTAGACTCAGCTGATTTTACGGAAATTCAACAGGCTTGGGAGCTGGGTATTTTGTCAGGGATTACGACGAATCCGAGCTTGGTGGCTAAAACAGGGGAGGATTTTCATAGTCTGATTCAACGTATCTGTGATCTTGTCGATGCAGGGATCTGTGTGAATGCTGAAGTCCTGGCCTTGGACGCAGAAGGGATGGTGCGCGAAGGGGAACAGCTGGCGGCGATCCATCCCAACGTTGTCGTCAAGATTCCCATGACGATTGCGGGGGTGCAGGCGGTGAAAAAGCTGTGTCAGAAGGGAATCCGGACGAATGTGACTCTGGTTTTCACGCCGGTTCAGGCTTTGCTGGCGGCCCGGGCCGGGGCGTCCTTTGTGAGTCCGTTTCTCGGGCGGTTCGATGATATCGGGGAGGATGGTGTCGCGGCGCTTGAAGATATTTGCGATGTTTTTATTCATTATGATATAAGCTGCAAGAGTATCGCCGCCAGTATCCGGCATCCTGTCCATGTTCTGCAGGCGGCTCAGGCGGGAGCGGATATTGCTACCATTCCGTTCAAAGTGCTTGAGAAGCTTTATGAACACCCGCTGACAAAACAGGGGGTAGAGAAATTTTGCGCAGATTGGGCCAAAGGGAAAGGGTGAAGATCTAAAAGAGAAGGAGTGAAGAGCAATGGAATACCCGGAATCTATGGAAAGAGGATTAACAATGGCGTTTGCCCGTGTCACTGAAGCGGCGGCATTGGCTTGTGCCCGCTGGGTGGGGCGCGGAAAGAAGAATGAGGCGGATGATGCGGCAGTGGAGGCCATGCGCGGGGTTTTTGATACCATCAATATGAAGGGCACGGTGGTCATTGGAGAAGGGGAAATGGATGAGGCGCCCATGCTGTATATCGGTGAGCGTGTCGGATCGGGATACGGACCTCAGCTGGATGTGGCGGTTGATCCCCTCGAAGGAACCAATTTGGTGGCCGGCGGGCTGCCGGGGGCGATTGCTGTGGTGGCGATTGCCAAGCGGCGCGGGTTGTTGCATGCTCCGGATATGTATATGGACAAAATCGCTGTGGGGCCTATGGCGGCGGGATGTATTTCCCTGGACGCGACGGTGCTGGAAAATCTGGGCAGTGTGGCCCGGGCGCTTGACAAGAGCATTGAGGATTTGACGGTGGTTATTCTGGAACGGGAACGCCACCAAAAACTCATTGAGGATGTTCGGGCGACGGGGGCGCGGATCCTGCTGATCAGAGACGGAGATGTGGCGCCGGCTGTGGCTTGTGCTTTTGAGCGCAGCGGTGTGGATATCATGATGGGGGTCGGCGGTGCGCCGGAAGGGGTGCTGGCGGCGGCGGCGCTCAAGTGTATGGGCGGCGAAATGCAAGGGCGGCTCTGGCCGGAAGATGATGAGGATGTGGCCCGGGCGAAGAAGCTGGGGATTGAACGGGTGGATAAACTGTTGACCATGGATGATTTGGTGACAACCGACGATATTTTCTTTTCCGCCACAGGGATTACCGAAGGGCCGCTGCTGAAAGGGGTTACTTATATCCCGGGTGGTGCGGTGACCCATACGATTGTGATGCGGGGTTTGACGGGAACAGTGCGGTTTATCGAAGCGCGCCATATGTTTGCGAAAAAGCCTAAATACGCTATCGGAGAGAATGAGGGTTCCCATTCTCAATGGAAGGGGTAGACGGAAACGATCTGGTTAAATTAATGGGACTGTTACGGAATAAACCTGATATGAGACCGCGGGATTTTCCAAGGTATTAGGCTCATTCTGTGATAGTCTCTTGTCCCCATTTTTTTTGACAATTGGGCCATAGAGTTGTCACTTTTCATGGAAGGGGATGATGATTCTGAACTCAATTTTTATGGCTGCGACGACACGGTCAAAGGGGTGATGCGGGTATGGACAACAAACTTACGGAAGAGCTGCTCAATGAGCTGATGTTTGCCAAGTCTATTGATGAAGCGCTGGACAAGTCATTCGCGGAGTGCAGTTTGCAGGATTATCTGAACATTCTTTTGCAAGAGAAACATTTAAAAAAAAGCGATGTCATACAGGAGTCGGGGTTAAATGCGACGTTTGCATATCAGATTTTCTCCGGTCAAAGGCGGGCCTCGCGGAATAAAACGCTGCAGCTGATTTTTGCGTTGAAGGTGACACTGCCGGAGGCCCAGAGAATTCTCAAATTATCCGGAGCTAATGAATTGTACAGCAAGAACCGGCGGGATGCCATTATCATTTATTGTCTGACTCACAGAAAATCCCTGGAAGAAACGGAAGGAATTTTGTATGAAAATGGCGAACACTTGATTATATGATGATTTATAGGTCAGCATCTTAGGGAGTCATCCATATTTCAGGGAGCCATCCATGGAGAAGATTTCAGAGTTTCTTGCGAATATTGATCATGACAATGTTTATGATGTCCTTGCGATTTTGAAAGATAGCAAATATTCGCGTATTGAAAAGGTCCGTCGGGAGGATGAGATTTATATACGCAAATATTTTCGCCATGATACTAAGACGACGAATGAGCTTGCCATTTTGTCGTCCCTTCGGCATGAGGCGCTGCCTCGCGTCTATCAGAGTTATGAGCTCGCGGATCAAACAGTTCTTATTGAGGAATATATTGAGGGGAAGAGCCTCCGTGCTTATGTGGAGGAAAAGACGAAATTACTTCCAGATGAAGCCATGCGCCTCATCATACAGATTTGTGAGATTGTCGTGTTTTTGCATGCTCAGGATCCACCCATCATACATAGAGATATCAAACCGGATAACATCATTTGTACAGATAAGGGTGTCAAGCTGATCGACTTCAATATTGCCAGAACCTATGATCCCAAGAAAGAGAAGGATACTGTCTTTATGGGGACTGTGGGATATGCGCCGCCGGAACAATATGGTTTCGGACAAACAGACACACGCTCAGACATCTATGCGCTGGGCATGACTTTTTATTTTATGCTTACCGGATCGGAACCTCAGCGCAAGGGTGACATACAGACACATATAACGGGGCTGCCGGATTTTATACAGAAAATCCTTCTAAACAGCGCACGTTTTGCGCCAGAATCCAGATATGGCTCTGTACAGGAGATGATAACGGATGTGCGTATGGCCGAAATCAAGCAGTATGAACCTTTGATGGAACCGTTGCAGAATCTTTGCGACTATGCGGCGGAACACCCTCTTTCTCCTGCCGAAGTATGTCAAACCTGCTCTCAACACGTAGAAAAAGATGAAAACGGCATGTCCATAGGGACACCCAAGAAATCCTTTTGGCGGCTCGCCGGCATCTGTTGCGCTGCAGTTTTGCTTATTGTGGTGGGAGTTGTGGTCACAAGAAATTTTTTGCTCCCCGAGGATCCCGGCGTTGAAACGGAAATTGTCAGCCTGGATCTAAGCAATCAGGACATCACAGACGAAGCCCTGGCGGACATGGTGAAAAAGGGAGAAATCCCCAAACATATCACCCAGCTGAACCTCTCCTCTAACAACATCAGAGATATCACCCCCCTGGCCTCCTTGACAAATCTGGAAGAATTATGGCTGACCAACAATCCCAACCTCAGCGATATTACCTCTCTGCAAGAGATGACCCAGTTAACCATTCTCTTTTTGAGAGGTACCCAGGTCAAGGACCTCACGCCTTTAAAATCGCTGAACCAGTTAACAGTCCTCTACCTAAGCTGTACGCCAATTGAAGATATTACGCCCCTGGCCTCCCTGACGAACATGACCACACTGTCTTTGATGGATACAAAAATCAGCGATATCACCCCCCTGCAAGCCTTGTCAAAATTGACCATATTGTACCTCATAAGAACTCCGGTGGCAGACGTTCACTCCCTAGCCTCCTTGACAGAGCTGACCGACTTATATTTAAGTTCTACAGAAGTCCGCGACATTGCCCCCCTATGCGTGCTGTCAAAACTCACGAAACTCAACCTCACTATGACCCCTGTGACAGATCTGACTCCCCTGACATCCCTAACAGAGCTGACCAGTCTGGAGGTAACACTTCCCTCCGATGCCCGCGATCTCATCTTTCTGCAGTCCTTGACAAAGCTCACAGAACTCTGCATTGCGACCCCCATAGCGACGACCCATACCAGCCAGTCCCCGGATATGACCCCCTTGATCTCCTTGACAGGATTGACGAAGCTAAAACTCATTAAACACAACATCAGCGATTTCACCTTTCTCAAATCACTCACAGGGCTCAAGATCCTCGACTTATCCTACACATCCATTACAGACGCAGCCCCGCTGCAGTCCCTGACAGAGCTGACAGAGTTGAACCTGACAAAAACCGGAATCAGGGACATCACATTTCTTCGCCATTGTCCCCAGTTGACAAGCTTAACTTTGGAGGAGAACATCATCAAGGATTTTACACCCTTGACAGACCTGACAGCCTTGACAAAACTCGAACTCAGGGACACAAGAATCAGCGACATCGCCTGCCTGAAAACCCTGACAAACTTAAAACATCTGGACTTAGGGCGCAACCCTCTTAGAGATATTTCCCTTCTAAAGGAACTGACCCAGCTGGAATGGCTGAACCTGGATCACAACCCCTGCAGCGACATCACCCCCCTGCAAGGGCTGACAAAGCTAAAAAATCTCTCCCTTATAAAAAGCTTCGTCACAGATCTGACCCCCTTACACTCACTCTATAATATGGAAGTCTTCCAGGCATCCGGAATGGACATCTCAGAAGAACAAGCCCATGACCTGCAAGCCGCTCTGCCCAAGTGTGCCATTAACCTCAACTTTTAAAGCCATGTTAACAAGGCGTGTTAAAGTCGGAAAGGGGACAGGAATGAAAAACGCCATATCTCACATCAAAAAATACGAACCCCTATGGGGCGCATGGTATGTGGAAACTTTCCTGGGCGAAGGATCCTGCGGCCAAGTCTACACAGTGCGGCGGGAGGAATTTGGAAAATTATACTATTCAGCTGTCAAAATCATATCCCTCCCCCATGATGATCTCATTCCCGCCATTGACCACATGAGCCAGTTCCGAGGTCACAGCCATATTGTGAGCTGGGAAGACCACCAAATTATTGAAAAAACCGACAGTCTGGGCTGGGATATTCTGATCCGCATGGAACTCTTGCAGAATCTTGCCGATTATGCCGCGGAGTCCCCTCTTTCTTCCGCCGAAGTTGTCAAGATGGGTATCCATATTTGCCGGGCCTTGGATCTCTGCACCCAGAAAAACATGATTCACCGGAACATCAAGCCAGAGAACATCTTCATTTCTCCGCACGGAACCTATAAACTGGGGGATTTGGGGATTTCCCGGCATGCGGAATCCCCGCTGTCCGAATTAGCGCAAAAAGGCACATACACTTATATGGCGCCTAAGATTCTCCAAGACAGCGCCCGTGTGGATACCTATTCCTTAGGGTTGGTTATGTACTGTCTTCTGAACCGGAACCACCCTCCTTTCCTGCCGGCTCTTTCCCACTCTTCTGCGCCCAAAGACTGGGAGAAAGCGCTGCAGAGACGCATGAGCGGCGAACCCTTGCCCCCCCTTACCTCACAGCCGGGCACACCAGACGCAGCGACAAGATATCAGCGCGGAGTCAGCCCTGAGCTCAACGCACTTGTACTCAAAGCCTGCGCATATGCCCCCTTTGATCGATTTGCCAGTTCTTCAGAAATGGGACAGGCGTTGGAAAGTCTGACAGAAGCCAAGAGCGATCTCGTGGGGATGCCGGCGATGGCTCATACCGGATACCAGCCGGAAAAGACAGAGCAAGAACTTAACCTCACTGAACAAGAACTTGCCCTCAATAAACACCAGAGAAACGTCAAGGCCAAGAGATCCCTTCTACGGTTTGCCGGCCTCTGTTGCGCCGCGGCTTTGCTGATTGCTTTTGGAGTCTTTATCACAAAAAACCTTTTACCCTTTGAAGATCTCGACACCGGCACAGAAGCACTCAGCTTGGATTTGAGCAACCAAGGTATTACAGATGAAGATCTTGCAACCATGGTGAAAAAAAAGGAAATCCCGAAACACGTCACCCAGTTGAATCTCTCTTCCAACAGCATCACAGATATTGGGTCTCTAAAAACCCTGACCCAATTGACAGAGCTCACATTAGACAGCAATGATATTCAAGACATTACCTTCCTGACCTCCTTGACACATCTGACCAGATTAAGTCTGAACGAAAATGAAAATCTCAGCGATATATCCCCTCTTCAATCCTTAACACACTTAACCGTTTTGCAATTGAAAGGAACCCTCGTCAGGGATCTGACGCCGTTAGCAGAGATGACTCATTTAGAAAAACTCCAACTCGCGTATACCCCAATTCAAGACATCACACCGTTGACCTCTCTGACAAACCTGACCATGCTGGTCTTATCAGCTACAGGCGTCAGCGATATTACGCCTCTACGCGATTTGTCAAAGTTGGTCATGCTATGTTTGGACAGAACCCAAGTGGCAGATGTCAGCCCTCTGGCTTCCCTGACAGAGCTTGGACGCCTGACTTTAGATGCTACACATGTCAGCAACATTACCCCCCTGAGCTCTTTGTCCAAGCTTGAAGAACTCACCTTGTTCGACACTTTCGTGGCAGACATAGAACCTGTGGCATCCTTGACAAAGTTGACGCAATTAGACATAGCCGATATGGTTATGTCAGAGAACATAGTGACAGATTTAACCCCTCTGACCTCCTTGACAGAGCTAAAGACTCTGCATATGTCAATCTGCTCCGATATTCACGACCTGACCCCGTTGAAATCCCTGACAAAGTTAACAGAGCTGAACATGGAAGTTCCTCTCAATCTCAATGCCTCCGACCTGGCAGACACCGGACAATTTCCTGACATGATGCCCTTAGCCTCTTTGACAGGACTGACGCAGCTGAAGCTGGGCCACACCAAAAACAGCATCAGCAATTTTACATTTCTTCACTCCCTCATAAACTTAAAAACCCTCGACTTAACCTTTACAGACTTCACAGACCTCACCCTGCTGCACCCCCTGACAAATTTGACAGAATTGAACTTGCCGTACACCGGGATCAAAGATATCACACTTCTTCGCCATTGGCCTCACTTAACAAGATTGAATTTAGACAACAATCCCATCAGTGATTTCACGCCTCTGGCAGACCTGACAGCCTTGACACGACTTGAGCTGCCCAATACAGAAATCAGCGATATCACCTGCCTGAGATCCCTAAAAGCCTTGGAATACCTGGACTTAGGGCACAACCATATCCATGATATTGCGCCTTTGAAGGGATTAGTCCAACTGGAATGGCTGAGCCTGGATTACAATAAGATGACCGATATCACCCCACTGCAAGAGCTGACAGAGATCAAACATCTCGCCTTAAAAGGCATGTCCTTCACCGATCTGACGCCTTTAAAATCCCTCCACAAGATGGAATCATTTCACGCCTCCGGAAATGACATCTCAACCCAGCAGGCCAATGACCTGCAAGCCGCTCTGCCCAAATGCAGCATTAACCTCAATTTTTATTAAAGGAGAAAGAGACATGGCGGATATAAAGGATAATAGTCTGGCAAAATATGAGCCCCTGTGGGGGAGATGGCATGTTGACTCCTTGTTAGGAGAAGGAGCCTTTGGGAAGGTTTACAAAGTCCGGCGGGAAGAGTATGGCAAAACCTATTATTCCGCCGTCAAAATCATATCCATCCCCCAGGACGAGGCCGAGATACGGCGGATGAGAAGCGAAGGGCTGGGGGATGTTTCCCTGCGAAAAGTTCTCCGCGCCACCGTGGCGGACATCATCTCCGAAATCGACCTGATGAGCAAGTTCCGCGGCCACAGTCATATTGTCAGTTTCGAGGATCACAAAGTCATCGAGAGATCCGACAGCCCCGGACAAGCCGAGGGCTCCGAAGATCCCGATAGCCTTGGCTGGGACATCCTGATGCGCATGGAACTGCTGCAAAACCTGCCCGATTGCGCTATGGCAGCGCCTCTTTCCCCGGAGGAAGTGATCAAGCTGGGCATTCACATAAGCCGGGCCTTGGAGCTGTGTGTACAAAACAACATTACTCATCGGGATATTAAACCCGATAACATCTTTGTGACCGCCCAAGGAGACTACAAGCTGGGAGACTTCGGTGTGGCCCGGCAGCTCGGACAGACCCTGTCCGGACTTTCCCAAAAAGGCACCTATTCTTACATGGCGCCGGAAGTTTTTCGCGGGAAATCTTATAATGCCGGCGTGGATATCTATTCCCTGGGCATTGTCATGTATTGTTATCTGAACAAAAACAGAACCCCCTTCCTGCCGGATTTCCCCCAAATCATTATGCCCAATCACAGAAGTCAAGCTCTGATCAGACGTATGGACGGTGATCCCATTCCCGACCTCAAAGGCATCAGCCCCGCCCTGAACGCCTTGGTGCTGAAGGCCTGCGCCTATGATCGCTCTGAACGTTTTGCCAGTCCGACAGACCTGCGCCAGGCGTTGGAAAGCCTGGCGAGAGCGAGGACAGCACATGTGACAGGGCAGGCAAGTACAGATAAAGCAGCTTCAGATAAAAAAATAAAATTACAAGAAATCCTCAAAAAAAAGATAATCATTCCCGTCGCAGCCTTGAGCGCTATGGTGGCCTTGGTGATTACGGCGCTCATTGTTTTTATGCCGGAAAGTCACAGCTCTGAGTCTCCATCTTCCTTAAGAACTGATAAAACTTTTATTCCAACCCGGTTGGATTTCAGCAACAAGAAGATAACCAACGAACAACTTGTGTCCATGGTGGAGAGTGGGGATATATCACAGAATACGGTGGAATTACACCTGGATTCCAACCGGCTTACGGATATCCCCTCATTAAAATCCTTGACTCACTTGCAAACTCTATACTTGTCAAATAATTCCATTGAGGATATTACATTTCTCACCTCCCTCGCGTCTCTGTCGCAGTTGAAAAATCTCAGCTTACGAAGTAATATCATTCAAGATCTAACCCCCCTTGAATCGCTGTCAGAGTTAAACCTAAACTATTTAAATTTAAGCGACAATAAAATAACAGATATAACGCCCCTGAAAGCCTTAACAAACCTCGTTTCACTGGATCTTAGCAAAAATGATATTCGCGACTTTTCCTCCCTGCAAGGGTTAACACAGTTAGCATGGCTGGAGATCACGGATAATGATATACAAAATATTTCCTCTTTGCAAGAGTTAACGGCTCTTGAGAGTCTTAAGTTAAACGACAATGATATCCGCGATATTACCCCCCTGATGTCACTTACAAATTTGAGATTTCTCCATATAGAAGGAAATAAGATTGAGGATATCACCCCGTTGGGAGCGCTCAAGAAACTGGAGATACTATATATTACCGAGGAAGGATTACAGCCACACCAGATAGAGTCCCTTCAAGCCACGCTGCCTCATTGTAAAATAAACCCGTAAGCCTATAGGGATGGATATAAAAAATTGAATATAAAAAATTGGATATAAAAAATCTTAAAATTTAGCTGCCAGCTAATGAATTGGAGAGAGATTTGATATATACTTACTAACGCGGGCTACGCCCGCAAGTGGTCAGTGATCAGTGGTTAGTGGTCAGTATTGGATTTTCTTGTTTTTTATTGACGCTTCGCGTCCATAAGCTACCAACGCGGGCTACGCCCGCAATTAACGAAAGGAAATGTAAAATGCAAATGAACATGGGACAAAATCAAGGATTCACGGTTAATCCTGGACAGCCTCACCTAGATCCGTTGGTGTTCAATGCCAAACCCGGTTCTGCTCCCGTCACCCTCGTGAGCATCGTCATGCTGCCGCTCTCTCTGATAGCCCTTTATAATGTGTTCTTCGTTGATAACGCGACGGAAATCCGGGTGATCGCCGGTTGTATCGGCGGAGCATTCTTTTTGCTCTGGGTGTGGGTTCTTATTAAATATCTGAGTGTCCGCAGCGCCTTCATCGCCATTGGCCCGATGGGGATCAATTGTCATCTTAACGACGACCGGTGGATCCGCTGGGAAGAAATCGGATCAGTGGGGATCAGTGTGTTGTACGCCAGACCTCCCATAAGAAGCGTTGGCGCCGCCATCGCGGAGGAGGCTACCGGAGGCAACATTGTGGTGCGTATACGTATCGCCGGCGTTGTGCCGGGGCTGCCCAATCGCCCCGATTTGAACAAGTGGCGTACACATGACGAACCCGCTCCGTATACACACAAAGTAAAGCTGCCCAGATTGCCGCTTGAGAAGCTGGAGAACCTGAGCTGTGTGAAGCAGGCCCATGCCGCGCTGGCCTATTACGCCGGAAGCCGGTACACTGGTGTGGAGTACCGCCGGACTTATAGAACGCGTTATTCCTAATGCGGGCTTTGCCCGCAAGTGGTCAGTGGTCAGGGGTTAGTGGTCAGTAACAGCCCCTTAATGATAAAACTTAATCGTAAAGCGGCAGCCGCCGCTTTTCAGAGTATCCACAAGGATGATTCCATTTTGATAGGTAATAATCCGGCGGCTCAGGGTCAAGGCGGTGTTAAAGCTGAGATCATGGACAGTCCTGTTGTGTTGCGATGTGCCAAAAAGCTGGGATACCCTGGCTCTATCAAAACCTTTGCCGTCTTCTGTGATGAGGATTTGTGTGAAGGTGGTGTTCTGGGTGTAGGTAATGTCGATACGGCTGTTTTCGGCGTATTCCAGGATGCTCTTTAAAATGTTGCTGACAGCTTCGGCGGACCAAGCGAGATCGCCGCAAAAGCTGGTGTCGGCGTCGCCTTCACTGTGAAGGGAGACATCTTTGTTTTTGAGGAGCATAGCAAGGGGTTTTGTGGCTTTTTCCACAAGGGCCGGAACAGGAATAGGATCCTGACGAAGAATAGCGGTGCCGGTGTCCAAGCGGGATATTTTAAGCAGGGTGGTGATGAGCCAGTTGGTTCTTGTCAAGAGAGTGTTTAACTCGTCAATAAGTTCAGCGTGGCGTTCGGGAGATAAACTGCCGGTGGCGAGAAAGGAGGTGACGATATTGAGGGAGGTGAAGGGGATTCTCAATTGACGTGAGATTTCGGTGATGAATTCTTTCAGGGATTTTTTGTCTGATTGTAAGAAAAGGGATTGCTTATGCAATTTGAGCGTTAAGGTCTTTATTTTGTTTTGCAGCGTGATGAGATCGTTGTCATCATTGAAAGGAAGGGTATTCAGGACTTTGTCTGCATACAGAGCGATATCGATTTGTTCACACAGTGTGGTAATCCGCTTATTGCGCCGGGAGGTAAAGAGGAAGAAGAGGGTTATTGTGGCTGTGCTGAGACAGAGGGTGACAAGGGAGGCTAAGGGATCGATGAACAGGCATATCATTATAGCGCAAAGGCTGAGGACGCCCATAAGCACGGCTGTCCGTATCATGCCCTGATTCATGTCGCTCACCAGCCTTCGACCATGCGCCGCAGGCTCAGCGCGGCGGCGGTGAGATCTTCGGAAGTCATTTTTATTTCGAACTGCATATGTATAAGGCTGTCGGCTATGTCGGTGAGACGGTTTTTTTTCATATCAGGGCATATGAAATGGGTGTTGACTCTGTAAAATTCTTTGTGGGGGGCTCGGATGGCCAGGAGTTCCGTGATTTCTTGCTCGGTGGCAATGAGGAAGGATTTTGCGGAGGAGTGGAGGGCGGTGTCGATGATGCCGGCTGTGCTGCCAATATAATCGGCATGGGCGAGGACTTCGGGCCGGCATTCGGGATGCATGAGGACTTGGGCTTGGGGATGGGCGCGCCGGGCTGTCTGGATGTCTTCAACAGTGACTTGGTGGTGGATGGGGCAGCAGCCTGAAAAGAGGATGATTTCCTTTTCCGGGACTTGTTTTGCTACGTAAGCGCCGAGATTCCGGTCGGGGACAAAAAGGATTTGTTGGTGGGGGAGGGAACGCACAATTTGCACGGCTGATGAGGAGGTGCAGCAGATATCGCTGACGGCTTTGACCGCGGCGGAAGAATTGACATAACAGACAACTGCGGCCTCGGGATATTTTTGGCGCAGTTTGAGAACGTCTTGGGGTTCAATCATATCGGCCATGGGGCAGCCGGCGTCAGGGACGGGAAGGAGAACGGTTTTGTCAGGGCTGAGTATCTTGGCGCTTTCGGCCATGAATCGTACGCCGCAGATGACGAGGATTTTTTCTGAGGCCAAGCTGGCGCGCCGGGCGAGCTCGAAGGAATCACAGACATGATCGGCGATGGCCTGAATGTCTGTTGTTTGGTAATAATGGGCTAGGATCAGAGCGGATTTCTCTTTTTTTAATGTGAGGATTTGCTGCTGTTGTAAGGTCATGATGTTCTCCTGTTTTTTTGGGACGGATTGCTACACTAGTGGTTATCATAACATACTTTTTGTCAGGAAACTACAGCCCATTGTCAAGGGTCACCATAATTTTTGATTTTTTTTTAAAAACTTGGTGGTTCAAGTCGAGAGAATAAGAGAATAAGGGGGTAGGGTTTCCTATCCCTGGGCGGGCAGCGACTTCGGGAGCATCCACATCCCGCGCGTCGGCCAACGGCGACACCACCCATTACCGGTACGACGCCAAAAACCGGCTGGTGGAGAGCGTGCTGCCGGACGGCAAGCGCATCAAGTGCAGCTACGACCCCGAAGACAACCTGATGCGCTACCAGGATGAAGCCGGGCGCGAAACCCTCTTCACCTACTATTGCCAAGGCAGCCTGCAAAGCCGCACCGACCCCGACGGCTCAAAAGTTGAATATATCTACGACACCGAAGAGCAACTGATTGGCGTCTCGAACCAGAAAGGCCAACGCC
>WRII01000066.1 GCA_009782825.1 Peptococcaceae bacterium
CGGTTGCCTACGGCATAATTGACAAGATAATCGAAATTGTAACTGTCTATCAGCTCTAAGTCGTTGCAGTTTTTCATGTGCTTGATATATTCTAGGGAGAGCAGGATATTGACCGGAAAGTTTAGTGTGAAAGCGTGTATCAGTATAAGGGCGCAACAAACACAAGGTATCGTTTATAATTTATGAGCAACACCCAACAAAAGAGTAAGTATATGAATAACGTGTGTTTTGCAGTGCGATTAATGTGAATCGTTTGGGGTATTCTGGGAGCTTGTTAAAATTTTTATCCAGGCGCTGCAGATTTTTTAGGGCGACCCTTCTTTTTTTGGGGGACTGTTTTGTTTGGCGATTTAATCCCGTTTTTTGGTTTTTGCTCATTGTCAGGTTGCGTAATGGCCAACCCTGGCTCTTCATGAATACAATTCAGGCCTTGGGCAAGTTGGGCATCTTTGCTATGACCGCTCTTGTTAATTGGTAGGACTTCACTAATACAACGACCTACTTTTTGTGCCGTATCGAGCTTTTGTGCTTCAATATTATTTGTATAGGCTACATCCAGGCTTTTGTCGTAAAGTGCTCCGCTTTTTAACATCGCGTATACATAACAAAGCAGTTTCCTTGCTACAGCTGTTATGGCTTTCTTGTCACCAAGCCTTTTTACATTGCGCCAGTACCAAAGTGACAGCCTGGTATTTCTTGTTTTTGTAGCTGCCCAGGCGCACTGAATCATCAGCGATCTTACATATTGGTTGGCTTTTTGGGTTTTGCTTGGACGGGCTTTGTCTGCGCTTTGATTTTCTTTGGGGGCTAACCCTGCCCATGCTGCCAAGTGGTTGGCAGTTTTGAATGATGTTAAATCTGTTCCTATCTCGGCGATAATGTACATGGCTGACAACTCGCTCATGCCAGGTATGCTTGATATGATTCGGATGGCTCCAATGTGTTCCTTTGACAAACGCAGCATATGCTCATACACTTCTGCCATTTCCTTGTCGCAGCTTTCTATTTTCTTGAGTTGCAGTTTTAACAGGGGGCGGCTGGTCAGTTTCATGACCCCGTTTATGGCGTATTCGATTTCCTCGGCGGTGTGTTTGCACCGTTTGTCCAATTCTGCCTGTATGTCTGCAACGCTTAGTGTGCCTTTGTCGGCTAGCTTCGTGAGTATCTTTGCTCCGCTGACTCCTGTTATGTTGCTTAAGACGCTTGACAGCTTGAAACCGTTCATTTGGAGCAGTTTTTCTACCCTGTTGATCTGGCGTGCCCGCTCTTGAACGAGCTTTTTGTAGTAGCGGGTATATTCTCTGAGTGCCCGAAATGGTCTTGCGACGATAAAGCTTTTTAGCACAAGGCCGAACATGCAAAGTCTCGATAGCCATTTTGCGTCTTCTTTATCCGTTTTTGGCCGCCCGGGGGCATTTTTTAAATCCCGCGCGTTTCCTACGCCGATATTGAGGCCACTTACTTCTTCTAATATCCAGTAGATGGGCATCCAGAATACTCCTGTACTTTCCATGAGTACCTTGAAGCATTTTAATGAGGCGAGCCAGTCTCGTAACTCGTATAGGGCTTTTCTCATTGTGCTGAATGTCTGGATGATGACTTTTCCGTCTGCGCTCCCATCGCCGATCCGGACGCAGGCGTCGATTTTGTCTTTGTGGACGTCCATGCCGCAGGCGATGACGCCTGGTATTGTTGTTTGCATGGTTTCTTGTTCTTCTTCTGTTTTTGCTTGCATGATAACCTCCCCCCAATATATAACGTATTTTAGTATTAGCAAGCATCCGTATTATCTGAATTGTTTTTGAAGTTTAGTGTTCGGCCTATTATGGCGGAATTTGCGGTTCTCTAAGATAATACATTGGCTAAGTTACGTTAACGGGATTAAATCGCCAAAATTCCCAGCGGCCTACAATGCTTGCTAATATTATTGTTTTACAACATTTTTCTCTGTTTTCAAAGTGATAAATACCACCCTCTGTAATGGGTGGTATTTTTAGTTTGTGCGATTGGATGCTAATTTGAGGATGGTGTAGCCGCTTTCATGCATTGGCGGTGAAGGATGGATTTTTCATATTAGTTACGGAAAGAGGGTTCCTGTCCTCTGCGTGGAATGTGCGAACTATGTCCGCTGTGTTGAGACGAGGACGGAAAAATGCCCGAAAGATCCGAAACCTTTTTGTACGGTCTGTGATATCAAATGCTATAGGCCGGAAATGGCCGAGTATGCGAGGAAGATAATGCGTTACTCGGGGCCGAGATCACTCTTTTCCCGTTATTGGCGGCAAGCTGTGTGTCATATAGTGGAGAGCAGACGATCTCGCAAGAAAACGTAAGTTCGCGAAATAATTTGTATGGTGGACACGGCGAGAGGGGGGGGAGGGTTCCAAGAACGACCAAATTAATTTATTGAAGGTGGCTGGAAGGATGGGCATTGTATAATTTGCACAGGACGGTTGAGTGATACAAAACAAACTCATTTGGGGGGAGGAAATTCAAAATGGATTCTCAAAATGCACTTGAATGTGCCAAGGGGCTTGCCAGCTGTTTATATAATCAGGATGCAAAACCTGCGGCTACGACCATCGAAAAGCTGCGGCAGTTATCCGAGGATCGCTTTCAGGATCATTCTGGAATAGCACTTGAATATGCTAAAGGGCTTGTTAGTTTATCAAAGAAAGCTGAAGTTTATAAAACTATGATTCATGAGAAACTCCAGTTGCTCTCCGAAGAGCGATTTAAGGACAATGCAGAAATAGCACTCAAATATGCCGATTATCTTATCAGCCTGTCACGATATGAATATGGCCGCAAGGCTGAATCTGCAGTTGAGAAGCTACAGAAATTATCTGAAGATCAATTTAAAGATCATGCAGAGATAGCAGTTAAATATGCCGAAGGGCTTGCCCACTTATCTGGCAAACAGGATAAGGAACCTGCGGCTAAAACCATGGAAAAGCTACAGCAGGTATCTGAAGATCGGTTTAAGGATAACACGGAAATAGCATGTAAATACGCTGTTCGGCTTCAGAGCCTGCTATTTAAGCAGGTATATAAAAAAGATTGGGCGTCTGCGACTGAGACTTTTAAGAAACTGGAACAATTGTCTGAAGACCGCTTTAAGGATAATGTGGAAATAGCACTTGAATATGCTCAAGGTCTTTTTACTCTATCATGTGATCAAAATAAGACATCTGCAGCTGCAACCATTGAAAAACTGCGGCAGTTGTCCGAAGAGCGATTCAGTGATAACGAGAAAATTGCCGCTATATATACACGCAGATTGGAGTATAAACCAACAAAATCAACAGATGAATATGAAAAAGCAGTTCTTAATAGATTGAAAATCCTTCCAGAAAATAAAATCACATTTGTATTAAGGTTTTTCATAGACCGTCAACGCAAACTTGTGGAAGGATTCGATAATGAATTTAAAGAAACCCTATTGGAAATCTTTGTCGATGGTTTGAGATACATGGAGGAATACGCTTTGGGGCAGATGGTGCAATCTGAGTTGACTGAAATAAAGCATTCCGTTGAGGAGAAAATGCCTAATTCTGATGATTATGTTAGTGAAGGAGAGGACGATTATACAGCTTGTGCCCAAAACGCCCTGATTGCACTGCTGGAAGGGTTGCAGTTCTGTGCCAGTGGGGATTTCTCCAATGCTGAGAGTTCAATCGCGATTGCTTTGGAAACTGTTGATGTGGTGAATTATTCGAGAAATGAAAATTATAACGAGGAGAAGGTTTTTAAAAGAGAATACAAAATTATAGCTGAACTCATTGATCTTTCCGAAAAAAAGGATATTAATAGGAAGTTGTTCGATCGTGCTGCAAAATCAATTGAAAAAAAGCCGATCATCACATGATATATGAAAAACAGGATGCCGATTTTCATTCATAGTAGCATTATCCTCCATCATGCACACCCTCGACAGGTATTTTTCGTCGTCCTTGCCAAGGCTCAAAGAATAAAAATATTGAGAGATGGTGTTATTTCTAGAAAAATATACATAACACAAAAAACGCAAGCACCACCGATAAAGCATTGAGACTGTATACGCTGTATGATACACTGGTGAGTAGGAGATCAAATACTGAGGAGGAGATCACAAATGGGCTTAATCAAAGCAGCTATGGGCGCTGCAGGCGGCGCAATGGCGGATCAATGGAAAAGGTATTTCTATTGCGATGCCATAGATGTGAATGTGTTGGCGGTCAAGGGTAGAAAACGGGAAGATGCCCGGTCTTCCAATACAAAAGGCACAGAAAATATCATCGCCAGCGGGTCCATTGTCGCGGTGGCGGACGGCCAGGCTATGGTGATTGTGGATCAAGGAAAAATTGTGGAATTCTGCGCTGAACCGGGGGAATTTGTCTATGACGCTTCCACGGAGCCGAGTATTTTCAATGGAAAATTAGGCAGCAGCATTCGCAAGACCTTTGCCGCGATAGGAAAACGTTTTCAATTTGGCGGGCAGCCGGCGAAAGATCAACGCATTTATTATTTTAATCTCAAAGAGATTGTGGGCAATAAGTATGGAACGCCGAGCCCGGTTCCGTTCCGAGTGGTCGACCAAAACATCGGCTTGGATGTGGATATTGCTATTCGCTGTAATGGAGAATACTCCTATAGGCTCACAGATCCGTTGCTTTTCTATGCCAATGTCTGTGGAAATATTGATTTTGAGTATCGCCGGGATCAGATAGACAGCATGTTAAAAAGTGAACTTCTCACAGCTCTGCAGCCTGCCTTTGCAAAAATCAGCGCCATAGGCGTGCGCTACAGCGCCTTGCCGGGACACACTCATGAAATGGCTGACGCGTTAAATGAAGTTCTTTCGCAAAAATGGGCCGGACTTCGGGGGCTCGCTATTGCGTCTTTTGGCATTAACAGCGTGACGGCATCGCCGGAAGATGAGAAAATGATCAAGGAACTGCAGCGCACATCTGTCATGCGCAATGCCGGGATGGCGGGGGCGACACTGGTGACTGCTCAAGCCGATGCGATGAAAACAGCGGCTGGAAATCCGAACGGAGCGATCATGGGCTTCTTAGGCATGAATGCCGCTATGGGGGCTGGATCCAATGCGGGAACTTTTTACTCAATGGACGCACAGCAGCAACAGCAGCAACAACAGCAGCAGCAATTCGGACAACAGCAACCGCAGTTCGGGCAGCAACAATTTCAGCAGCAACCGCAGCAGCAACCGCCCCATCAAACAGGCCAGCCGGGGCGGTCTCAGTCTCCGGGAGAATGGACGTGTGCCTGCGGCGCCGTTAATAGTGGAAAATTCTGTATCGAATGCGGGAAGACTCAGCCTCAGCCTGCGGAAGGTATGTGGAGATGTGCCTGTGGCACAGAAAGCAAGGGTAAGTTTTGTAACGAGTGTGGAAAACCTAAACCTGATGGCAGTTGGATATGTGGATGTGGAGTGACCAACAAAGGGAAGTTTTGTAGTGAGTGCGGCAAACAGAAGACGTAAAGAGAGGTGCAGGATGGCAGGGAATTGTGGCAGGGTTGATTCTGGTGCAAATAGTCAATTTGCACCAGAATCAAGGCTTAAAGGGGGACGAAACGGTTGAAAAAACCAAGCGGGTTATGGGTGATTGTGCATCTTCTGTTTTTGGGCGCTTTCAATATAGTTTTTTTCGTGTTAAAAGGGACGGACAATTTACCGTCCGTATGGATTTCCTATGGGGCGATACACTTGGCGTATGTGCTGGTTTGGGGGCTGCCGTTCACGGGACTCAAAAGGGCGGATATATTTGGAATCAGTTCGACGGTTATTCTGCACATCTATTTTTGGATTGAATTCGTTGTTGGGATTGTTTTTATCAGTGTGGAGCCGCAAAGCTGGGAAGTGGCTTTTGTGGTTCAGTTGATCGTGTTATGTATCTTTGTCGCGGCGGCGCTCCTGGGAAGGATAGGGGGTCACTATGCTCAAGAGGGAGAGCCTATGCGGGACGAGTTGGCAAGGAATACGAAACAGACGGATTATGTAAAACTGGCGCAAACCAAACTTGACATTCTTCGGCGAGGGACTCTGGATATGGGTTTGAAAAACCATGTAACTGAGGTGACGGATTTTTTTACTGAAAAATCCTTGGGGCCGGAAAAGAACACTCTAAAATTGATGAACTATACAACGCAATTTGTGACGGCGGTGGGGAGTAAGGATCAGAAAGCTGTGGAAGCGGCTAAGAAGGCACTGTTGGATTATGTGCTGTGATGTTGTATTGTGATGTTGTATTGTGATGTTGTATTGTAATGCTGTATTGTGATGTTGTACTGTAATGCTGTATTGTAATGCTGTATATAGTATTATTTTCTGCGCAGGGAAATAATACAGAGATAATAAATCAGTACTACAATAACAGGGAGGATCAAAGTATGAATGAAATTCAGCGGGTTGCTGTCCTAACCAGTGGGGGAGACGCTCCGGGGATGAACGCCGCGATACGCGCGGTTGTACGCAAGGGAATTGCGTTGGGATTGGATGTGTTCGGAGTGGAGCATGGGTTTCTGGGGCTCATAAAAGGAAAAATGCGCCAGATGAACTTGGGGTCAGTGGCAGATATCATCCATCGTGGGGGAACTGTTCTCAAAACGGCACGCTGCAAAGAGATGTTTGAGCCTCAAGGGGTGGCCCAGGCGGTTCAGACTTTGGGTGAGTCAGGGATTGAGGCTTTGGTTGTGATTGGCGGTGACGGGTCTTATCGGGGCGCTCAGGCGATTCAAACTCACGGTATTCATGTGGTAGCGGTTCCGGCGAGTATTGACAACGATATTGTTGGGACGGAGCGCACCATTGGTTTTGATACGGCGGTCAATACGGCTGTGGCGGCGATCAGCAAAATCCGTGATACGGCCAGTTCGCACGAACGAGCTTTTCTGATTGAGGTTATGGGCCGCAACTGCGGAGATATTGGACTGAGAGCGGGGTTGGCTATTGGCGCGGAATCTTTGCTTATTCCTGAGGTGCCCTATGACCTGGATGATGTTGCCGAGAAAATTATTCGAGGCGTCAATCGCGGTAAAAACCACAGCATCATTATTGTTTCGGAAGGAGCGGGGGATATCTGGCAGATTGCTGACAAGCTGAGAAGCGCCACGGGCTTCGATAGCCGGGTGACGGTTTTGGGACATATTCAGCGCGGCGGCGCGCCGACGGCTGAGGATGCTGTGCTGGCTGCGGCTATGGGCAGCCGGGCTGTTGAGGCGATAAAACGGCTTGCGCCTGGGGCTGCCGAGCCTCTCAGCCTCATGGTGGCTTTGGACTGTCAGGTGGTGGTCACACGCCCGTTGGCGGAGGCTTTTACGGGGGAGCGGGTTTTTGATAGAGAACTCTATGACTTGGCCGGTGATTTGTCTATTTGATAGGGCTCCCCTTGATATGCAGGAAATTTTTTCACGCAGCAATTTTTTCACGCAGCACTTGCTATTTATCTTATAATTTTGTAAAATAACTATTGGAAGGATGGGGAACCTTCCAGGGGGAAAACTTATATGGTTTCTGAAGCAGGCAGTGGAACGTACGCTGCCTGCTTCCTTGACAGTGTTTTTTTAAACAGCGGCTTCCGTAACAAGGCTATTTATGGTATGATTTTTGTAAAGAGTTTTTCAACTTATAGACGACAGGAAAAGGTGAAAAATAAGAGTATGAGCAAAGAAAGATTTGAAGACTGGCTGGGAGAGAAACGCAAGGTGACGGTTTCGGATGCATTCAGAGCTGAGAGATCTCTCGGTGAGGATGTATATGCCCGCGCCACCCGGGATCGGTTAGGGTTTTGGGAAGAGCGGGCCCGGGAGTTGCACTGGTTCAAAAAGTGGGATTCTGTTTTGGAGTGGAATCCGCCTTGGGCCCGGTGGTTTGACGGAGGTCAGTTGAATGCGGCGTATAATTGCCTGGATCGGCATTTGGAGGGTCCGCGCCGGATGAAGCCGGCTCTGATTTTTGAAGGGGAGGGCGGAGACAGCCGCACCCTGACTTACGAACAGCTGCACGCCGAGGTTGGAAAGACAGCGAACTTCTTTAAGTCTTTAGGGGTGGGCAAAGGGGATCGTGTGGTCTTATATATGCCTATGAGTGTTGAAACCGTGGTGTGTATGCTGGCCTGCGCCCGCATTGGCGCTGTCCATTGTGTGGTCTTTGGCGGCTTCAGCGCGGAGGCGCTGCGGGAGAGGATTATGGACTCTCAGGCAAAGCTGCTTGTCACAGCGGACGGGGGTCGGCGCCGGGGCAGGATCTTGAATATGAAGCAGATTGCGGATGAGGCGCTTCAGGGGAACCAGGGCGGATGTGCCTGTGTGGAGAAGGTCGTGGTGGTTGAACGGACAAAAACACCTGTTTCCATGGGGGAACGTGATATTTTCTACGATGAGGGTGTCAAGGATATGGCGGTTGAGTGTCCGGCTGAGGTTATGGAAGCCGAAGATATGTTGTTTGTACTTTATAACAGCGGCACTACGGGCAAACCTAAGGGGATTGTGCATACGACCGGGGGCT
The DNA here is from genome assembly GCA_009782825.1 of Peptococcaceae bacterium. Taxonomy (GTDB): domain Bacteria; phylum Bacillota; class Desulfitobacteriia; order Desulfitobacteriales; family Syntrophobotulaceae; genus WRJI01. The sequence goes on from WRII01000066.1 coordinate 8,510, forward strand.
ATATGACGGGGGTCGCAACGACCCATAAATATGTGTTTGACCTCAAAGAAGATGATGTGTATTGGTGTACGGCTGATGTGGGATGGATCGCGGGGCACAGTTATTGTGTTTATGGGCCGTTGGCTAATGGAGCTACAGTACTGCTTTTTGAGGGGACGCCGGATTTTCCGGACAAGGATCGCTATTGGGATATTGTGGAGAAATACAGGGTGTCTATTTTCTATTCGTCGCCCACAGCGATTCGCACGTTCATGAAATGGGGAGTGCCTTATCTGGAGAAGCATGATCTGACGAGCCTGCGGGTGTTGGGAACGATGGGTGAACCTATTAATCCTGAGGTATGGATGTGGTATCACAAATATGTGGGGGGCGAACGGTGCCCGATCTGTGATACGTGGTGGCAGACGGAGACGGGTATGATGATGCTGTCGCCTGTGGCGGGGCTGGTGGATATGAAGCCGGGCTCGTGCACGCTGCCGGTTCCCGGGGTGAAGATGAATGTTGTGAACCGGGCGGGGGAAGCTGTGGAATGGGGGTATGGCGGCTATCTGACGGTGACGGAGCCGTGGCCGGCTATGATGCGTACGGTATATGGCGATGACAATAGATATGTAAAAACTTACTGGAGCCATTGGCCTGGGGTGTACTTTACAGGTGATGGTGCGCGCCGGGATGAAGACGGATATTTTTGGGTTGTGGGGCGGGTGGATGATGTAATCAATGTGTCGGGACAACGCATCGGAACTATGGAGGTGGAGAGCGCCCTGCTGGAGCATCCGGCTGTGGCGGAAGCGGCCTGTGTGGGGAAAGCTCATGACTTGAAGGGGCAGGCTCTGGTGGTGTTTGTGACGCTGCGGGATGAAAAGGCGTCGAAGGATGGAGTGATTGCGGAGCTGCGTCAGTTTTTGGTGGGGAAAATTGGGGCCTTTGCGCGGCCGGAGGAGATTTATGTTACAAATGATTTGCCAAAGACCCGATCGGGGAAAATTATCCGCCGATTGTTGAAGGATATCGCTGAAGGGCGCGGTCTGGGGGATACAGCAATGGAGGGGTCAAATGTCTTGAAGGAGCTGTATAAGGGGTAAGGGACTGGCGAGGAATAAAGTTAATCATGAATCATGGACATTTTTTGATTTTTTTCTAAAATTAAGCGGACATATTCTTGCGGTGAAGAGTGCAAGCTAAATAAGCATTCGGATAATTGAATTTTACTTGTGTATGAGCAGTTCACTGTTGTATTTATCCTAACTCACAGTCCTTTGACACTAAGATCCGAATGTCTATGTTGCAACAATTGAATAGGGGAGGACTAGAAAGATGAAAGATTGGCTTTACAAGACAGCGTTGGTTTTGACAATTATTGGTGCTGTCAACTGGGGATTGATCGGATTGTTCAATTTAAACTTTGTTGCTATGCTCTTTGGTGTGGGCACAATCTTAACGAAGGTGATCTATACCCTGATCGGGTTGGGTGGTCTGACGACGATTGGGCTGTTGTTCATGGATATTGAACGGGAGACTATTCATGACCATGAGAGAAGCATTGCCAGATCCTCTTATTAACATGAGGATCTAACAGTGAGACACACTGGGTAAACCTGTGCTATGGTTTTTGTAAAACCAAATTTTGCAAAAAAATGTTTTGCAGAAGGGCTGCGGCGGTTTAACGCGGCAGCCCTTTTCCTGATATTGAGTTTGAAAGAGGAGATTTGTGTAGAAATTTGGATACTTTTTGTTTTGGGCTTGCATTGCTGGTATCAGATGATATAATAAGATAAATGTGAAGTGTTCGGCTAAGTGAATAAACGAGGCTCGGAGCCGTCATAAAATCTGATCATGGCGTTTGAGTCTATTTGAGTTTTTTGTTTAGTGTGCTTTTCGTTTGATGTAAATTTGTGTGATGTAAAGATGTGAGGTGCATTTTACATACTATATTGAGGAGGTATTTTTTTGCCAAAAGAACACAGATTACAGATTATCCCTTTGGGGGGACTGGGAGAAGTCGGCAAAAACATGACAGTGATCCGTTTCGAGAATCAGATTTTGGTTATTGACGCGGGGCTGGCTTTTCCGGAGGATGATATGCTGGGGATTGATCTGGTTATCCCTGACTATTCGTATTTGGTTGAGAACCAGGATATGGTTCTGGGTATTATTATTACCCATGGCCATGAGGATCATATTGGGACACTGCCGTATTTGCTCAGAGATCTGCATGTTCCTGTTTTTGCCACGAAATTGACGTCGGGGTTGATTGAGGCGAAGCTGCAGGAGAGCAATGGGAGACTGATGGGTAATGTTGTGGAGCCGGGGGACTTGGTGCGGCTTGGGGATTTTAAGGTGGAATTTATCCGGGTGAATCATAGTATTCCGGATTGTGTGGGTCTGGCGATTCATACGCCGCTGGGAACGATTGTTCACTCTGGGGATTTTAAAATGGATCATACGCCGGTCTCGGGGGATATTTTAGATGTGGCGAAGTTTTCGGAATTGGGGAAGAAGGGGGTTTTGTGTCTTCTTTCTGATAGTACGAATGCGGAGAGGCCGGGGTTTACCCAATCGGAAGCTGATGTGGGCCGGGTCCTGAATCATGCTTTTCAATCGGCTAAGGAAAGGGTGATTCTGGCGAGTTTTGCTTCGAATATCAATCGTATCCAGCAGGTGATCAGTGCGGCGGTGCTGACGAACCGCAAGGTGGCAATTATGGGGCGCAGTATGCTGAATTATGCGACGATTGCGGCTGAGCTGGGGTATCTGACGGTGCCGGATGGGATTCTTCTGAGCGAGGATGAAATCTTGACGCTGCCGCCTAATGAGGTGTGTATTGTCATGACGGGAAGCCAGGGTGAGCCGATGTCGGCTTTGACGCGTATTGCGATGAATGACCATAAGAAGATGGAGATTCAACCGGGAGATACTGTGATCATTTCGGCGAATCCGGTGCCGGGCAATGAAAAGTCTGTGTCCCGCACTGTGGATCAATTGTTCCGGCAGGGGGCTAATGTGATTCATGGGTCATCGTCGGGGGTTCATGTTTCGGGGCACGCGAGCCAGGAGGATTTGAAGCTTCTTTTAAATATTGTGAGGCCGAAGTATTTTATTCCGGTGCACGGCGAGTACCGCATGTTAATCAATCACGGCAAGATTGCGGAAAAGTTGGGGATTCCCAGTGAAAATATTTTTATTGCGGAGAATGGCAGTGTTATTGAATTCACGCGCAGGGGCGCGGGGATGACGGGAAAGGTTTCTGCGGGGAAGATTCTTGTGGATGGTTTGGGGGTTGGGGACGTTGGTAATATTGTGCTGAGAGATCGCAAACAGCTGGCCCAGGAGGGGATTCTCATTGTGGTTCTGACGATTAACCGGGCGACCTGTGAGATTGTTGCGGGTCCGGATGTGGTGACCCGGGGATTTGTGTATGTGCGGGAATCGGAAAGTATGCTTGATGAAGCGAGGGAAAAGGCTCGCCAAGCGGCGGAAAAGTGTCTGGAAGGCGGCGTTGTGGAATGGGTGGCTATGAAAAATCAGGTGCGGGATACGTTGAATAAACATTTCTATGAAAAAACCCGCCGTCGTCCGATGATTTTGCCAATTATCCAGGAGGTGAAGCTGGGGGAAGGGAAGGCCGGTGATGTGAGAGCAGCGGAGGCGAAGTTGAGCGAGGCCCTTTAAAAGGGGTATAGGAGTTTTCGTTTTCAGGAGACAAACCATAGTTAATGGATCATAAGGGGCATCACTCGGGACGTGAAAAGTGAAAAATGACGTGCAAAATGACGTGCAAAATGGTTGACATTTGGCAGGGGTTTCGATATACTGTCTACTGTTCTCAATTTTTACGGATCGTTAAAATGCCTGGCCCGTTGGTCAAGTGGTTTAAGACACCGCCCTTTCACGGCGGTAACACGGGTTCGAATCCCGTACGGGTCACCAAGTTCTGCCGGCTGATGAGAAGTGAGGTGCTCGGCCCCGTGGTGTAGTGGTTAACATGCCTGCCTGTCACGCAGGAGATCGTCGGTTCAAGTCCGATCGGGGTCGCCATACTGGAATCGAGCATCTAGCCTCTTACTTCTAAATTGGGGTGTAGCCAAGCGGTAAGGCACCGGACTTTGACTCCGGCATGCGATGGTTCGAATCCATCCTCCCCAGCCATATTTCTTCTCTTGGGCCATTAGCTCAGCTGGTAGAGCACCTGACTCTTAATCAGGGTGTCGCAGGTTCGAGGCCTGCATGGCCCACCAGGATAGGATCTATGATGTTTATGCGGGTGTAACTCAGTGGTAGAGTGTCACCTTGCCAAGGTGAAAGTCGCGAGTTCGAATCTCGTCACCCGCTCCAAAATGTTTCAAAGGTTTTTCGTATCGTTTGGTTGACTTTTGTTTCTTGTTATTGGTATTATGGGTTAAGGTTGAGGGTACAGCGTTTGCCCAATAAGTATGTGGCGGCGCTATGGTGTGCGCTCGTGGCTCAGCTGGATAGAGCGTCTGACTACGAATCAGAAGGTCCGGGGTTCGAATCCCTGCGAGCGCGCCATTTTTATTTATTTGTTTGTGTTGCTGTTATAGCTCAGTAGGTAGAGCGTATCCTTGGTAAGGATAAGGTCACCGGTTCGATCCCGGTTAACAGCTCCATTTGGCGGGAGTGGCGGAACTGGCAGACGCGCACGTTTGAGGGGCGTGTGGTGAATACCGTGTGGGTTCAAGTCCCACCTTCCGCACCATGATTCTTCTAAGCTATACTGTTTGATCATCTTTCAACTTTATTGTATTATGGAGAAGTACTCAAGTGGCTGAAGAGGACGGTTTGCTAAACCGTTAGAGTGGGTAACTGCTGCGAGGGTTCGAATCCCTCCTTCTCCGCCAATCGCTCTAGCTGTTAACACGATCGGGGGGTCATCTTGAAACCAAGGAGGATATTGCAATATAGTTAAGCTTTAAGGCAGGGTAGCCAAGTGGTCTAAGGCAAGTGGTTCATACCCGCTCATTCGAGGGTTCAAATCCCTCCCCTGCTACCAACAGTGTTTATACCAATATTATGCGGGTGTAGCTCAGTGGCAGAGCTCCAGCCTTCCAAGCTGGCTACGTGGGTTCGATTCCCATCACCCGCTCCAACCATAAATCAAACCCGAGCTAAAACTTTTCTAAAATTTTAGCTCGGTTTTTAATTCTTCCTCATGTACTTTAAAGGCCGATAAAACCCGGAGAATTCCAACATGGAATAAACGATTCGGAAGAAGGTTTCGTCATTAGTAAAATCAAAGCCTGCTTCCTGATAGGTATTCAGGAGCTGATTTATTTTCATATGAAGCAATCCTATAGCCCCTGAAAACGACTCGCAATAAAGGTCTTTCATAGCCCAAGCATAGGCCCCAATATCTGCGTGGATTGCCTCTTTTAAAGATTCTGTCATTTCGGCCTTCTCGATTAAGGGAATCCCCGCTTCATCGGTAAGTGTTTTTATCATCCAAATCTCTGTAAGCGTCGCATAGGCTAGATAAGGATCTGACAGCATCTGGTCAAGAGAACTCAAAACTGAACGGCTGAGTATCATCTCTTGTATCTCTTGGATGTCCACAGGCGAGTCCAGTTCTTCGCTTAAATCTTTCCTGACCATTTGCAGGAACTTTATCCTCTGCTCAGCATAATCTCCACCCAACAAGTCAGGGGAAAAGAATTCATGCTGACTTCTCGGAATATGAAAATCCTTTCGGAGTTCTTCTTTTTCTTCTGTAGTCAGTTCCCGCAACAAAGATAGTGGATCTTTTGTTCGTTCCTTAAGTTCTTGGTATTTCTCCCATAATCCCTTGCTGTTAGTAACCAATAACTCTTTTAATCTAGGCCTAACAGCCCATAAACAATCGAAGAAATCCCGGACATAGAAATCGTCAACCGCAAAATGGCTTATCCAACCTTCACAAACCAAGTTGTCAAAAGATAAGGTCAGGGGTTCAACGTAATCTTCATACTGAGGAATGATGAGAAGGGTCTTCCGAGCTTTTTCTTCTTCTTCTTCTTCCCACTCCCAACCCCAACCCAGATTTCCGGCTTCCTCAGCCAGCTGATCAAGAATTGATTCTGAGTCTTCCGATCTGTGCAGGCACATTGTATAGTGGATTCTATCTTTTCTATAGTCCATATCGTTAACGGCATTCCTCTCCCCTCAATAACTTGCGATCCTCAACTTATTCAGCATATTTTTGATTTCATTGACATCACCTCTCCAGCATATAACTATATCATCAATGTTAACACAAAGCAGCATAAGAGTGAAGCTTGTCTGCTTGTCTGCTTGTCTGACCACTAACCACTGATCACTGACCACTTGCGGGCAAAGCCCGCATTAGATTGGCGATAAAATACGAATATAAAAAATTCCATAAAATACCTACAAAATTCCTTGAAAATTAATTTGACATCAAAGGAGCCAGCGTGATACTATAGTAAAGCGTCTGCAGGAGACCCCTGCAGAATGTCTGTGAAAAGGGCCTGGAAAGCCAAGCGTTACAAGGGTTTTATGAGTTACAAGTTATAAGTTACGAGCCACACATAGGAAGCCCTTTTCAAAACGGTCATTGAAAACTAAACAGCAAGAGAAGACCCCTGGAAAGTGCGCAAGCACAAGAAAGGGAGAAGACGACGGATAAAAAAAGCAACGCAAGCGGGTAGGACTGTGGAGCGA
>WRII01000067.1 GCA_009782825.1 Peptococcaceae bacterium
GTTGGCCGGCCCCCGCTCGCTGTCATTGATAAGCTGATCTGTGAGCAGGTACTTCTAGGCGAAGGCCGCAAACTGCGCGGTTGCCGGTTGGATCTGGGTGTCAGTGAAAAGGATCACCACTGTAATCTTGAGATACAACTCTCCTCTTTACAGCACATGGCTGATCGCATGGTTTTCAACTCGAACCGGATGCTCAGCCTCAATACTTCCTCTGGAACAGAGTATGGGAACCTACCCAAAATCACTGTCATTTCCCTCCTGAATTTTCCTTACCGCAGCAATCATCCTGACTTTCATCAGCCCTTCGGATTGTTTTATGAAAAAGATCCGGAACAAGTGACTGAAAAGCTTGATTACCATATAATCGAAATCCCGAAATTCAGCAAGATCAAGCCGGATTTTACTAATGCGTTACACCGATGGTTGTATTACTTAAACACGGGATACCAGGATCCGGACAGTTCAATTGTGAAGGAGGTCTTCCAGATGGATCAGGGATTATATCTATTTGCCCAGCAATATCAACGGAACATCAATGATCCGGAAACTCTTAATGCCTATTATGGGTACATGATGGAGCGCATGGATGAGAAGGAGCGTATCAGCACGGCCAAAGCTGAAGGTAAAGCTGAAGGTAAAGCTGAAGGTAAAGTTGAAGGTGCAAACACGCTGGCTGAGTTGATCAAAGAAGGTTACGACTTAGACACGGCACTCACAATGATTAAGAAAGATGCATGGTAGGATCCCAACACAGCAGAAGTGGCAACAACCACCTTAAAGCGATACTTCTCGCCAGCCGTCTTTTCATCAGATTACATGAAAGTTTCGGCATTATGGACATGAGTCTTACCACCGCGATTACGGTATCTGTACGACAAGGTGTTAGGCAGAAAATAATCCCGTTTGAAATCTTTCTCTCGGACAGCGAAAGAATTGGAACCTTTTGTCATCATTTACCAGGACTAATTTTGATCCCGCTTTCTTCTTTTGTCATGATGTCCTTACCTCGAATATGATTGCAACATAAATAGAGATAGGCTGTCATGCTCCGGCAGCGCGGCTTGATACGCATGAAAATCTTTCGGAGGGTTGGTTTTCGTCTGAGTCCATCCGCCATCCATCTTGATAATCACGCGGAAAAAGACTATAATTATAGTATAGTTGAAGGATATCAGTAAGATATCAACTTCCAAAGAGATCATGGAGGAAAAGATGCTGTCATTTCCCTCCTGAATTTTCCTTACCGCAGCCATTCCTTTTCAGTTTAGCAAGTTGGGCATCAAGATGAATGTTGAAAGCATCAAGAGTAGCCAAAAACGAAATTCTCTTTTTGCCGCGAACCTTAGAATTTTCCAGACCATAGTGATGTAGGATCCGGTTATTAACTCGTTCGGCCGCAGTACGTTCCTTCATTTTATCTTTGAAACCCTGGCTGTCCCTTGGAATCCTGGTAAACAGGCGCAAATCCCACTGTGATTTCGTGTAAATGACCCTCCCGTATGGAGCGGGCGAACAGCTTGAGCATTCAGAGCAAGGTTCACATTTGCCGCAGGCGCGTGGACAACGCCATTTTATGCGACAACGGTCCGGACAATATCCCGGCTGCTGAAAAAGGCAGTGGAACTACCCAAACACCCTAACCCAGCAATCAACCCGGACGCAGCTGCGCTGCGCCGGTTATCTTGGTCGTTAGGAAGCATTGAACCACTCCATTCATGTTCATGCCGCTTTCATTCTTTTGCGCTGCCTCCGCTCAATGTTCGGCCTTGCGCTCGCACCCCGCTCTGGCAGGCGACAGTGGTATTCTTTGCGGTCGTGCGTTCGGTTGGGCTTGTGTCCGGTTTCGCCAAGCGTCCTAACAACACGCTCAACCCCGCTTAATTCTTCAAGTTTACGTTGTGATATTCCACGTTCATTCCGTGCCTTTGTGAGTTCTACCATGATTTCAACCCTTAAGTTACTGGCGGCGATTTCCTCCGGCGAGAAAAGCTCTGTTTCTACTTCGCTCCATGAACGTCCCTTAGGGCTTATAGTTTTATTCATCGGCTCATCGCTCAAGCCGTTCAAGTAACGCGTCTTTAAGAACTGCCGAAAAATTAACATTATTCTTTTCAGCAGCCTCATTAAGCCAGGAAGGAATAGTGAGAGTTTTTTTTATGGATTTATCGCTGTAGTTTTTCTCAAGAGCGTCTAAGTCAACTAAGACCATAGAGATAAATCCGCCTTCATCCGGAGAAACATTTTCTAGTTTAGACGGGGCAGGGATTTTTTCTCCATGAGAGAGAGAATCAAGCAACCAGCCTGCTGCGGCATCTGCAGCCATTTCAATGGCGTTACTCAAATTTTCGCCTTGGGTTGAACAATTAAGATCTGGGATATCTACGCAATAGGATTCGTCATCGTTTGGATAAAAGCATACCGGGTATACCAGCTTCATAGTGACCCCTTCCTTTCTGGTGGTCTTATGGCAAGCCCGCCTGTCTATAGATGGATTTTATTGTTTTTGGATGAAGGTCTGTCTTGGAATTTCATCTGTAATGCCTCCTTCTGACAATAAAACTATAACACGTACAGCACGTGTAATCAAGGGGTTAATCAGATGATTTAGAGAGGGTCAATCAAAACAAACATAAGACGATCTATTCTTTGAATTTATAGACGTTGCAAATAAGTTAAGCCACGGTGCGCAAGCGCTGTACCGTGCCCCAGGCGAGTCTAGAGAGAGGACACTTACTCTGATTTAGTATCCGGCACGATCGCTAATGTATATCCCAATGGCTTTAATATTTTGAAGATAGTGTCTAGCTGTGGTGTGGCATTCATGCTTTCCAGTCTGGCTATGGCTGGCTGCTTTAACCCTGTCATTTCTGATAATCTTTTCTGGCTAATTCCTTTTTGTTCCCGCGCCTCAATAAGCTTTCCTACAAAATCAATCCTTAACTGTATTTCCTCTTTTTCAGCTTGGGTTAACAATTCTAGGTCATTCCATAGATCATCAAATGTTGTGTACTTCATTCCATTTATTGTTTTACTCATAATTGAATTATCCTTCCAGTAAGCAAAGAATATCCTGTCGGTTGTTGGCCTAAGCTCCCAGAGGTCTGTGCCGGTAATATGGTCTATAGCGGGTTTTCCTGCGCTTACACCATAAGTTCTTAACTGCCCGATAACATATTCGTTATATGGCGTCAATAACATATTCGTTATATCATACTATTTAAACTCAGGGTATCAAGTCGCAAGGCATCCAATATCGTTTTGTTAACGCCGACAAAACGATCATCAACATTACTTCTTAGCAAACACGCTGGCTGAGTTGATCAAAGAAGGTTACAACTTAGACACGGCACTCACAATGATTAAGAAAGATGTATGCCCCATCATTCCGCAAAAACATCTGCCAAAGTTATTGTGCATCCCTCCAGCACGTGAGAAGGCATACTATCTTCTTCAGAATAGGCGGAAGCCACATATTTACCGTTTTCCAATACATAAACATTTACGGCTTTGCTGTCAGGATCCACAATCCAATATTCCCGGACACCGGCCTGAAGATACTTATTGAACTTGAGAACTTTATCGAGGGTCCCGGAGGAAGGGGATAATATTTCAACCACCAAGTCAGGCGCCCCCAGGCAGCCCTTTTGATCGAGCTTCTCTTTGTCGCATACCACAAGGATATCAGGCTGTACAACCGTGTCGTCTCCTTTGTCAATATCCAGACGGACATCAAAGGGCGCGATAAAAACCTTACAAGGTTTCCCCTTTAGAAAATCGAACAATTGATAAAACAGGCTTCCGCAGATATTTTGATGCATCACGGAAGGCGCCGTCATCATATAAAGCATTCCGTCAATCAGCTCGCAGCGAATCTTCTCATCCCATGCAATATAGTCAGCCCAAGTATAATGTTTGTCGTCGTTTTGTAAAGCCTCCATCGGGGACTCCCTTCTTCTATGCGCTGATACTTGTTATTTAGTTACAGTCCCTTAGTAGCCGAAAACAATCTTGGGGATCGATTCCGGAATCATAGAGTGGCAAGTTTGCCGGAGATCTGCTTGGTGACGGTTACTCCGGGCGGGTATAATGTAAAATCTGCCAAGTCACTCCAAATTTGTCCTTGACCATGCCATACCACTCGCTAAAAAAGACTTGATTCAGCTCCGCGACAACCTCGCCGTCTTCTTTAAGCTCATTGAACAGCCGTGTAACTTCATCTTTATTATCCGTGCTGATGGTTGGATGGATATTATCGCCCATTGTCATCAGTGAGCCAGAGGGGTAATCCATAAACATCACAGTCATGTTGCCAAACGGTATTCCGGCGTACATAATTCTGTTTTTATCAGCTTCCGGTACAGTATAGTTGGGATCAGGCGGCGCGTCGCCATAGGTCATAAGGTTATTGACCGTCGATTTGAAAACCTTTGCGTAAAACTCCACCGCTTCGCGGCAGTTTCCATTAAAATTAATAAACATTTCCAGCTGCATGTCAGACACTCCCTTTCAATTTGTGGCGGCCGCTACCGCACAAGTCATTCTAACATGGTTTGGCACAAAAAACTATCCACATATGACTTTCTCTTTTATTCCTGCTATAAAATCATGCAAGGCCGGCTTGGCTTCTTTTCCACATTTTCCAATAATATCGACAATAGCGCTGCCCACAATGACCCCATCGGCAATAGCGGCAAAGCGTCCGGCCTGCTCCGGCGTTGAGACGCCGAACCCAATCGCAACAGGCGTATCAGTCTCTTTCCGAATATCCTCAACAATGGACGCCAAATGGGCCAGCCTGTCCTGGTCGGTGGTAAGTTCCCGGCGCATGCCGGTGACACCCATAGAGGAAACCAGATAGATGAAGCCTTGTGCGTTCCGGGCAATTTGTGCTGTACGTGTTGCCGAGGTAGGCGCGACCAGTGTGATGACATCAATACTGTATTTGTTCGCGGGACCCTTAGCTTCTGCTTGCTCCTCAAAGGGCATATCAGGGATAATAATACCACTGACGCCGCTGTCGGCGCAGCGCGCAAAGAAACGGTCGTACCCATAAGCATAGACGGGATTCAAATAGGTCATGAAAACCATGGGTATATGCATTCTATCCTTGATGGAAGATACCATATCAAAAACGGTGTCCAGTGTCGTGCCGGCTTGCAAAGCGCGCAAACTGGCAGCTTGGATCACTTCTCCTTCGGCAATGGGATCAGAAAAGGGGATCCCGATCTCGATGAGGTCGGCGCCCGCTTCCTGGGCGGTGAGGATATAATCCGCCGAGGTTTCCGGATCCGGGTCGCCGGCCATGAGGTAAGCAATGAAAGCTTTCTTCCTTAAAGCAGGATTTTCACTCCGAAAAGCTTCCGCAATCTTGATCATCAGTTTATTCTCCTCCCTCATGAATGTTTTCCCCCTCCCTCATAAATGTTTTCCCCCTTATATCTCGCAATAGCAGCCACATCTTTATCTCCTCGTCCCGACAGGCACACTACCAGGCATTTGCCAGGACCGAGCTCCTCCGCCACAGTGACAGCGTGAGCCAGGGCATGAGCGGATTCAATGGCGGGAATGATCCCTTCTGTGCGGGCCAGACGTTCAAAGGCGCCGACGGCTTCCTGATCTGTAATGGGTACATATTGAGCGCGTCCGGACTGGTGTAAAAAAGCGTGCTCAGGCCCAATACCCGGGTAGTCCAATCCGGCTGAAATGGAATACACAGGAGCGATTTGACCGAATTCATCCTGACAAAAGAGGGATTTCATGCCGTGAAAAACGCCGGCAGCGCCCCGGGCAATAGTCGCGGCGTGCCGGGGGGTATTGATGCCTTGCCCGGCAGCTTCGCAGCCGATGAGACGGACGGAAGGGTCGCCGATAAATTCATAAAAGGCGCCGATAGCATTAGACCCCCCGCCTACGCAGGCCACCACTGCGTCAGGAAGGCCGCCTTCGGCCTTGTACATCTGGGTTTTGATCTCACGACTGATGACGCTTTGGAAGTCGCGAACCATGGTAGGGAAGGGGTGGGGACCCATGACTGACCCCAGCACATAGTGGGTATCTGAGACTTGCCGGGACCATTCCCGCATGGTTTCGTTAACAGCGTCTTTGAGGGTCATGGTTCCTGAGGTCACAGTATGGACTGTGGCGCCTAAGAGATGCATACGGTAGACGTTGAGGGCCTGGCGTTCTGTGTCTTCCTTTCCCATGAATACTTCGCAGGCCATGCCCAGCAGGGCGGCGGCGGTGGCGGCGGCGACGCCATGTTGTCCCGCCCCGGTTTCGGCGATGATGCGGGTTTTTCCCATGCGTTTGGCCAAAAGGGTTTGGCCCAGGACGTTATTGATCTTATGAGAACCGGTGTGGTTCAAGTCTTCTCTTTTGAGATAGATTTTCGCGCCGCCAATCTCTCGGGTTAGATTCCCGGCATAGGAGAGCAGGGAAGGGCGGTTGGCATAATGGGTCAGAAGCTCCTCGAGTTCCGCTTGGAATTCCGGATCGTTTTTGTAGTGGGTGTAGGCTTCTTCGAGTGCATGTAACGCACTCATTAAGGTTTCGGGAATGTATTGGCCGCCGAAGGGGCCAAATCTTCCGGGTTTGGATTTTTGCTCTTCCTTTTTTTCTTCTGTTTTTTCTTCTGTTTTTTCTTCCATCTTTTGTATCCTCCTATCATTTATGATTGATTGCGCTGCAAAAAGTCAAACCTTATTGTGATCCCAGCAAAAGCTGCAGCATTTGCTGCGGATTCTTTAAGAACTGTTTGGTGATCTGGTAATGTTCTGTCTGGGTGTAGGGAGTCAGCTCAACCGTGTTTTCTGTAATCTCATAAATCTCTGCATCCGGGTAGGCCATAACTATGGGAGAATGTGTGGAAATGATAAACTGTGAATTCTCTTTGACCAAACGGTCAATTTCAACCAGCAGTGACATTTGCCGCGTAGGTGACAACGCGGCCTCTGGTTCATCAAGGATGTACAAGCCTTGGCCGCGGAAGCGGTTTTGAATCAGCGAGAGAAAGCTTTCACCGTGAGATTGGTCGTGGAGAGACTTGCCGCCGTATCCGTCCAGGTTCAGTTTTAAGTCGGCAATGTTGGTGGCAACGTTGTAGAAGGTTTCCGCCCTTAAAAAGAAACTGTCTTTTTCATGGGCTGATTTTATCAGGGCAAGGTAATGGTGCAGGTCTGATTCTGTGGCTTTGGTGGAAAAGGTGAAGTTGCGGGAGCCGCCTTCGGCGTTCATTCTGGAGTTGATGGCCAGGGCTTCCAGAAGCGTGGATTTGCCGCAGCCATTTTCGCCGACAAAGAATGTGACCGGGCTGTTGAAGCTGAATAGACCCAGACGCCGGAGTGTGCGAATAATGGGCAGGTGGGCAACATAGGAATCTGGATCGATTTCTGTTGTGATGCGAAAACCCTTGATGTAGAGTCTGTTCATGATAAGTAGTCTTCTCTTATTGGTGTAAAAGCATTAACGTCTATCGTATCTTCTAGAGCGATAGCCTTGTGCTGAACATGAGGAGGAATAATAGCAGATTTGCCTGGCGTGAGGATCATTTCCGAGGAGGTGTCTCTCAACAGCAACTTGAGCCGGCCTTGCACGATATAACTCGACTGCTCATGCTCATGGGTATGCCACGGGACTTCGGCTCCCTTGCGAAATGTGAACTGCACAATCATCAGATTCTTCCCTGTGGCGAGTGTCTCTCTTTCGACGCCATCAACAACAACGATTTTTGACATAAAAGCTCCCTGCCTTTCAACCTTGCCTAACCAAGCGCACAAATGCGTCGACTTTGGCGGCATCCTTGACTCCGTCAGTTTCTACACCACTGCTCACATCCACACAGCAAGGAGAGAGTATGCGCAGCGCCTGGTTCACGTTGTCTATAGCGAGACCACCTGCAAGGAAATACGGGGCTTCTGCAAAGCCCTTGAGGAGGCTCCAGTCAAAGGACTGACCAGTACCGCCAAAGGGCGCGGTTTGTGGTTCGCGAGTTTGTCGTTCGTGGTCCACAGAATCACAAGAGTGTAACTTCGGATTTCGATTTTCGGCTCTCGAACTTGTTGGCCGCCGCCGGCCGGCCGGTGCGGTATCAAACAATAAATAATCCGCGCCTTCCGGCAAGGCCGGAAGAGTGGCGCCAATTTTTACTGCTTTGATGATTTTGCAGCCGTAATGTTTGCAATATTTCCGCAGCTTCTCAATATAAAGGGCATCCTCGTCTCCATGGAGCTGAATAAGGTCGATGATTCCATCTGCGCACAGATTGACTATGGTGTTCATGTCTTCATTAACGAAGACTCCAACAGCTTGAATCCGCGGATCAAGCCTTTCTTTTAACTTTGCCGCGGTGGCTGTATCAATGCGCCGGCGGCTTTCGGCAAAGACGAATCCAATGAACTCTGGCAAAACGCGGTTGGCAATGTCGATATCTTCCGGGCGGCTTAACCCACAGATTTTAACGGCGCTTGTCCCAGGACGTGTTCGAAAACCCACCCCGAGACCCAATTCCTTTGAAAACACTGTTGTTGGCAGACCAAATTCATCGACTGTTTCAAACTGCTCTGTCCAGCCGCGCCTGCTGTAATATGATTGTGCGTGTTCTGTACGTAAATAGAGTTTAGCATATCCTATTTCGGATGCCAATCTTGCAATGTGTTCAGGGCAGTCAACGAGATTTTTAATTGTCATCCTTTTCCCTCCTGCTCTCTAACGCGGGCTTTGCCCGCAAGTGGTCAGTGATCAGTGGTTAGTGGTCAGTATTGGATTTTCTTGTTTTATTGACGCTTCGCGTCCATAAGTTACTAATGCGGGCTACGCCCGCAATTCATCCAGAGCTATCTTCTTATCAGGAGCGCGCATGAGGGTTTCACCAATCAGCACAGCGTCCACATTGTTTTGCCGAAGAAGGTCCACATCCCGGGAGGTGCGGATGCCGCTTTCGGACACGAAGATGATATCCGGCGGGACGAGTTTCTTCAGCTGGATGCTGTTGCTCATATCCACAGTGAAGGTTTTAAGATTCCGGTTGTTAACACCGATGATGCGCGCTCCGGCGGCCAGAGCTATCTCCATCTCAGTTTCGTTATGGACCTCCACTAAGCAGGAGAGCCCCAGAGTATCGGAGGCTTGGATGAAATCAGCCAGCTGGACGGGAGTGATAATGGCACAGATCAGGAGAATGGCGTCGGCTCCAAGGCGGGAGGATTGCTCGATCTGGAATGAATCTACAATGAAATCCTTACGGAGCAGAGGTGTGTTGACGGTTTTGCGCACTTCAGCCAAATACCGGGTGTAGCCTTGAAAGGAGTTGGGCTCCGTCAGGATGGAGATGGCATCCGCGCCGGCTTGCTCGTACTCCAGGGCAATATCGAGATACGGAAATTCTTCGGCGATAACGCCTTTGGAAGGGGAGGCCTTTTTAATTTCGCAGATAAAAGAAAGGCCGGGCTTTCTCAGACGCTGTTCAAACAGGAAGGGGAGGCGGGCGGGAGCGCTTTGCGGCGGCAGGCCGGCTTTCTTTTCCCTCTTTACCCGCTCTTTTGTGGCGACGACAATTTGATCGAGAATGCTCATATCGTTCATGCCGCCACCTCATTGGTAACCCGGATGAAGTCTTCCATTTTTTGAGCGGCTTGGCCACTGTCAATGAGGTCCTGGGCCAGGCGCACACACTGACGCATGGTGATATCGTTTTTGCCCATATAGAGACAGCAGGCGGCGTTAAGGACTACGGTATCCCGTTTGGGACCCGGTTCACCGGAGAGGATGCGCCGGGCGATATCGGCGTTTTCCTGGGGGGCGCCGCCTGTGAGGTCACCGGCTTGGCAGCGGGAGAGTCCGAATTGTTCGGGAGTGATAAAATAGCTGTTTAACTCGCCGTCGCCCACTTCACAGATGGTGGAGGCGCCTGTCAGGGTGATTTCATCCAGCCCGTCATGGCCATGGACGACCATGGCCCGTTTGACGCCCAGGTTGCGCAGGACATTGGCCAAGGGTTCTACCAGGTTTTCATCATAGACGCCAAAGAGCTGCATGGTGGCTCCTGCCGGATTAGCCAAGGGGCCCAGAATGTTGAAAATTGTACGCACGCCCAATTCCCGCCGCACATGGGCCACGTGTTTCATAGCCGCGTGGTAGACTTGAGCCAGCATGAAGCACATGCCGGTTAAGGTGAGGACTTTCTCGCTCTGGGGAGCGCTGAGAAAAATGTTGGCGCCCAAGGCTTCCAGCACGTCGGCGCTGCCGCATTTGCTGGAGACGCTGCGGTTACCGTGTTTGGCCACAGGGACTCCGCCGGCGGCCACGACAAAGGCGGAAACGGTGGAAATGTTAAAGGTAAAGAGTTCATCGCCGCCGGTGCCAACGATGTCGATAACGTCGGTTTGGGGATGGAGCTTAGCACATTTTTCGCGCATGACTTGGGCACAGGCGGTAATTTCTTCTATGGTTTCGCCTTTCAGGCGCATGGCAGCCAAGAAAGCGCCCATTTGGGAATCGGAAGCGTTGCCTTCCATCATCTGCATCATGACAGCTTTGGTCATGTCCAGGCTCAAATGGTGGCCGGCAAGGATATTGTAAATAGCTTTATCAATCATGTGATAATCATTCCTTTCTTAAGGGACTGTAATTATTGTCAAACTTATTTAGTTCTAACTTATTTAGTTACAGCCCCTCATTTGGTTTTAAATCCGCAAAAAGTTCTCAATAATCCTTTCTCCTTGGGATGTCAGGATGGATTCGGGATGGAACTGCAAGCCAAAGAGGGGATAGTCACGATGTTTTACGCCCATGACCTCACCGGTGTCGGTTTCGGCAATCACGAGGAGCTTGTCTGGCAGGGTATCCCGCTTGGCAGCCAGGGAGTGATACAGTCCTCCTTCGATAAGGGGAGGCAACCCGCGAAAGAGGGGACTGCCGTTAGCGATATGCAGCAGGCTTTTTTTGCCGTGCATCAGAGTCTGGGCATAGCTGATTTGAGCGCCAAAAGCCTCACAGACAGCTTGGTGGCCCAGGCAGATCCCCAGGATAGGCGGGGGAGGTGCACCGTGTTCAGCTTTCGTAAAGTTCTCAGTATTTGTGAAATCCACAGTATTTGAAAAATACTGTATGACCTCCTCACAGATTCCGGCGTCCCGAGGCCGTCCGGGGCCAGGTGAAATGATGATGTGGGAGGGATTCAGCGCCACAATTTCCTCAACATCCATTTCATCATTGCGGATAACTTTGAGGGTCTGATCAGCAATTCGCTTCCCAAACTGACCTGCGGGCTGATTGCCAAGTTGTTCCGCGACCTGGCCCGCAATTTGATAGAGGTTGTACGTGAAGCTGTCATAGTTATCAATAATGAGTATCATATGTCAGACCTCCGCTGTTTTTTAAGGCTTCCATGACCGGACGGGCTTTTGTCAAGGTTTCCTGGTATTCCTTTTCCGGAACACTGTCGTCGACAATCCCCGCGCCCGTTTGCACGGACACAGTGTTGTTCTTGAGCACCGCCATACGGATTCCGATGCACATATCCATATTGCCGGCAAAGTCGATATATCCTATGCCTCCGCCGTAGATGCCGCGCCTCAGACCTTCCACATCATCAATGATTTCGCAGGCCCGTTTCTTGGGAGCGCCCGACAGGGTTCCTGCGGGCAAAGTCGCGGCTAAGACATCAAGTGCGTCCTGACCTGTATCCAGGTCACCTGTCACATGAGAGGCAATGTGGCTGATATGAGAAAAGCGCTTGACCTGCCGGTACTCCTGAAGCTGAACGCTGCCGAAGCGGCAGACTTTGCCGATATCGTTGCGGGCGAGATCCACGAGCATATCGTGTTCCGCCAATTCTTTTTCATCCTGCAGCAGATCTTCAATAAGAGCCTTGTCTTCCTGTGCCGTGACGCCCCGGGGCCGGCTTCCTGCCAATGGGAAGGAATGCACCTGAGCGTTGTGTACGGACACGAGAGTCTCCGGGGAAGAGCAGGCAATCTCTGTGTCCTCCAAGCGCATATAGACCATATACGGAGAGGGGTTGGTCGTGCGCAGAATTCTGTATGTGTCCAACAAATCCCCTTGAAAAGCGGCTTGAAAACGGTTGGAAAGAACAGCTTGAAAAATGTCTCCTTCTGTAATGTGGCCTTTGATTTTCTCAACCCTGTCTTTAAAGGTATCTTCAGAAAAAGAAGCGGTGAAGGGATCGTGTGAACCGTATGCACCGTGTGAACCGTGTGAACCGTATGCACCGTGTGCGCCATGTGAACCCATGGGCAAAATAGATCTGTTCTGCTCCGGCGGCGAAAAAGGCGCGAGAAGAACTTGAGCCATATCTTCTAACTCGGCAACGCCGCGAGCATAACTGTTTTCCAGATCCTCAGCGGGAATGTTGGCCATAAGATATATCTTTTGCTTAAAGTGATCGAAGGCAATGACTTTATCCATCAACATCAGATGAAAATCCCGAGAATCTTCTGTGCCGCCGGCGTTAAGCTTCAATCCGGGGATGAAGTCCCGGGCGGATTCGTAAGCGAAATACCCGACAAATCCGCCGGTAAAAGGCGGCAGATAGGAAAGGAGCGGGCTTTTGTAGTGGGCAATCATGTCTCTTAAAGCTGTGAGGGGAGAAACGCCGGCAGCTGCATCACTCTTTTTGACAGTTCCCTGATCCTTACTTCTGACCATAAGGCTGCCGTTCTCTTTGAAGACTGTCATAACAGGTTGATACCCGAGGAAAGTATATCGTCCCCAGCTGTCGGCACTGTTAACGCTTTCGAGAATATACCAGCATTCGCTGTGCTGCCTCATAGTTCTGAGCATCTCAATGGGAGTTGTCATGTCGGAGAAGATTTCCAGAGACAGGGGCAGGATGGTGTACCCCGGAGCCAGTTTTTGGGCTTCCTCCAATGTGGGTCGGATCATGGCATTGGCCTCCTTTGTAAAAATAACAGCATCATAAAACTCATCATAAAACTACATGCATAAAACCCGTCCTCGATTCTTACTCAAGGACGGGTGATAAAATCATCCGCGGTGCCACCTTGTTTCCCGGGAAGGTTGAAGGATATCACCTTCGTTGAATGACGTCACCTTCGTTGAACGATATCACCTTCAGCATTCCCAAGCTCTCTGCAGGATACCAACATATCCCTCGCAACTCACGTATGCGTCACGTCGCAGAATACTCGGGAATTGCCTTGCCATAATCGCAAAAAAATCTCTTCCCTTTGACTGCGCCCTCAGCGGTCCATTTGACAAGCTGCGTTGTACGGGGCTCTCAGCTTTCCCCCGCTCTCTGTAACTGCACACGTGCCGTTATCTCCGCGTCAACGGTTTTGGGTGTATTCAGTTTGGTAATAGTATATGTTTTTTTGAGGGAGCTGTCAAGATGGAAATTTCTTGAAATTTCTTGAAATGTGGAGATTTCTTGAAACTCTTGTACTACCCCTATCTTTCCATGGCGCTTCTCATCAAGAAGGCAAAAAGAGTAACAGGAAGAATTTGGCGCAAAGGGATTAGCATTTTCAATTTTCCTTTAGAATAACGCAATTTTTTCCTATGGCTGACAGCCGCTTTATAAATGGTTTGGGCAACACCTTCCGGGGAAGATCCCTTTTCTCCGTTAGCGTGGATATTGTTAACAACTTTTTTCGCATAGTCTTCATATTCCGGTAATGCACTATCCTGCAGCTTTGTCATGGAGCGTCCGTAAAAATCCGTCTTGATAATACCAGGCTCAATAATCCTAACACGGATATGAAAGGGCCTCAATTCATAGTGCAATGACTCGGAAAAACCCTCCACACCCCACTTTGTCGCGTGATATAAGGACTGCAGTGGAATGGAAACAATGCCCGCGATTGAAGAGATATTGATGATCGTACCGGATTTTTGCTTTCTGAAATAGGGGATGACGGCTTGGGTAACTTCAATGAGCCCAAGCAAATTGGTATCCAGTTGCCGCTTGATCTGCTCATGGGTCGCGGCTTCAAGGGGGCCGAGGGTATAGTATCCGGCATTGTTGACTAAAACATCAACCCCTCCAAAAGTGGCTACACCCTCTGCTACAGCGGTTTTGATACTCTCCTGGTTTGTAACGTCGCACGGGATGACTTTGACATTCTCTAACTTTGTCAATTCTTCTTCGGTCTGTGGATTGCGCATTGTCGCGATAACATTCCATCCTTTTGCTTGAAAGAGCTTTGCGGTTTCCTTGCCTATGCCTGAAGATGCGCCTGTAATGAGTACCGTTTTCATCCTAATCCCTCCAATGTAATATTTAATATATTATATATATAATATATATCTAGTTTATGGCTTTAAAAAAAGCCCGCCCCTTTTCGTTTTTACCGCTCACCTATCATAGGTTCAGCTCCTTGTGCCTTTGTGTTTGTGTTATTCAAGTAAATCCAGCAGGGTTGTTTGCTGGAGTGACGTTTTCATAGCCTCCTCTGCCTCTTGCAAACAACGGATGCCTTTTTCCCGGATGGAATTAAGACCTTCGTATTCGAAGTTAAAATCGTGTTGTATTTTAAAGAGAGGTTTTCCCTGTTCTACCGCATGAAATACTTCTAAAAATGTTATATCTGAAATGGGCTTTGCCAGCAAAATACCTCCTTTGGCCCCTTCCTTGGTGTGAGTAAGGCTGGCAGCATTTAATTTGTGCAAAACTTTAACGGCCGTCGGGGCAGGGATATTGAGCATTTCTGAAATCGTCTTTGTTGACAAATAATCATAAAGCCCTTCTTCTGATTTAAAATGGATAAATAACAATATCGAAAGAGCTTGGAACATTGCCATAGAATATGCCATAATGGCCTCCTGTTCAAATAGTGATATCTCACAGACACAAAGCGTCAATTAAATAACAAACTCATCCAAGGAGGTATGTGTACTTATTGAAATGATCCAATATCTCAACTTCAGCCTCATTTAACTCTAACTCATCTATAATTTGCCCACGGGTCTTGTGTTTCAACTTTTTTCTGTGTATAAGAG
>WRII01000068.1 GCA_009782825.1 Peptococcaceae bacterium
TGTTGTTCTCTTGTCAGAGATATCACTCCCGTTCTCATGGTCTAATTTTAAACCGTATTCTTTCGGGGGGTGACATTTTCTCAGATCAATTTACATCCTGACATTATCACAGGTTAACCACACAGGGAAAACGACAGAGTCGACAATTGATACCGCACAATGTACAATTATATCTGGTGGCCCTCCAGGCCTCCGCAAAGGAGATTCCATGAAAAAGGTTTTAACCATTGCCGGGTCAGACTGCAGCGGCGGCGCCGGTATCCAGGCTGATTTGAAGACCTTCTCCGCTCACGGCGTCTTTGGTATGAGCATCATTCTTTCTGTGGTCGCCCAAAATACAAGCCGCGTTATCGGTGTCCAGGATATTTCCCCTGCCCTCATTGAGCAGCAGATGGACGCCGTCTTTGAGGATGGCCAGGTGGATGCCGTTAAAATCGGCATGCTATCCACATCCCTCTGTATGGAAACCCTGGCCTGCAAGCTGCGCCGCTATACCCCCCCTCATGTGGTAGTCGATCCCGTTATGAACGCCAAAGGCGGCTACCCTTTGATGTCGCCGTCCGCTGTCAACACATTTATCCGGGTTATGCTTCCCTTGGCTCATATTCTGACTCCCAATATCCCTGAAGCCATCCGGATTATTCAATCTTCCCGGCGCACGACCGCTCCCCAGAGCCTAAACAGCATAGGAACCCTGCAAGACATGGAAGATGCCGCCCGACGCATTCATTCGCTGGGGTGCCGCTATGTTCTTGTCAAAGGAGGACATGCCACGGGCGACGCTGTAGATGTCCTCTTTGACGGACAGACATTTTTCCATTATACCGCCCCCCGCATCCACACCAAAAACACCCATGGTACAGGCTGCACCTATTCATCCGCCATCGCCGCCAGCCTCGCGGCAGGCCTGCCGGCGCCCCAAGCCGTCGAACGTGCCAAAGCTTACGTCACCACCGCCATCGAACACGCCCTGGACATCGGTCAGGGCCACGGACCACTGCATCACTTTTATGATATGTACCGGCACGGATTACAGACCTGATACAAATCTTTGCATTGGGCTGTGAGCATAACCCGCGTTGGATTATAGGAGCCAAACATGACCAAAAATACTATCGATTATTCCCTTTACCTTGTCACAGACAGTACCCTCATGAGCACTCCCACCTTGGAAGAAGCTGTTGAAAGCGCTCTGAAAGGCGGATGCTCACTCGTCCAGCTGCGGGAAAAAGAAGTCTCGTCCAAGGACTTCTTCGTTATGGCGCAAAAACTACGCGCCCTTACCCATGCCTATAACGTGCCGTTGATTATTAATGATCGTGTCGATATCGCCTTAGCCGCTCATGCCGACGGTGTCCATGTCGGCCAGCAGGATCTCCCCGCCGCCGCTGTCCGCTCCCTGTTGGGATCCGACAAAATCATGGGAGTGTCAGCCCATACCCTTGAAGAAGCCCTCGCCGCTCAGAATGCTCAAGCCGATTATGTAGGCGTAGGCGCCATGTTCACCACCTCCACCAAGCCCGATGCCACCCCTGTCTCCTTGGACGAACTCAAGCGCATACGGCGCCGCCTCCTTATTCCCGTCGTTGTAATCGGCGGTATCACCCCCCAAAGTATTCCTCAGCTTTATGCCTGTGGTATTGACGGCATCGCCATGGTTTCCGCCATCCTCGCCCAACCCAATATAGAGCAAGCCACATGTCATATTAGAAATATCATCTTAAAAGAGAAGACAGGCAAGACAAACACCCCCCATTCCCCATCATTTCCCAAGCCTCAGGCCCCTCTGCCTCAGGCCCCTCCGCCTCAAGCCCCTCAGGCTCAGGCCCCTCAAGCTCAGGCCCCTCTGCCTCAAGCCCCTCAAGTTCAAGCCCCTCAGGCTCCTCTCCCGATGCAAGCCTGCATCTTTGACTTGGATGGTACCCTGTTGGACTCCTTGAAGGTCTGGGAGCAGATCGATACAGCGTTTTTACATAAACGCGGCCACACCGTCCCCCCGGATTACGGTGAAGCCGTAGCCTCCCTCGGACTACGCGAAGCCGCCAACTACACGATCACAAGATTTGGCCTCACTGAAGACGCCGATTCCCTGATCGCCGAATGGAAAGCTTTGGCCTCCTATGCCTACAGCCACACCATTCCCCTGAAACCCTATGCCAAAGAGTATCTATGCGCCCTCAAAGCCTGCGGCATCAAGCTCGCTGTCGCCACCAGCCTGCCGGCTTCCTTATATACACCAGCTCTCCAAAGGCATGGCTTGCTGCCCCTTTTTGACGCCCTCTGCTCTGTGGACGAGGTCACCCGCAGCAAAAACCATCCCGATATCTATATCCTGGCCGCCCAGCGACTGGGAATTGATCCCCAGATGTGCGAGAAGGAAGATTTGGCATGCATTTATGTGTTTGAGGATATCCCTCAAGCCCTCCGCAGCGCCAAATACTTGGGTATGACCGTATATGGCGTTTATGACAAATCCTCCGTTGAACCTTGGGAAACCATCATCGAAATCGCCGACGGTGTGATCTATGACTTTAGGAATGCTCCACATTATAGATAAAGCGATCCCCGAAGAACTCTTGTTCTTATCATTTACTTTACTCTCTTTCTTTTGCTGTTTCCTTCCTGTCCATACCCAACCGTTGCTCCGCCATCATCTCGCTTCCTGATTTGAGGATATCTAATCCATACTTTTGCTGTAACTCCATTGTTACCTCGTCCAGTTTGCCGGATTCCTTGGCGGATCCAACATCATCAAATAAAGATAGCTGCCTGGCTTCCCCCTCCGAAAACCCGCTGAGGCTAATTCCAACCAACCGGATAGGGCGGCGCTCCACTTTGTCCAGCAACGCGGCGGCAGTCTTATAGATCACATCGGCTTTGTTGGTATCGTCGCCGCTTTTCGACCGGGTAATCTTTTTCATATCCTTGAACGTGACTTTTAAGGTTATCGTTCTGATGAATACTCCGTCAAGCCTTATCTGAAAGCTGAGTTTCCTGGCTATGAGCCGCAGAACGTCTTTCAGGTATTCCCGATCGGTTATATCCTGCTGAAAAGTGATCTCTTTTCCCAGGGACTGAGCTTTCGCCCGAACAGCTATGATCCGATTATCTATGCCATCCGCGAGGTCAAGAATATGCTTTCCCTGGTTGCCAAGACACCGTATCAGGGCGTCCCGGTTATTGTATATGTCCCGCACGGTACGAATGCCGATTTTGTGCAGCTCAGCCTCGGTTTGCGGTCCCACACCATAGATGACCCGAACGCTGCGGTCGATAATAAGCTCACGCAGGGCTTTTGGGGTCAGGATCTGAAAGAACCCGTCCGGCTTCTTTTCTTCACTGGCCAGCTTCGCTGACATCATGGAATACCCGATACCCACCGAGCAGGTCAGCCCTGTTTCGTCCCTGACCCGACACTTGATTTCGCGCCCGATCTTTTCCGCCCCGCCGAACAGCCTCACAGAACCGGTAACATCGAGAAATCCCTCGTCCAGGGAGATATATTCCGCCAAATCGGTATAACAATCCCATATCTTATGGATCTGCCGGGAAGCTTCCACATATTTGTGACCGTTAGGATGCATGTAGACGCCGCGGGGACAGCGGCGATAGGCTTCCTTTATGCTCATGGCGGAGCGGACGCCAAATTCCCGCGCCTCATAGCTGCAGGTGGCAACCACGCCCCGCTCATGGGGCAGTGCGCCTATGATAAGAGGCTTGCCCGCAAGCCCGGGATTATCGCGGATTTCTACCGCCGCGAAAAACATATCCATGTCAATGTGTACGATTTCCATCTCTTTCCACCCCAATCAACGCTCTTCCTGGCGAGTACTGCCTGCCGGGCAACACTCGTGTGATCTGATTATTTCACTGCTTGACTGTACTGCTTAATCTTCTTAAAAAAGAGTGATTTCGTTCATTATACCATAGCTGTGATCATTCCTGAGTCAGTTTATCTCGATTCATCTCGAGTCATCTCGAGTCATTGTATATGACTTGTCGGTGGTTTTCATGCTATAATTTCAATATCAACAAACGTTAAGGGGGATATTTTTTGCATATTACCCTGCGGCGCGAAGAAAAGCGCGACTGGAACGAGGTTGAGCGGATAACTTATCACGCTTTTTTGAACGCGCCTACCCCTGATCCCAATCCGAATCCCAATGAGCCGCTGCTGGCCAGAAAGCTACGCTCCTGTCGTGCGTTTGTGCCGGAGCTTGATTATGTCGCGGAACTGGACGGCGCTCTTGTCGGCAACATTATGTATACCAAGAGCAAGATCGTTGGGGATAGCGGGGAATGGGAAACCCTGACATTCGGCCCGGTTAGCGTGCCGCCAAAATACCAAAAACAAGGTATAGGCAAGGCGCTTATTGACAAAACCCTGACCTTGGCCCGCGAGAAGGGCTTTCTCGCGGTGTTGATTTTCGGGCATGAGAGCTATTATCCGCGCTTCGGTTTTGTCGACGCTTCAAAATACGGTATAACGACTGCAGAGGGCGAAAATTTTCCGGCATTTATGGCTTTACCGCTTTATGACGGCGCATTAGACGGCGTCAGCGGACGCCTATTCTGCGACGACGTCTATTTTACGCTTGATAAGGGCGAATCAGATGCTCTGAACACCACTCTTTTATTTTAGATTATCGGAAAACGCTTTTAAGTCTTGCTTCATGTCTTCAGTCAATCGGTTATATTCAGGGCTTCAAGGTACACGAGTGGAAATGCCGCACTTAACACGTGCCATCTTTCTATATGAAAGCCATTTTGCTTGATAAATTCAACATACTCATCCGGTGTCCACTTTGAATAGGTTTCGAACCCGATAAGCCTCAAAATTTTAGCATTCAGGTTCCATGTCGTTTCCCTTAAATGGCCGTGGGAATATGTGGGGGCTATAAGCAGCCCGTTTGGTTTGAGCACCCTTGCAATGTTGGCAAGCACCGTATCCGGTTCTGGTATGATGTGAAGCGCATTCGATATGATAACGGCATCGAAGGAATTGTTTTTAAAAGAAAGCGCCGTTGCATCTTCTACAGAAAAACGTACACTGTCGGGAGCTTTTTTCTTTTTTGCTTTTTCAATCATTTTGGGCGAGAAGTCCGTAGCTTCCATATGGTGCACAATGGCGCCTATATTTACGGCGATCAAGCCGGTTCCTGTCGCAATCTCCAATACATCCATATCAGCCGAAAGGGCACTTGCCATCAGGCGATACATCTCTGTATAAGCTTTACCACTGAATTTATTGATTTCAAAATCATACAGTTTCGAGTAACGATTCCAAAACTCTTTGTTATCGCGCTTTTCGTCCATCACATCACCCTTGTTTTCTGTCTATTGTTTCTCGTTCAGTTCACACTCATCCTTACACAAATAACACCCAAAAAAGGTTAGATACAGCCCGCATATAGGGCACCTCAAATATCCTTTTATTTCAAGCGGATTTTCTGCGTCAACCCAATCACAACGAATTGTACTAACTCCATTCATCTGGATTCTCACCCATGCTCCATGGCCGAGACGATATAAAGGATTTCCATTCTCAATCCATTTCAGGCGATGCCGCTCATCCACATCAGCAATACAAAAGCTTTCAACCAATCTGATAAAGTCATCAATGCTGTCAAATAGCCACTTCTCATTAGGCGTATACGACAACTTGTTCCACCCAGTCTTGGTTTTTACACCATTTGCTGCCTGTATCAAAAACATCTTTTGCTTGTGAATATCTTTCCTTGACCAGGGCATTTCACAAAGATCAAATCCAACTGTACCACGACCCACAAAATCCTGATCTTTTTCTAAAAGCCAAACAACAAGATCTTTTTCATAATCGGATTTTGCCAGTTCCGATCCGCTAAGTCCCACTGTAACAATAAATACTTCGGTAAGACCGTTTTGCATGCTGACATCTTCGCCTTTATGTGATATGGAGTTTGACATATGTACCCAAGCCTTTCTGTACATACTTTTTCTCAATTATCATCCCCGGTTATATGCCAGATCCAGGGCAATAGACCCTTCGCTATTTACATACTCAACAGGTTTTGCGGCATCATAGCGGGCAGCCCCCGGCTTCTCACCGTATATGGATTGATGGGTACGGCTGGCAAGAACCTCCAATAAAGGAGGTGAGGCCATGAGCGTTTTTGAGACAATTATTATTGCGATTGCATTCGCAACATTAATGATAAAGCTTTACAAGAACAATAACCGCCCCAATGACTAGGAAGAGCGGTTATTGAGTATCTACTATAACCTCTAAAACCTTGTCAGCTGCACTGCAGCCAATCCTGCCAGATAGTAGCGTCAACTACTGTCTGGCTTTATTATATCATATGAAGTTTATGCGTCAAGTATCCCTCAAATTGAATATGTGAGCCCTTCATTGGGTCAATAGAAACTCCTGTTGGAAGAACATATCTCCGAGGAATCGAATATTTAGTACTTACAAATGCGAAGCATCAATAAAAAACAAAAGAAAATCCAATACTGACCACTGATCACTGACCACTTGTGGGCAAAGCCCGCATTAGATATAGAAAAAGCCGTGTAACCATTGAGTTTCAAGGCTTTTTTACATGTCTAAAGGGACAGGTATTGATACAATCTTACGGATTCTATTCTCCCTAACACTGCTTTTAGCCCAAGTGTTAAAGTCAAAATTAATACAATCCTACGTTTTCCATTCTTCACCACGAATATAATTAGTCTCTCTAATTTGTTATTTTATCAACTTCATCAACATCAATCTTGCTTACAAGTCCCCCATGTTTTTCACTTACTTCAGGTAGCTGTGTTTTGATAAACTGGAGATCCGCTTTTAGCGCTCTTGTCAAACGACCATCTCTGCCCAAAGACATATCTTTAACATTTCTGTAGGCATATGCGTATAAAACAAACAGAATAATACCACCTGCAATTTCTACCAATGTATTCAGATCCATTTTCGCTAGCAATGCTCCAAACACAAGAGTAATCACCGGAAGAAACAATTGAAAACTAGCCTGGAAAGGGGATTTTTTCAGTTTATCTCCTGTCATATCATCACAACACTCTATTAACCATTCGATACTTATATTGTTATGAAGATTATATCTATCTCCTTTAAGTAAAATAGTAAGCGGCTCGATTCGTAGCTCTAAATATTCATTGAACCTCGAATGCAGAGCCTTTCTCCCGCCCCTCATTACATGAGCAGTGTATACTTCTGAAGCGAAAGGCAAAATAAGAAGTAATCCCAAAGTCCAGTTTAGTGATATTGTCAGCCGCATCCCCACCATTATTAACACTATAACAATCACTAATATCAACCAGCCTAATATAGGATGGTCTGACATGAGCCGCTCCATCCATGTTTTCTTTTTTTTCAAATAAAACTCGTCATAAATGTCGTTTTTATAGCATTCAAAAATATATTCAAACATTTTACTCCTTCTCTCTTTTCATTACGCTGACCCCATATTTCGCTTCAATTTTTACAATCCGTCGCTGGAATAATGCCATCAACCGCCCAGCTGATAAGGCTCTAACTCCATTTACTCTTCGTCCTCCTTTTTCGGTGCTTCTGGTAGCCGGGGCATGGAGATGTTCAACGTATCACTAAGTGACTGGACAGCGGTGCTTTTTAGTAGCGAATCCATCTGCTCCACGGCCATTTTGCGCAGGAACACCAAGCGATCCTTTTGCACCATGCCTTGTTTGATCAACTCAGCGTTCATGCTTTCAATATTCACCAGTATAATAAGTTGATAAATATTGGCCTCATCACGGATATTTCCGGAGGCTTCCCGGTTTTCATCACGCCACTGTTTCGCAGTTTTACCGAACAATGCCACATTTAACATATCGGCTTCGCTGGCATAAGTATAGTTGATTTGCTGTGGAGTCAGATTTTCCGGGATCAGGTGCACCTTGATAGCATCGGTATGTATGCGGTAGTTTATCTTAGAAAGCTCTCGCTTGGCGTTCCATTCAAGCTGCAACCGACGGCCTTCATCGTTCTTTAGCCGTTGGTAATCCTTGATAATATACAGCTCAAGCTCAACGGAAAGCCATGCGGC
This sequence comes from Peptococcaceae bacterium, assembly GCA_009782825.1. Taxonomy (GTDB): domain Bacteria; phylum Bacillota; class Desulfitobacteriia; order Desulfitobacteriales; family Syntrophobotulaceae; genus WRJI01. The sequence goes on from WRII01000068.1 coordinate 8,067, forward strand.
AAATTTCAACGCAATATCGCTGTGGGCATAGGTACCGCCATAACGTCCACCTTTTGATACAATACCAATTGCGCCAGTTGCTTCAATCCATTTTTGTGGCGAAAGGGCAAATACGTTTGTTCCTGCTTCGCTTTTAACCGCCTCGAATTCGACACGGTTAAAATTCGGATTGTTGAGCGTTTCCCACAACCCAAGGTATTCAACTGAATTACGTAACCGCATCCAGTTTTGGATAACAAAGCGCGGTTCATCAGGGTTCTTGAACTTCGCGATATCTGTTAGGCTAAAGTAATCCTGTCGGTCTGTACCTGTTTGAATCGAAATTTCAATACCCTTTGCCTCGATTTTGGATTTTGTGATTTTTGCCACAATTGCTACCTCCGTTAATAAGCCATCTTTTCTAACCGTTTCGATTTCGAGGCGGTTAGAATTACCTCTTTTTTTGAAAGGTTTAGACAATATTGAAGTCTAAATTTTTGCTCATATGTTTGTCCTGCAAACTCTCCGCTTCGAATTATATCTCCCCCTTGTGGGTGTTTGCAAGTCAGAAGTTATTGACAGTCAGGAGTTTAAACATTTAAAACTCCCTCCAGTTTATAATCGAATTAAAAACTGGAGGGGTTTGATTATGAACACAAAACACAGCGAAGAGGTAATCAAAGGAATTGTCGAGCAATATTCCAATGGGAAAGCCGTCGCGCTCTTATGTGCTGAATACAGAGTTCCCCGCAGCACTGTCTATTTCTGGATCAAGCAGCACCGGAAGCTCAAATCATCAAGTAACGCCGAAATCTCTTATTGGGACTACTACAGCCTGAAAAGAAAACATAACAAGCTAAAAGAAAAGCTGGAAATCATAAAGGCTGCAGGGTGTAGCCTATCCGCTCCGCTAAAAGAAAAATTATATGCTCTTGAAACGCTATATGGTCAATTCAGTGTCCATGCTCTTTGCCGAATAGTATGATAAGAATGACCAAGTATTCGTCGTGAATGGCTTATATTCACGTTTTTTTGGTGTTATCCATTCATCCCATTCCTATATAGCCATGATATTCTCGGTAAGTCAAGATGTTTTTAACAGCAACCCGGTTGATTTTAGTTATATCGTTATATCGGCAGTTGAAATGCACGATCACCTTTCAAATTTAGAATTTTTATTTTCAATTTAATACCCGTTTAACATTTGTCCCTTATACTTATCTTGTAATCATCTCCTCCTTCACTCAGGCATATCAGGTTTTCTTGAGGCAGACATACAATCTGCATAAAGAAAAAAGGATATGCCTCTTTTTTTACCCTGAAATAAAGGGAGCTCGTTTTTTCTCCTCATTGTTTTCCGTATGGTAAAATATGTATTACTCCAAGGAGGGGCTCGGGATTTTTTAGCGTTAAGAATCATTTTGTATTGCTCGGCTCTTCAGGAGTATCTTTTACCTTATTCTCCACCACTGGAACAAAAATACAAAAAGCCGCGAAACCGCTTGCTGCCAGCACTTTCCCAGCTTCAGCCAAATCAAAAACCACCCCCACCGGACGGTTCACATTGTATCAAAACCTGTCTCTTTATATGGTGCGAGTGACAGGAATCGAACCTGCACCCCGAAGGACTGGTTCCTAAGACCAGCGCGTCTGCCAGTTCCGCCACACTCGCACATACCAGCTGAACATTATCAGCCCCACAAAAAACATATGTCCGATTTTATCATATCTGGATATCAAGTTCAAACCGCGATATCAATGTCTGCGATATCACTGTATCATTGTATCATTGTATCCATGGGAAGAACCCATTAATTGGGTACCCCCTACCCAGGGTCGAATGGCCACCTTCTCATTTCCCCATAGGCACCACACTCACCTTCGACGCCTCAATCCCCAACAGCGTCCTCACCGCCTCCCGCACCCTCGCCGCAAACTGAGCATCCTGTCCCCCCTCCACCACCACCAAAACCCCCGCGATTTTCGCCCGTTCCACCTGAACCATAACCGGGTCACTCCCCGAAAGAACCACCTGGTCATTGCTGGAGCGCTCCGTCGTTTCTCGGACCCCCCCCTGAGAATCCGTCTCCCGGGACACCCGTTCCGTCACACTTTCATCCCGGGCATATTCGCGCAAAACCCCCTTCTCAAAAGTAATGGTCACATGAGCCTTGCCCACACCCGCCATTTGAGACAACGCCTCCATCACCTTTCTTTCCAACGCCTTTTCTTCCGCATTCAGCGCTTCATCCTCCTGCACATCATACTCCGATAGTGTCTCCACCAAAACATTCCCCGAATCATCCATCTCCTCGCCTGCCCCCGAAACCGCCAGCATATTGCCACTGGGCGTATCCGTCTGAGTCCCATTGTTAAAAAGGAGAACCGCAATTACAACAGCAAGAAGAATGATTAGAGGAACCGTCTTTTCCGGTATTTTTGGTATTTTTGGAACCCTCATAACAACACCCTCCCAGCCCACACTTCACACTTCGCACTTCCCACTTCGCACTTCACACTTCACACTTCACACTTCGTACCCATAAGAACGCCCTTCAGTGCTCATACACGACAATACTATCCCGAGACACCTGCAAAGCCTCACATACCCGGTCTCCCACCGTCTTTTCCAGTAGTGTCACAGGCTTGGTTCTGGGCTCCGCAGACTCCTCGCCGCCAATGACAACCGTCTCCACACCCTCCACCAGCTCAATCCCAGAAGCCGGCTTATAAATATCCACCTTAACCTTGAGAATCGGAGGATAATCCAAATACCCCTCCCCCTCACTGCCAAACTCCACCATAGCCTCAGCCCTCTCCACCAATGGCACGCTCTCAGCCACCTTCTGAATCTGCAGCCGGAGAATTTTTCGATACTGCTCCCGCACCGCATCCTTACCCGGATTACCCGATTGCCCCTCCGGCAGCACATCAGGCGCCTGAGCCGATGTCTGATCCCCTCCCCCTGTCCAGGCATGGAGAATATCATCAAGAGGAATCTTCAATAGCCCCGTGACAGGCTGCAAAACCGCAGCAATCACAAAAAACCCCATTACCAACCGCACGAACCCCCGCATTGACGTATTCGGCAGCAACATCTCCAAAAAAGTCGCCAGCAGCAAGATAAACGCCAAATTAGCAACCAACCCTTTTAACGTCTCCATGCCCCTCTCCTCACCCCTGCAGCATCGCCGAAAAATTCCCCACACCCGTCACAATCACAACCGCTAAAAAAAACATAAGCCCCACAGCCGCCACCGTCGCAAAAATATATTGCAACCCCTTACCCATATCCTGCAAAGCCCCAGAAAGCTCCTTCTCCCCAATAGGCTCCACCAGCGCCGCCGCAAGATAAAACGTCAGCGACATCGCCGCAATTTTCAGAACAGGAATCAGCGTGATAAAAACCAACACCACCAGCACCACAATCCCCAACGCGTTTTTAAGCAGCACACTGGAATTGACCACAAGCTCCACCGCATCCTTAAAGTACTTCCCCACCACCGGAATCAAATCCACCGAATACTTCGCCGTCCGCATCCCCACCCCATCCGCCACACCACCCGACACCCCTTGAATACTCATAACCCCCAGAAAAACCGTCATCACGAGACCTATCCCTATTTTCCCCATTTTTTCCAGAATCTCTGCCAACTTGTCCACCTTAAACTGCTGGGAAATGCTATTGAACAGCTTCAGCCCCACCGCCAGAAAAAACAAGGGCAACACAACCACCTTCATAATCGTTGCAAACACCGTCAAACTCCCCAGGATCACAGGCTTGAACACAGCCGCGCTCGTCACATTGCCCATAGCCAGCAACAAGGTAAACATAACCGGCAAAATCCCCTGCATAAAAGCAACCATCCCATCAATCGCATCCATCGACACCTGCATCGCCACCCGAAAAGCCGACACCGCCAGCCCAATCAAAACCAAAACCGTCAGCAGCCGCGCCACCTGGCTCACCTGGCCCCCAAAAGCCATCTGGAGCTGATTTAAAATCGCGCAGAAAATAGCCAAAAGAATAAGCTTGCTGATCAACGGCCCATTCACAACAAAAGTATTCACACAAAAACTCAGAATCCCTTGCAAAACACTCTCCCCATTCAATCCCCCTTGCCCCCGCAACACGTTTGCAAAATACTCAATAAAAGAAAAATCCGGCAAAAACGTTTTAACCTCCGCCTCATACTGTGCAAAGAGATCAAAAGCTTCATCCAAGTGAATCTCCTGTTGCAAGTCATTCATAACATCTTCCTGGAGATCCTCCTCCAACAAAGGCTGGGTTCGAAAATCTTGTACTGGGGAAACCTCCACCGGGGAAACCTCCACCTGAGAGATCTGCACCGGAGACCCCTGCACCGGAGACCCCTGCACCGGAGACCCCTGCGCGTATACCCAGCCGGACCCTCCCAGGCAGCCCCCGCAGATCCAGACCCAGCCACAAACGCAAAACACAATACAGAGCACAGTCTTAACTCCCCAAAAAACCCTCTTGGGCGCCATTCGTTTCCTCATAAAACATCACCTAACAAAGTCATCATGGATTGGATAATCGCCGTGATAATCGGCATTGCCAAAACAATAACCGAGACCTTAGCCGCAATATCCACCTTAGCAGCCAACGCCCCATCCCCAGCATCGCGGCAAATCTGACTGCCCAGCTCAGCAATAAACGCCACCCCCACAATTTTGAGCACAATAAACAAATAGAAAGAACTTATACTCGCCTGATTAGCCAAAGATTCCAACAAATCAACAACCAGCTTAACCTTGTCCATCACCACAATAAACAACGCCACACTGGCGACGATCGTCAGCTGCACCGCCATTTCCGGCCTAAATTGTTTGAGGATAGCCCCCACACTCGTCACCACCAAAGCAATCCCCACAATTTGCACAATATCCATAAATCCCTCATCCCTTTGTTTGCAAAACCCCGCATTAGCACCTTACAGGCGCGAAGCGTCAAGAAAATCCAATACTGACCCCTAACCACTGATCACTGACCCCTTGCGGGGCGTAGCCCGCGTTAAAAAAGCTTAAAGACCGTCCTCACGACAGTAAACAACTCATCAAGTTTCTGCATAACCATAGTCAACACCACCACCACCCCTGCAATTGTCAGCAATTGAGCTTGCTCCTTTTTTCCCGCTTCATTCAACACCATAGCCAAAATAGCCACCAGCAAACCAATCCCTGCCACCTTCAGAATAAAATCCAGACTCACGCCCCGTTCCCCCCTCTCCTCCGCTATCTGCCAACCCCTCAAGCACATCAGCGCCAATATTTCCTACAAGACAGCAATCACTACAGCAATCCCCCCCAAAAACCCAAAATAACTCCACATCCGGGCCTGGCGCTCCGCTGTCTGCCGTTGCGACTCCTCCAGAGTCTGAACCTGGTTACGAATCAGCATCACCTGTTTATGCTGCTCATGGCGGTCCGTCCGCCCCGCACACTCCCCCAAACGATTGACCAACAGCCAATCCTCCTCCGTCAGGTAAAAAAGCCTTCTCTGCTGCTCCACCACCTCACGCCACGTCGATTCAATTTGGCCGCCCCCCTCCAAGCCCTCAGCAACAGCCAGAAAAAAATTGCCCCAGGGAAACCCCACCCGCTGCAGCCGGCGAAAAGCCACAGGCAGAGGCGTCATCCCCCAGAAAATCTCCGTATCCAGCAGAGACAGAGCATGCCCAAACAACTCCAATTGACGCAGCCTCTTCCTGATGACCGACGCACGCCAAAGCCCCAACCACCCCAGTCCGAAAATAATCACCGCATACTTAATCAACGCCATACCTTCTTCACATCCCCTATCTCTCTATAAACCCTTTCCAGAGTTCCCGGCCCCTTGCGCCGGCTCAAAATCACCACCTGTTGAAAAACCCCTGTCTCCATCAGCGGTTTAAGCACCCCCCGGGCCGACAAATCCTCTACAGAATCCCCATGACAAGTCGCCAGCATTTTGACACCACACCGAGCCGCCTCTCTGACCGCCTCCGCATCCTGCACCCCCCCCAACTCATCCACCGCCACAACATCCGGCGACATCGTCCTCACCATCATCTCAATCCCAATCCCCTTCGGGCATTTATCCAAAACATCCGTACGCCATCCCAAATCAAAAGTCGCCTCTCCCTGCCACATCCCGGCAATCTCACTGCGTTCATCCACAAGAGCCACCCGCCGGGGCCGCAGCGCCAGTTCCGGAACCCCATTGCTTAAATACCGGATCAAAAGACGCAAAAGAGTCGTTTTCCCCGCCCGGGGCGGTGAGACAATCAACGTATGATCAAACCCCTTGCTGTTCGCCGCGATCTGTTTCAGCAAAAAACCATGTTCCCCATGAATATCCGTGGCCAGACGAAAGTTAACCGCCGAAATATTTTTCTGCGTGCGCACCCGCCCCATTTCCAGCACCACTTCCCCCGCCACCCCGACCCGGTGACCTCCCGGCAGCGTTACAAAACCTTGGCGCAAACTCTCTTCCGCCGCATGCATCGAACTGAACGTCACCCGCTCGATCACCTGCGCCAAATCCATCGAGGTCACCCGGCGAGCCGCCTCAGGCGTGACCAGCCGTCCATCCGCCGCCACAAAACAATCCCTGACCGCCGTACGCACAAGCAAAGGATACCCAACCCTCAGGCGGATCTCCTCCGGAACCTCCCTGGCTTTTGTTATATGAGACTCCGCCCGCACCAGACATCCGCCCAAGTCCTGGCCAAACCATTTTTCCACATCTTTTAAAGCCATGGCCCTCCCCCCTCGCTCTATACAACAGTATGTCCGAGAGGGGTTTTTTAGACATGCATAAGCCACCCAGCTGAACATAAGGGGCTGTAACTAAATAAGTTTGACATTAGGCCGCCGGATTTTTGTCGACAGGCAAGGCGAAAATCCGCAGGCAACCTGGAAGGT
>WRII01000069.1 GCA_009782825.1 Peptococcaceae bacterium
TTTCTGGTGGGGATGGGTGAATTGCTGTGTCTGTTCGATCAGTTGCCCGGCGGGGCTGTAGGCGTAACCGATGCCGGCTTCGAGGCCGGGCTGCTGCTGTGTTTCTTTTGTGAGTTGCCCGTCGGGGTTGTATTCGCGCTCGATTTTACCGGAGGGGTTTTCGGCTTCGGTCAGTTGGCCGCGATTGTTATATTGATAGGTCTCGGTTTCTCCTTCTTCTCCTGATGCTTGCTTTTTGACGATGCGGCCAAGCTTGTCGCAGGTAATCGTGAGGGCTTGGCCGAGGGGGTCGGTGCTGCGGGTAAGGTATCCGGCAGGGTCGTATTCGTATTGCCGGGATTGCCCCCAGTAGTCAATTTCTTCGATGAGCCGTCCGGCGGCGTCTCGCTTGAGGTGCCGGCGTTGGCCTTTCTGGTTCGAGACGCCGATCAGTTGCTCTTCGGTATCGTAGATATATTCAACTTTTGAGCCGTCGGGGTCGGTGCGGCTTTGCAGGCTGCCCTGGCAATAATAGGTGAAGAGGGTTTCGCGCCCGGCTTCATCCTGGTAGCGCATCAGGTTGTCTTCGGGGTCGTAGCTGCACTTGATGCGCTTGCCGTCCGGCAGCACGCTTTCCACCAGCCGGTTTTTGGCGTCGTACCGGTAATGGGTGGCGTCGCCGTTGGCCAGTTGTTTGACGAGCAGGTTGCCTTGCGTGTCGTGCCGGAACTCTGCGCGTCGGCCTTTGGCGTCGGTAAGGCCGGCCAGGAAGCCGAGGGGGTCGTAATCGAGCGTGGTGCGCTGCCCGGCGGGGTCGGTGACGTGCAGCAGGTCGCCTTGTTCGTTATAGTCGTAGTGCGTGGCCGCGCCGCCGGGCGTGACCTGACGGGTCAGGTTGCCGCGGGCGTCCCATTCCTGGGCCCATTGGCCGCCTTCGGGGTCGGTCAGGCTGACGGGCTTATGATCTTCGTTGAAGGCGGCGCTGACAGCGCTGCCGTCGGGCAGCACGGTGCTGAGCAGGTTGCCGTAGGTATCGTAATTCCAAACCGTGGTATTGCCGCTGGGGTCGGTTTCCGACTGAGTGCGCCCCTGCGCGTCGTATTGATAGCTGGAGACGCCTCCCAAGGGATCGATGCTCGCGACGGGCTGTTTCAGCTCGTTGCATTGAAGGATGGTGGTGTGGCCAAGGGAATCGGTCGAACGCTAAACATCCTATAACAATGCTTTCGGCGGCTTCGACGACAGCAACCCCAAACTGCTGCGCGTCTACCTCGAAGACCTCGCTTGGCGTCTCACCGATATTACCGGCGAGCATTACAAGTTCAAGGAAGCCGGCTTTGCTACCGGGCGTCTCAGCAGCGGCAGCAGGGAAGACCTCTTCGATCTCTGGCATCCGATTGAATATCTCGGCGAGATTGGCGCAGCGATGGTTCCAACTCTGCTTGCCTGGGCGCTGCATGCGGGGCAGAAGGGTTACACGCCAGGGGCTCGCGCGCTTTGCCATGTGGGCAATAACGGAGATGACCGGGCAGCTTGGATTACAGAATTCAGTGAGGGAGGGAAACGAGTATGAGCAAGAATGTCTTTGCCAATGGGCGGGAAGTTTCTGCGTACTACAAAACCAGCAGCGGCAACGAACCAACTACGCCAGCGTTAAACAAAGGGATACTGTCGCATCAAATCAAAGGGAAAACCTATTTTACATCATGGAGTTTTGATGTGAAATTTGAACGGAAGAATGTCCTGCGTCATATGGATATGACTTCGCATAATTGTAAATAATTGAGGAGGCGTATATGCAGGTAAAACAACTTCCAAACGGGGTGGATAAAGCGAAGGTAAAAAATGGAGAGAAAGAGGACCCATGCAAAGAAGCGCATGATGCTAATGAGGCTCAAAGAACTCGCCTTGAAGATAAACCTACGCGAGTAGCCGGCAGTACAAGTGATGGAATTGATGATGCGGAGTTACAATCTCAAGTGGGGTATTTAGTTTCGCAGGAGGGGATTCATATGTCATCACCGGGCAGAGCAACTATACCAGCCTGACAACAGATGTTGTGAATAATGTAACGGAAGGAAATGCTCCTGGTAACAGACCGAATGGAAGCGTATTAGAATGCGGGGACGAACCGCATCAATATGCCGAAAATGGATCAGCTTATAGTTGCACATGTAATGGTGGTCACGGAGAGGCGCGAGTTTTGGACACCTTGCCTAAGTTAAGCGCTTTTGCAGGGCAGGGTTTGTCGGGATCTTCATTGGTGCTAAATATTACTGTGAAAACCCCCTTAACAGAGAGGAAACGAGAGCACAATAAAGAAGCATCCCTCAAGGCACGCTAAAAAGAGGAGAACAGAAACCATCTTTAAGTTACTAAGATGCGTTCTCCAATATGGCTGGACGTAAGACATCATCGGGAATGACTACGCCGAGTTTAGCAAGCTGTTTTACATACGAGTTAATTTTCTTCTCTCTGTTGAACTGAGTGTAGTAATCTGCTCCAAGATCACGAAAGTCTGCGCCCTTCAGGACATGATAAACAGCAATAAGCAATGAATGGGCTACCGCAACGGTTGCTCGATTTTTACCTCGCCGGACTACAAGTCGCTGGTATTGTGCATTGAAGAAGCTATCTCGTTTTTTTTTTGCAGTTTGCGCGCTTTGAGCAAGTGTGGATTTGAGCGTTTTATTGGCATGGTTTGTTTTACCGCTTTTGCGTTTACCAGCGCTCTCATGAGACTGCGCTTGCTAACTTGATATTAGCGCCTTCAAGTATTTTCTGAAGTCGGTTCAGGTTGCGAGCACGTTCTTCTGTTTGGCTTTTGCGGAACCGTGTTAATTCACGCAACTCCCGTTGCTCCCGATCAGGAATGAAACTCGGCTTCAGGAGTCCCTGGCTGAGCAATCTGGCTATCCACTCTGCATCTTTGACGTCAGTTTTGCGTCCTGGCACGGCTTTCATATGCTGTGCGTTGACGACCATTGCCTCCATTCCTTCGATTTCAAAGATGTTGTACAGTGGCTTCCAAAAACTCCCTGTGCTCTCCATGGCTGCCATCTGGCAGTCGTTGTCTTTGAGCCACGCTACCATGTCGTGCAGCTCATGTGTGAACGTCCCAAATTCACGCACTTCGTTCTTGCGCCCGATTCGCAAGCATACGGTGATCGCTTTTTTGTGGACGTCAATACCCGCGCAACGCTGATAAATTACATCTTCATTCATAGGGGATAACCCTCCTAATTGTAATTTAACGGCGCGGCTCCTGTATATATTACATTTTACTGTACGTCCTTATAGCTCTATGGCTTGGACAATTCGCGGTGCGAAACAGGAGCCATTCTCACATTGATTGTCGAGTTCGTGTCCCAAATAACATCGAGCTCGTGCCGTTATATGGCAATTATGCCCCCTTAGCTCCGTTTTCGTTCATCGTGATGACCAAGAGTCATGGCCATTGATTGGCGGAATAAAACAGATGGACAACAAAAGATTCCATGTTATAATTGTTTCAGGATGATTTGTTATGCTCAACATTGCGACATTACGGTACTAATCTGTCGTGATGAGAATGATAAGGAACCTTTTAATATGGATGGACAATGTGACCCACCATTAAAAAAGAGTTATTATAATTTTACAAAAGTTTTCCCATAATTCTAGGAGGGCATTTTGATGAGCACGCTGTTCAAATTAAATGACTGTTTTGGAAATTTGGATGTTCCATCAAACTATAAGTGGGACATGAAAATAGATGATAAGTATTTTATTGGTGATGTGGAAGATGATCGGCTTTTTGAGGCTCTTTCAAAATCAGGGCAAAAAGCCGCTATGGCATGTGCTTTAATGGTATTTGAAGGTATTGTACTGCGAGTTGCAAAAGACACTGATTTGCTGGATATGCCTCAATGGTTGGAAGCGTTATGGGCAGGAACGCTCAATCCTGTGTATATAAAAAACTGGGACTGTGATTATGATAAGTTTTCTATGACAGCAGATCAAGAAATAGGGCCGCTGGCAGCATCAATAAGTATTCTTTCTTATGCAATGAAACACTACACAAAAAGAACATATTACCTTCACAACAAATTTGTCAAGTTGTTTATGCTATTTCGGCATATCACACCAAATCGAAAAACATTTGATAACTGGCTCTCCGCAACGCTCAAAAAAATGGTGGATATTTCCCCTTGCCCCTACAGCTATGATGATTTAGATGGTAATACAAAAGCCATCTATGACTCTGCAGAAGAGATAACCTTGCCAAGAGGATTTTTCATTAATCCCGATTATGTCTACACGGAGTCCTTAGAAAAAGAGGAACTCCGGCAATTTTTGAAATCCTTGGATTATAGAAATAATCCGTATCTTAGCTCCCCTGACGAAATGCTTTCCAATGGGTTTGTAGGGGAACCTTATAATCTGTAAAGGGGAAATATATGCCTCAATACACTGTTCCACACTATATTGAAAAGGAAAAGCTCGATAGCCCGGTATTGTTATACCTTTGGGATGACACACAAGTCATAGCCAGTTTGAAATATGATACATCCGATTTAATAGAAAAACTCGAATCCACCAGTTTAAGGGCTAAAACTGTTTTGGCCATTGGTATCTATGAATGGATTATTTGGCGTTACCATCTTGTATATGATGACCCCATTCCTGTCCGAATTGATGAAGCAAGCTGGTGTGCTGCAATCGACAAACGATACATTCAATATGTTGAGTTGGTACGTTCAGAATATACAGGACCCATAAAAGGGCCTCTATGGGTTGCTTCCATGAATCTGGTGGACATGTTCTATGTAACGCCAGAGGGAAAAAATCAATGGAGAATGAGTATTCACTATTTAAGCCGTGTTGCCATGCACATCCTCCCCGACACCAAACCCTTTGAACAATGGTTGGACTGCGTGACTGACAGATTGCTTCGTCTCTACCCCGAACCAGAAGACAACCCTTTTGAAGATTTATTCAACAACCACGAAGAAGAACGCCGAGGCCCCCTTGTCGCCCGCGAAGCCCTCGACCCCTCATTCGACTACCACCCCGATCAAGCCCCCGAACTGCTCGACAATTTCCTCCGCAGCGTCGACCATATGGCAAACCCCTTCCTCCGCAGCCCCGAAGAACTCATGGAATTAGGCATCGAGCACCCCTACCGGGTCTTGCCTTGATGGTGGGAACAATAGCAATCGTCCCGCCAAATTATGTGCAAATTATGTACGATCTTTATTTTCAGAATCCTCAATAACATCAGAAATGAGTCGACTGCGACCTTTTGATTTTCATATAATCCCTGTGTGTCATGTGCTTTAGCAAGTTCCGTTGTTGTGGCTTCCGCAAGCATGTTCAACACCAGTTCTAGCGTGGACATATTGTCGCGCAAGTTTTCTTTCTTCAACCCTTTGAAATTTTTATATTGCCGTGTTGTCATGCCTGACCAGGCTTTTGATATTTCATCTGTAAGAATAGCGTATTCTAAGCCTTTTTGAACACCTCTGCCGTCCCATTCGTCAGTCAATTCCTTACGGACTTGAATTGCCTGTAAACGCTGGTTAATCCATTCGCGTGAATATCCTTTTTTGAGATAGGTTTCAAGGGCGCGCTCTATTGTCAGTTCCGGGTCAATTGTTTCATCAATATGTTCGCGCCCAACCGCAGCAAGCCACATTTTGAATGGCTCGGCTTTGGGTGATGGGACGGATTGGATGATACACAAAAGCTGTTCTGTATTTACAACATCAGTGAGCCGTTTTCTTCCATCTTCAGCGGTCATCTTCAACTGGTTACAAAATGTAACCGTTTGGTTTCCTTCTTTGACGATACGGTTTTTCAGCACTTTCCAATAATTACGAGCCGTTTGATAATCATTGTCAGTGAAGAGTTGACAACAAGAGTGACGTGTGGTATGTTTTGACAAGGTGGACAAAGGCGTTTGTCGATGGCTAGTTTACTGCTGGCTTTTTGCTGAATGCCTTTATTAAAATTTTTTTAAAGAGTAAGGAGACTTGCATATGTCTTACACCATGTCAATCTTGGAACAGGCTGTAAAGAGAAACCCCAATGAACCGGAATTTCACCAGGCTATGACCGAGATTCTGACCACACTGCAATCTTATGTGGATGCGCGTCCGGAATATGAGAAAGCCGGAATTCTTGAACGCTTGGTTGAACCGGAACGTGTGATTATTTTCAGAATTCCCTGGGTGGATGATGCCGGAAAGATGCAGGTCAACAAGGGCTACAGGGTTCAGTTTAACAGCGCTATCGGTCCTTACAAGGGGGGGATGCGCTTCCATCCCAGCGTTTCCTTAAGTATTATTAAGTTCTTGGGTTTTGAGCAGATTTTTAAAAATTCTCTGACCGGGCTTCCCATTGGCGGGGGCAAAGGGGGTTCGGATTTTGATCCCAAGGGCAAATCGGATCGTGAGATTATGGCTTTTTGTCAGAGTTTTATGACGGAATTGTTCCGGCATATCGGGGTGAATACGGATGTGCCTGCCGGGGATATCGGCGTTGGCGCTCGTGAGGTCGGATTTATGTATGGTCACTATAAGCGGCTGGTTAATAGATTTGAAGGGGTTTTTACCGGCAAGGGATTGACATATGGCGGGTCGCTGGCCCGGAAAGAGGCTACCGGATATGGTCTTGTGTATTTAATGGATGAAATGATCCGCCAGCATGGGAAGTCTTTGGCGGGCCAAATTGTTTTGGTGTCGGGGTCGGGGAATGTGGCGATCTATGCTGCGGAAAAAGTGCAGCAGCTGGGGGGCAAGGTTGTGGCGTTGTCTGATTCCGGCGGGTATGTTTATGATGCTGACGGGATTGACTTGGCTGCGGTTAAGGAGATTAAGGAAGTTAAACGCGGCAGGATTTCGGAGTATAAAACCTACCGGCCTAACGCGGTGTATACGGGCATCGGCTCGCCGGACGATGCCGGTTCGGGGATTTGGAGCCTTAAATGTGATGTGGCGCTTCCTTGTGCAACGCAGAATGAATTGAGTGAGGAGGATGCTAAAGTATTGGTCAAGAATGGATGTTTCGCGGTGGGCGAGGGGGCGAATATGCCAAGTACGCTGGGAGCTACGGAGGTGTTTTTGCAGAATAAGGTCTTGTTTGCGCCGGGGAAAGCGGCGAATGCGGGCGGTGTGGCCACATCGGCTTTGGAGATGAGCCAGAATTCGATGAGAACGTCATGGACTTTTGACGAGGTGGATCACAAGCTGAGAGGGATCATGGTGAATATTTATAACACGGTTGCTGCGGCCGCGCAAGAGGTGGGATGTGAGGATAACTTTGTTGTCGGCGCCAATATCGCGGGGTTCAAGAAGGTTGCTGAGGCGATGTTGTGGCAGGGCGCGATTTGACGGGCAGTGGCTCGAAAATAGATGGGGCAGGGATTGGTCTGTAAATGGAAAGAGAGCTGGTTCGTGGGCATTCTATATCAAGGTGACAGGAACAACTTTGTCTTCTCCGTGCAGAGACACAAGTTGATCATACAGACAAATCACGCAGCCATCGCCCCGCTCAATTCCACTTAGATTGTCAAGGTGTTTGAAGGCTGCGATATCGGTTTTGTGCGGATCAGCGTTTTTTTTGATTTTGATGGGATGCAAGGCGCCGTCTTGCCATATGAGCAGATCAATTTCATGTTGATCCTTGTCCCGGTAGAAATAGAGCGGCGCATCTAAAATACCGGCGTTATAATAGCTTTTTATGATTTCCGCAATGATAAAGGTTTCAAAAAATGCTCCGGCCATAGCGCCATTGATGAGGACATCGACTGTGGACCATTTTGTCAAATAGGCGGCAAGCCCTGTGTCCAGGAAATAGAGCTTGGGTGTTTTGAGGGCTCGTTTGGTTATGTTTGTGAACCAGGGCTGCAGAAGATAAACGAGATTGGAAGCGACCAGAACGGACAGCCACCGTTCAGCTGTGGGTTGGCTGATGCCGACATCTCTTGCCGCAGCTGCCAGATTGAGCAGCTGCCCGGTGCGGCTGGCCATGACAGTCAAAAATTGCAGGAATTTTATTTCATCGCCTACTTGTGTGAGTTCTCTGACATCGCGCTCAATGTATGTCCGGACATAAGATCCGTAAAATGTTCCCCAGTCCTGGGTTTTATCAACATATATTTCGGGCATGGCGCCGCGGTGAATGGCGGCCCAAATGTCTTTATAAGGGATTTCTTTCGAGCTTTCGAGCCTTCTTCTTAAATAGCTCTCAGTGGGAATAAAGGGCTCGTTGAAGGGGATGCCGCTGGTTTCCCGCAGGGAGAGGCCGGGTAAGTTGAGGATGCCAATCCGTCCCGCAAGGGATTCGGTTACGTTTTTCATCATGACGAATTGTTGGGAGCCGGACAGGTAGAACTGTCCTTTCTTTTTATCTGTGTCTATAATCATCTTCATATACGGGAAGAGATTGGGCGCGTATTGGATTTCGTCAATAAAAACGGGCGGGGGTGTGTTTTTGAAAAATGTTCCTGCTTCGGTAAGCGCGGATTGAAGCAGGATTGGATCATCCAAGGTGACATAGGGGGTCCCTTGTGTTGCGTTTCTAAGAAGAGTTGTTTTGCCGACTTGGCGGGAGCCGGTGACAATAACAGCGCCAAACATTTTTTCTGTTTTCGCAAGTGTTTTTTCCATGTGCCGCGTGATATACATGGGGAGGCACCCTCCGTCTTATTAAATATTTGATATTATTATAGACGAAAGCAAGGGGGGTGTCAATAGGGTATTTACTCATGTGTGGTATTTACACATGGGGTACACATGTGTACTCATGTGTACTCATGTGTACTCATGTGTATTGACCTCATGTATTCTGAACAAAAAAATAGTGCGGAAAAGCACATGATGACTCACAGCACATAAACTATTTAGGGGCTGTAACTAAATAAGTTTGACATTAGGCCGCCGGATTTTTGTCGACAGGCCCACACAAGTGCCATTGCTTTGGATACGTGTGGCAGTAAAGACATTTCTCTTACCTCAGCTCTTCGGGCCGGGCGCAAAATCTGCAGGCAACCTGGAAGGTTTTCAAGGATTTTCAACGAAACATGGCGGCAAAAAGACAAGGAATAATGTCAAAGTTATTTAGTTACAGTCCCTAAAGAAATAAAAGCGTGAATATGTTCAAAAAATATCCTTTTGCTCCTGCGTATCCAAGTTTTTGGGATAGGAGGTTTTCTCATGACTATTGCCATATTTGCGGGTCACGGCGGGAGTGATTTTGGTGCTGTGGCCAACGGAGTTTATGAAAAAGATATCAATTTAGCGTTGAGCAACGAGGTGACAAGGATCCTGCGCCAAAGAGGGTATACGGTGATTAACAACCGCACTACCGACGTAAACCGGAATATCAACGCGGATGTGGCTTTGGCCAACAGATCGAATGTCGACGCTGTGGTCGAGATCCATATGAACAGTAATCTGGGAAATCCCGGGACGGGGACTGAAGCTTATTTCAGCATTCGTGGCGGAAGAGACAGGGATCTGGCTGCCGCTCTTGTTTACGCTATTGCCGCGTTGGGATTTGCCAATCGGGGGATCAAAACCCGCACGAATGCCGCAGGTCAAGATTATTTCGGGATTATCCGGGATACATACGCGCCTGCGGTTTTGGTGGAAGTTGCTTTTATCAATAATCCCAATGATATGGCGATGTTGAATATAGGCAGGGTTTCTCAAGCGATTGCCAACGCTGTCATGCAGGTCTTTCCGTTGGCGGGTGTCCCGCCTGTGCCTCCTGCAACAGGCGATCCTGTGGTGAGGCAGATACAGGCGACACTGAATCAGAGATACGGCGCCAATCTGGGTGTCGACGGTATTTTCGGGCGCTTGACGAAAGTGGCTATGGTCAGAGGACTGCAAACAGAGCTTAATCGTCAATTTGGCCGGAACCTTGTGGTTGACGGTGTGTTCGGGCCGGCCACCAGAGCGGCGGCGGTGAGTGTGCGTCCAGGGGCGCAGGGGAACATCACGTACCTGATACAGGCCGCGCTGTATACAAGGGGGTATACCAGCGTGATTCCCGATGGGGTATTTGGCCCTGGGACAGAAACAGCGGTGAGGGCCTTTCAAAGGGATCAGGGATTAGCTGCAGATGGCATCGTGGGACCGAACACGCAGGATAGGCTGTTTCGATAACCACAAGGCCAAGGAAGGGGTTTAAGGTTTTGGAAACTTAATGTAACGCGCTTCATGGTCATAGATGGTATGGGTGTCTATCATACTGCGGTACTTGGTGTGGCGTTCCCGCAGGTTGAATCCATCTATGGGGCGGCGATCCATAAAGAGGGTGCCGGTTTCATCGTCTGTTTTGGGGAAGCCTTGAATGAAGTACGGGTCGGCGCCGACGCCGCAAAAGATCTTGAAGCCTTCCTCCATCAATTTCCGGTGTTTTTCGGAGTCGTAAGGTGACCAGGCGCCAAAGGCGTAGACATAGACATGGGTCTTGCCGACAAGGGACTCTACTTCATCATGCCACTGTTGTATATCTTTCAAGAAGAGCTCGTCTGAGACTTTGGGCATGTTGTGGTGGGCATAACTGTGGCTTGCGAAATTCCATCCGGTATTTTTCAGTTTTTGGATAACAGGTTTGACGGCTTCAATTTCTGCGTCGCGGTTGGGGGAACCTTGGTGGGTGCGGTAGCCGAGGATGCCGCAAAAGCCTGTCAGGCAGAGGGTGCCTTTCGCACCGTTCAACGAGAAGTCGGGATGTTTTTTCACAAAATCATCCATGATCGGGACAAATTCATTGTCGATGGCATAAATCCCGGCGCCGTCAGGCATCTCGGTGTAAGACTGGATGCGGCCATTTTTGAGGACGAGCTTGTCAACCATGCCGTTGCCGGTTTTTTCCGGGTCATAAACCACGTCGTCAAAGGAAATCACAAGGGGTTTTTTTCCTTGGGGCACTTTTATTGTGTCTTTTTTCACAGCTTTGCCGTCACGGATTTCATAGAGAGAGTTAATGTCGATCAAAATATAGCTGTTCGAGTAAAGTTGTTCCAGGAGCCGCTTAAATTCGGTGGCGGTGATGCAGTCAATATCATATGTGCCGCCGCCGGGTGTGGAAATGGACAGTTCCGGATAGGCGACTAAACAGTGAGTGAAAATGTGGTTAACTGATGCGGTGCTGACGTCTTGAAGGGGGACGTCTCTTTTCTTGTGTTCATACTCAGGAAGCAGGGCCGTGACGGTGGGGTCGCCGGGGAGGAACTTATTGAGTTGGAAGAGTGAGTTGAACGCCGCAAGGTATTGTTCGGTTGCGAAATATTCTTTGGCCTGCGCCAGGGCTGTGTCAAAATACACGGCTTTCCAATGTTCCTTGAGGTCGGCGAGTTTGGCGTAATTTTCAGAGTCTTTCTCAATCACCTCATTCAAAGCTATGAGGGCACTTTCATAGTCGTTGTTGTTGATATAGTCGTTTCCCTCAAGAAACCCCTGCTTGGATGTTCTGATGGCTTCTGTTTCGTTCAGGAGGGTTTCTTTTGTGTCGCCCAGCATATTGAATGTATCGATGCGGTCTATATTTGCGAGGCACTGTTCGGCGGTAATTGTGCCTGAGCCGAAGAGGGTTGTGATGTGTTCATGGGTACTTGTATACAGAGGGTCTGAAAGTTCGTTTTTTAAAACGGAAATGTCGGCATACTTGGAGACAAAAACGGAATCAGATATGCCGGTGTCACTGGCGTCTGCGACATAGGTATTGGCGAATATGCCCAGGGTCTTGGAGACGCCGGAATTATTTTTTTTACCGCCAATAAGCTTCGCGGCTGCAGAATAGTCTCTGGCGTCTAAAAGAGAGGAGAGACGGTATCCAGGTAAGTATTTTATAATTATGACGCTTAACACAACAATCAGGATAACCAGAAACAGCGAGATTACAGATAAAATGGCTGTTTGGCGAGACATTGATGCTATGTATGCTTTTATTTTTGAGGATGCCTTTTGGAGAGGGGGTTTTATTTTTGAGTATGTATTATGGAGAGGGGGTTTTATTTTTGAGGATATGTTATGGAGGGGTGTTTTTATTTTTAAGGACACTTTTTGGAGGGATGCTTTTATTTTTGTATATGTTTTCTGGTTAGCAAGTTCTGACATGTGAAAATCCCCCATCTTCATATCTTAAGTATAATACAACTTGACAAATAATCAACATATACATTTTGGAAAATGCAAAATTGACGCAAAATTGACAAAAAGCTTTGCCTAACGCAATAAGCCGCCATCTGTGGCGGCTTATTGCGTTAGGCAAAAGACTTCCAGGGCGTATATATCATTGAAATAGGGATGATTCTTGGGTTTGTCTCCGGAGGTTATTATTTATTTCACGAATGAAATAAAGAGGCGGCTATGTTGCTCGGTGCGGGCCGGGTCGGGCCGTGTTGTCGTTGACGACTATCTTCTCCAAGGCTATAATGAAGTCAAGACTACCCACCTCAAGGAGGTTTTGCCCCCATGGCCATGGAACACGAAAAAGAACATTTCACCTATACCGATTACGTTGGTTGGGACGACAGTGTGCGCTACGAGCTGATCGAAGGCGTTCCCTACATGATGACTGCGCCGACTTGGATCCATCAAGCTGTTTCAGCTTCTTTAATGACCCAGATTCATAACTTTTTGCATGGAAAACCTTGTAAAGTGTTCGCGGCCCCCTTCGATGTGCGTCTGAATGTCGCCGAGAATGACGATACGGTTGTTCAACCTGATCTCGTGGTGGTATGCGACCGATCAAAACTGAGTGGATCCGGTTGTCTGGGCGCTCCCGACATGGTTGTTGAGATTCTGTCCCCGTCCAACGCCCGCTATGATATTTTGGTAAAATTTCAGCAATATCAAAAAGCCAGCGTCAAGGAATACTGGATTGTAGATCCGGAGAGACGAATCGTTACCGTATTTGTGTTGGAAAACGGAAAATATGTTGCAAACGCCTATGGTGACACAGACACCATACCTGTATTCGTTCTGGAAGGTTGTCAGATCAATATGCAGGATGTGTTTGAAGATGCGCCGGAAGTCGCTGTTGAGGGCGGGGCCAGATGATAGGTCTATGCACAGGGCGCGGGATGGGACGAATTGTCTCGAACGTGGAGGTATGCTAATTTGATGACACACAAATCTGGGTCTGTAAAAATGCCTTTCAAATATAGAGCTTGGTATGCTGAAATATATGGAAACACAGAAGATACTGGCGGCTTCTACGTTATCCTACAAAAGGATAAAGAGAGTTCTGAAGGACAATTACTGTTTTGGGATGTTACAGAAGAAGGTGCTTATAAGCAATTAGCAGAAAGCAACATAGAAGTTGAATGGCGCGGGAAAACGTAAGTTCGCGAAATAATTTGCGGCGAGAGGATGTGTAACAACCCTACGAACGGACAAGATGAGCATTGCTATTGAGTATGGGAGATGATCTTTTATGTATCAGTTGGACAAAAGCGTTTGGACACAAGATGACTATGAGCAAATGGGCTGGCATGATTGTGTTGTTCATGGCATCGGGTTTGCATCTGGTAATGAACAATATCCTTATGATTTGCTTTTTGATATTGACTACATTTTTAACTGGGTTCATCCTGTCCCTCCGGAAAAGCATTTTTCCTTCTGGATATCGCCTTGTACCTTGATATTCAAAGATATTTATTCATTGCATATGCAAATAGAAAGTGATGCATTAGACTTTTTGGAAATTGATGTTATTAAAATGGTCAATAAAACTGAACAAAATGGGGTATGGGTCTATGAATGGGAGATCTGGCTTCAGGAAGGTTGTATTAGCTTCAAGTCATCAGGATTCAGACAAATTATCAGATTCAAACCTGTTTTTTCAAAGACGCTATCCCTAACAATTGAAGATAGACGGGGGATTAATTTTGAACTGACTCCTTGTGAATTATGATAATTATTGTATTTTCGAGAAGTGTTTTAATGATTTTCGCGAGTTCTTTCACTGGAAATTGCTTGATGGCTGGGATACCTTTGACGACTCCTGAGCCTCTGCCATGAAAGGAGTTTTAACAACAATGTATGAATTAAAAAACTTATCCATCAGAGAGTTACAAATGTATGGTGCCAAATGCATTCACTTATTCTGTGCAAAATATGAAATTAAGCATAAATTCATTGATAAACTTATTTACCATCTTGTTTCTATTATTTCTGAAGAAAACTTGCCGAAATGGGAAAAAGAAGGATCTTTATTGGAGTTATCGGGAAGAGGCGACCCTCTTCCCGAGGATCTAAATAAAATAATACAAGTGGATATAAAAAATGACTTCTATAACCTTGTTGACAATGTTGTTGAAATTGGCATTGTTGATATGTATGGAGCGAATACAGATTTTCCTTATAAATTCTTAAATAATGCTATAAAGATACTCGAAAAACACAATATTTTTATGCCGATATTTGGAAGTTTGTTATGTATTTCCGACCAAAATCGGGAGTATCGTGAAGTTAGTGTAAACGGTGTGTATCACCAATAATAAAATTGTTAATAATGGTAACATCAGTTACAGGATAGAGCAACTGCTGGAGAGCAACTCGAGCGGTAACTGGTGCCGGAAGTGATGGGCGACATGGACAAAAAAGTTCGTGTCGCCTATATCATCATTTTCGGCTTAAAGCGAAAAACTCATGCTCCTTTATCTTGCATTTGGTTCATTTGACGCAAGTTCATCTTTAAAGAAGATGCTTATCTGTCCATATATTATGCCCCAATTACGTATAGGGGTAGTCCATTTTTTAGAAATTTCCTGAATCGAGAGGTAGATTGATTTACGGAGGCTGTCATCAGTCGGAAATGAGGTCTTGTTTTTAGTGTGCTTACGCAGCATCCGATGAAAGCCCTCAACAGCGTTAGTGGTACTATCACGATATCGTGATAGTACCACCTATACCGATATCCAAACTATGCCGATGTTTTCGGGAACG
>WRII01000070.1 GCA_009782825.1 Peptococcaceae bacterium
TACAGTTCCAGTTCTTTCTCGGGTTCTCCAAACAAGTGCGTAAAGACACCTGCCTTGAAATTGCGGTTTACCTTGCTCATTTTGCCTCCGACGCTTTACTGCTGTTACTGAAATTCTAAGGGATATCACAGTCTGTTGTCAATAGGGATAATGTGGCGAAGTGTGGCGAAGAAGACCGGCAAGCACATCACCAGAGACAATGACATGTGGATAATGTCCAACTCAACCCAATTGGGCTTCCTGGCACGTTCCAGCCTTCTGGGCTCACCCTCCAATCCAAGTGTATCATAAAAATACAGTGTATCATAAAAATACTTGACATTTCTCGAGCAGACCTATATAATACAACTAATTAATTAAATTCTAATATTAAGGGACTGCTTATAGCTGTTAAAGGAGGGCAAGGTCACTCATGAAGAAAAAATTAAAGGTCTTGGATATCGTCATCATCTGCTGCAGTGTGATCATGATCCTCCCGACAGCACTTGCTTATTTGGCCACAAGATGGTTTGTGATACCGGAAACCAAAACCGACTTTACCGACGTGCAGATTGCGGAAATATGCGCGAAATTCAAATTCGATCCGGCACCTGATGAGGCGGTCTCTGCAGTGATAAATGCGAATGGTCTTTTACAGGGAACGGAATACGTGCAAATCCTTATTGACAATGTGACATCTGAGGAGGACTTGCTGTCACGGTTTCAAGGGGAGTATAAGAAGACAGAAAAATATATGGGCGGCGCGCCTATGAAGAATCCAGTCAGCGCCTATGAATTAGAAATCTTCCAACTGGATAAGAAACCAAAAGACTATCACTGTCAGCTCTATTTCGGCAGGGAGGGTGGGAAAACGAGGGCCCTGTTCTGGGTTATCGGGTATATTCCGGAACTTGATGACATATATGATTTTTCACAGGACAATGCGCAATCAATCGTTCCTGCGGGGGTGTTCTGGGTCCCTCTGGGCATAGAGATATTCCTAATTGTTTTTTTGATGGGGCGGATATTCCTTCGGGGGGATCATTGAAAAAGTGGATATGTGAAGATCAAGTGAAGGAGGAGAACGATATCAGGCATTAAAATGATCAACCCGATTGATTTTGTCAGGGAAACGGAGGACTAAGCATGAGGACAGACACTGTTGTGCGCCTTGAAGCGATGAACGCGCTGATAACCACCCTCGGTGCGGTAGATGCGGAACGCTTTATCAGCATGGTAAAACGCGATACCTTTGACTATACCGAGTGGCGGCGCAAGCTATGGGAAGGCAAAAGCATCGAAGAAATCCATGTGCTTGCGGTGGAGCATGAAAGAAATCAAGGATTGTAAAAAAGGGATGGTCGTAACCCTCTGACGCGAAGCGTCACTATTATCATATTGCTATACTCTGCACCGGCCCGTACAATTGTCGGTTGGCGCTGTTGCGCGGCTTGTCCAACCTCCTCTACCAATTTTTGCGACTGTTTATGCCGAATTTTCGTCGTAACGCAAGTTCCGGGCGGGGACGTATCTTTTTCGGAATTGAGACTATTGACGACGGCAGTCAGCTCCAAACCGTTCTGTTCGTATTCTCGCGCTTTGGCGACAAGGAGAATGTATCCGTACAAACTTTCGCTGCCCGCGAACAAAACCCAATTGGGCTTCCTGACACGTTCCAGCCCTCCGGGCTCACCCTCCAAGTGTATCATAAAAATACTTGACATTTCTCAAGCAGCCCTCTATAATACAACTAATTAATTAAATTCTAATATTAAGGGATGGCTTATAGCTGTTGAATAGGTGAATGAAGGAGGAATCACGATGTCAAAGAAAACCCTGAAATTTGCCCTTGCCATGATGGCGGTTTTTTGCCTCGTCATGTTTGTGACGGCGTGCACTTACATGAAAGATAAAGATCCGGAGCGGTTGAGTGACTCCGAATTATCGCTTAAATATCCCAATAGCGTTAAAATGGATCCCGACAGCGTCAATCACATAAAAGTGGGGCAGATTATTTTCATTTCATTAGCCGAAAACCAATCAATACCCTATCGGTGGGAGCCGGTTATTTCTGATGAGAATCTAATTCGACTGTTTGATGACGAAATCAATTCTGATAAGGTTGACGAAAACGCGGGTGAGGGTGCGCCTGGCGCAGTGCACATATTCTATTTTGAAGCGTTGAACGCGGGTGAAGGGTCAATCGATATGGAATGGATATTCCTGAGTGATTCCCGTAGTGAAGGCGATGCACTATCTTATACCATTGTTATTGAAGACTCTTGAGGATTGAACATGATTTCAGATGTATTCCATGGGGCTCGCGGTTCCCTGGCAGTTTCTTGAAGGAGGGCAAGGTCAGTCATGAAGAAAAATTATAGAACGGAGCATTATCAAATGAAAAGAACGAAAAGTTTCACAACAGTCATAGCTGTTATTTTGGCCGTATCCCTCCTGG
This sequence comes from Peptococcaceae bacterium, assembly GCA_009782825.1. Lineage (GTDB taxonomy): Bacteria > Bacillota > Desulfitobacteriia > Desulfitobacteriales > Syntrophobotulaceae > WRJI01. The sequence goes on from WRII01000070.1 coordinate 2,438, forward strand.
CTGGGTGTGCAGGAAGCGGATCCGATGCCAAGGATTCCGGCGAAAACGGGAGAATAACCAGGTCTGACGCGCGGCCCGACAGGGTTTTTGCAACACGGACGCAGGAATTTCCCCAGGGGAAGATCACAGCCGAGATCTATCCGGTGCAAGTGGTGGATGATCATGTGGTGGTGGTCATTGATTATTCTTTGGAGGGGCCAAAATCGGTATATTTGAAGAGCGCCATGGGGTTCGATTATGTACTCTATCATTATACTTTTGATCCTGTACGGCTGGTAGATCTGGCAGGGAACAGGGTATGGACGCTGGGAAAACATGGATACAATCCTGTGGTATCAAATAGTTTTCATCAGTCTATTGAGCTGGGAGAGACACTACGGACTGTAAGCATGTTCGGGGCTCCGGACACTCCCACCGTGGATGTGCTGCTCTACCGCTTCGGCTTGATTGAGAATGTACCTGTGATACAAGGGGACGAGAGCACGCCGACTGTGGAATCTCTGAGGTTGTCCGGCGAAATAAGTTTCCCGGATCCCACACCGATCCGTACGTATATCGAAGCCTATGATAAGAGCAAGTCTGTACAGTCATCAGGTAAGGAGCAGACGGTGACAATAGCTTCCGATGTGCTATTTGCCACAGATCAGGATGTGTTAGGCGCCGAAGCGGAGAAAGTTATCGATGAGGCGGCGGCGGCAATCAAAAAGACGGCGGGTTCCGGTCAGATTCAGATCGTGGGTCATACCGATGATGTGGCTTCTGATGAATACAATTTGGATTTATCGCGGCGACGGGCGGCATCTGTGGCAAAACGCTTAGGTTCGGCTCTGGGATCAGCGTTTATACTGACGACAGACGGAAAAGGCAAGTCTGAACCGGTGGTGGAGGGCACGAGCGACGAGGCGCGGGCACAGAACCGCAGGGTGGAAATTCGGTTTACAGCATCGTCGACGCCGGTTCTACCCGGTGGGGATATTCCTGAGGCAACAGTTCCGGTAGCGGTTGGACATGATGAGGTGGAAATGGACATGTCTAAGTATTTTAATTCTGTTAGGTCTTCGTATCAAGGAGAGTTCTGGAAAGTATCAGTAAGCAAAGTTGTCAGACGTGACGGATACCTGGTTGGTACAATTATGGCTACTCGGAAAACCGATGTTTGCTCTCCAGGTTATTTACAATCCTCAGGCTTGTTTGCCGGGCAACCCTATGGCCTCTATAACAGCAGTTGTTCTCTGTACCTGCTCAGTGCGAATGGCAAGGTTTTTCCTGCTCAGTACACAGTCCCTTTAGGACACTCAGAAGGGTACGTTTGGCATGGATTGGCGGACAGTTCCTTTTCTGTTTCGGAAGGCAATACCCCCATCGTTGGCGGGAAGATCCAGTACACTGTGATCTGGCCGGATCCGGATCCGGGGGCGAAGGCCATCAGTATTGAAGACAAAGGGATGTTCCGTATTGTTGACATCCCGGTGGAGAACGGATAAGGGTTAGACCAAAATCAGAAAAATTCAACAAATTCAAGGAATTATGCACAAAGAAGAAAAGAGGTATTGCTATGGAAAATCATAAAATTTTCATAAAAAAGCACTCATTTTCCTGATGTCCCTAATCTTGTTGGGGACGGCCACGATGGTCCTGGCCGGGTGTCAAACAGACAGCACGGCGGGCGGGAATAAAGCTGAATTGCAGACGCCTCTCACCCTGGCCGAGGCCCAGGACGTGGTGGTTACCCGGCATTTTATGGACGCGACCGTGGAAATTACCGCGCATCCGATTCAGGTGAAAGACGGCGTCGCTGCGCTCAGCATGGACTACAAGCTTGTGGAACCGTCGGAAATTCTCGATTACATCAGTATGAACTTTCAGCAAGAGGGCGGAGAAAACCTACGCCTGCTCGACACGGAAAAACTAATGGTCTACCAAGTCCTAAACTGTTCCGGATTACCGATGTTCCGGTGACCACTGAGAACCCAACCGCAACCCTCAATGCTGCCTATCCGCTCAAAGATTGACATACCATTTAAAAAAAAGGGGATAACATTGATGTTCAAGTCACTTAAGTGGGTTCAGATTGTTACGAGTGAGCAGGTGTGGTAGCGCTGATGACTGTGGCCGCTTTGGTTTCAGTCATTCAATTGGCAGTGGTAGGCTCTTGGGGCCGATCTGTGCGGCTGATCACACTGGTTCAGGCTGTAAGTATAGGCTTCATGGTGTGCGGGCCGGTGACAATCCTGCTGGAGTGGCTGGTTACCAGGGCGGTTGCCGCCCTGGGCCCTTGGGAGATGTCGGTGGTGGTGAGCACAGCTGCGTGGACATATAATCCCTTTATTGAGGAGATTGTGAAGATTGTCCCTTTAGTCGTATTGGCGCTGTGGGCGTCGCGCAGTTACCGCCAGCTGGGCTGGACCGATCACCTGCTGGTGGGGGGAGGGCTTGGAGTCGGGTTCACTTTGTGTGAGGCGGCACTGCGATATGCAAAGCTTGGCAGCGGCTTGCTTGGCTCTGTGAGCAGTGTGGGCGAAGGCTATTCTGTTGTAAGCAGCCTTTTTGGTTCAGTCGTGGTGCCATCAGTGACAACATCGCTGACAACCTGGCTTCCGGACCCTGTTAGAATCACCAGTATACTTTCCTCCTATCAGAATGGCAGCGGAATTGGCACAGGTAACGGTCATCTCCTATGGACAGCCCTGGCGGCTATTGGAGTGGCGTGGATGTTCCGGCGGCAGGACAGGAAGCGATGGCTGGGGCTGTTACCTCTCGTTATGGTGAGTTTGGATCATGCCATTCACAACGCCGGAGTCAGTTCTCAGGCGGCGGCAAAGGGTGTGGCCGAAAGCTTTTTGGGGGTGACGCTTGATGTGACATTCGGGATCTTGTCGGGATTGTTTGTCATCATCCTTCTGGCGCTGGTGGCGGCGGACCGGGTGGGTTTGGCCAAAGCCCGCAGTCAGTATCCTGGTTTACTGCTGCCTGGAGAGCCTCAGAACGGACTGAACCCTGCGCCCATGCTCAAAGCTGGAATGATCGCGCCTCCCTGGAGTGTGCTGTCGGCTTGGGGGTGTGTGCTGGAACGCCGGGCCGCTTTGAATGCGCTGGGCAGGGGCGCTCCGCCAGAGTATGGTGACGCATCGGCAGAATCGATAGGCAAGTTGATGCAGGCGAATAACCGGGGCAGATGGCAGGAAGCCGTGCGTGTTCTGTTGAAATGCATTAATCTGCGGGCCTTGCGGTCGTGGAAGACAGCTGTCTGGGTGCTGGCTATGGCGCCGGCGTTTATGTATCTGGTTGTGGGTGCGTTTCCGGCGACTCAGAAACTTCAGAGAGCGATGGAGGGTTCAGTGGGAACAGCCCTGATCCTTATAGGAGCCATAGCCGGAGGGGTTCTGATTGCGGCACAGATCCCCGGATTGATCCGCGGCCTTCGAGGTCTGTGCGAACCTATCCTGCACGAGAATCGCATTCGCCCCAGCGGACAGCTTCTCATAACTGTGTCGTCGCTGACCGTGTCCGCGGGACTGCTGATAGGTCTGATGAGGGCCGGGGATGCGACTCAGGGCGTGATTAAGAACTCTCATATTTTGGAAGCCCTTACTTCAGCTGAGTTTCTTAGCCTTTTGGCCTTGACAGCCCTCATGGTCTTGCCTTTATTTTTCCCGATGGGCGGAACGTTCCTTATGGCTTTGTCAGGCAGAGGTTTGCTTGAGCTTGCTGCTGAGGCTGTGGTAGGCCGTGCGGTTACAAGCATGGCCGGGCGAGCCGCGGCCCGGGTGGCGAGCCGCGGCTTGGGGCAGGCTGTTCGGTCACGCTTGGCCATGAGGAGGGCACATCCAGACCAAGTTTCAACTGTTAAAAAGGTTAAAGACCCAAAGGATCTTGTTATTGAAGAACATCCCCATGATTACAGAAGAAGGGGTAATTATGGAGAGATGAAAACAGATATCGACTTAGAAAGTACAGGAAAATATAGACGAGTGAGTACAGACAGGATCACTGATATTGATGCACCGACAAAGCACGGGATTGATGGTGTTTACCACAACCCTAACCCTCAGGCGAAATCGCCGGAGTGGGTTATAGCAGACTCCAAATACATGGGTGGGGATGTCGCAAAAGATATCAGTACGGTTCCCAATTTGGGCAATACCAACTCCGGCCGGCAATTAAGCGATAGCTGGATTGAAAAACATATTACAGACGCTGTGGATGACGACACTGCCCGGGCCATCAGACGGTCGTTGAAGGCAGGCGATGGAAGCGCCATAAGAGTCGCCAGTAAAGTTGACGATACAGGTGCGGTAACTTATTATCGAGTGGATGCGGAAGGGCGTATTATGAGAGGAGATGACAATAACCCTATAACATGGATCCCCTAAAATGTAAGGAGGAAGCAGATCATGAGAGACTCGCTCAAAGATAAAAAATATTTTGAGAAGAGATATGCTAAAGATTCAGCCTGGTTTGAAGAGTCATTTCAAGAATGCAATGATGCCTTAGCAGAACTTGCGCAAAAAGGCGATGGGTTTACAGGGAATATTCGAATGTATCACTTAGCCGTTGTGACCGATTTTCAATTCAAATTCCATTCAGGATACTCTTTAGGGATTTCTAAAGAAGAATTAGGAAGGGATTTGCCCAAAGTGCTTGACGCTTTCTTACACTCTTGGAATGGCACAGTCTATAACGATATGGAGTTCATGCTTGCTTTGGCCATCATTTATGGCATTCACAAGGGGTATATGAGGTCGGTATTGCTCCTTTTGATTGAGCATAATTATCAGGATTATGTCTTAGACAGCATGGCGCACTATATTGATCCGAACTTTACAGTCCGGACAGGGGAACTGCTCTTTAAAGAACACTCTCAGAGAATCGCGGAAATCATTAATCTGGCAGAGACCAACAAAGAAGAGGCCGCTCTGTATCTGGCGTATTTTTTAGAAAAAGAGTGGCTCGGGATGCAGACAGAGGGGATTATCAATAATCAACAACACTTAAAAGAGGATAAGTACCGGGGGTATTGGAGTCTTGAATCAGCCGCTTTGGTAAAAATGTTACATCTCAATGACGACAGGCTAAAGAGGTGCAGGCACTATCCGTATGACTTGTAAAATTAAAAGCAGGAAAAGAGAAAGGATAGGTGTCCCTACAGGCAACAGAAAGGGGTTCGCAGCATGAAAAGAGACAGACTCTACAAGAAAATATTCCATTCCATGAGTGTGATCATAGGCTTGACATGGATCCTCTCTTTGTGTAAAATTCTGTATAGTTAGAGGGGAAAATTATATCTTCGACATATTCTGACAGTCATAAACAAGGAGAATAGATAAGTATGAAAAAATATATTCGAATAATTCTTGTCATATTAGTCCTTCTTGCAAATGGTGTTGCCTGTATAAACAATAAATCGGTATCCACTAACAATGAGACTGAGAGTGATAAGTTTTTCGAACTTACAAACTATGAAAAGGAACTCCAAGATCAAGCCAACTTGATCTTAAGGCACTTGAAAGAACGGGATTTTGAGAAGCTTTCTTTGCTTATCAGCAAAGAAAGAGGTGTTATATTTTCGCCTTACTCCTATGTTACTGAGCGTTGTGTTGTATTTACTGCAGATCAGGTAAAAGATCTTAAACTTACTGATGAATTCTTGTGGGGTGCATTCGACGGTTCCGCAGAGCCAATGGACTTGAGTGTTAACGAGTATTTTGAAAGATTTGTGTATAATCGAGAGTTTCTTCAAGCACCACGCATCTCTGTTGACCAGATTATACAGACTGGAAATACCAAATCTAACCTTGACGATTTTTTTCCAAATACTCATTTTGTTGAATACAATTTCCCCCCTTATCCTGATGATGCTGTTCTTTGGGATAGCCTGAGGTTAGTTTTTGAGAAAGTAGAGGATCAATGGATGTTGTTGGGCGTTGTACACGATTGTTGGACAATTTAGTTTTGTGGAGTATAATCTCCAGATACAAGAGAGGAAATTTCTTATGAGTAAGACACAGGGTACTTTCATTATCCTGCTCTCACTGGTTTTTCTGGCCTGCACTGTGGCAACGATCATTACGTATCAACTAACAACTCCCAGAGCTTTTGATACGATAAAATCCGGGTTGATATATGACACGATTCATCCATTCTATAAAGGCCGCGCTCTTGTTGAAAAAGACGGAAAATGCGGCTATATCAACACTGAAGGCGATGAGGTTGTTCCATTGGTCTATGACAGAAGCGGCCGCGGATATTTTCCACTTTTTGACCTGGAAAAGGCTCACTCAAGATATGTCGCAAAAGATGGAAAAACTTTTATTGTTGAAGTGTTTGACGACCAAGATAAAAGGACGGATCTTATCGATGAAAACAACTGGAGATGGGTCGAAAAAGACGGGAAAGAAGGTATTATTGACGCTGACGGCAACGTTATTATCCCCTTGGAGTACGATCTGGTAGGCGGCAGTGTTAATGTCCATTTCTATGAAAATGGAGACGATAGCGGCATCAAAGATGTCAGCTTCTACGAAGGTCGGCTTAGGGTTTTGGCAGACAGAAAGTGGGGGTTTATTGACAGGGCCAACACCGTTATCATTCCCTTGGAATATGATTATGTATTGAACTTTGATGAAGGTATTGCGCATGTGGAAAAAGATGGTAAGAGCGGGTATGTTGATACGTATGGGACTCTTGTGATTCCGTTGGAATACGATTCTTTAGGTGTGTTCACCAGTGAAGGCCTGATAAGAGCCGGGCAAAACGGCAAATGGGGATTTTGCGATATCAGGGGGAATGTGGTGATTCCTTTGGAATATGATGGCGCAGGGGATTTTGTAAACGGCTTTGCACGTGTGGAAAAAGACGGAAAACATGGTTATATCGATACGAATGGTCAAACAGTCATATCCCTGGAATATGAAGATGCGCATGATTTTTCCCAAGGCTTTGCGGCTGTCAAGAAAAACGGCAAATGGGGCTGCGTCAACGCGGGAGGAAACCTTGTTGTACCCCTGGAATACGATTCGATAAAGGAGTTCAACAGTGAGGGCGTCACAGGTGTTCTGGTAAATGAGAAATGGGGCTTTATGGGTGCTGATGGGATTATTATTATTCCGCCAGATTACGATTATGTAACTGATTTTGTTCAAGGACTTGCAGCTGTCAAAAAAGGCGCCCATTATGGCTATATCAATAAGAGCGGCACGATCATCATCCCATTAGAATTAGAATATGATTTATGCGGGGAAACCATAAGCGAGGGACTCGTGCCGCTCCACAAAGATGGAAAATGGGGATTTGCAGATATAACCGGTCACTTGGCCATTCCCTTAGAGTACACAGCCTATCAGAATTTTAAAAACGGTGAAGCCATCGTTGCAAAACACAATAGATATGGAATTATCGATAAAAGAGGTAAGAGCATTTTACCTTTTAAATACGACCGGATATCAAAATGCGATGGGTATGACGAAGGATATATTGCGGTTCAAAACGGTACGTGGAGTATTCTGAAGAGGAAATGAGTGAATGCGGCCGCAGGCAAGCTGCAAAACCCGCAAAATAACGTTCACAGGACGCCCCCCAAAAGCATAAGCATAAAGCAGGAGGGTGGGCAATGCAGGAACACATACCGAAACCGATACGGGAGCTGGCTAATATCAATATCGAAATGCCTGACAAAGAAGAATTAGTTGACGTCAGCACATTTTCTTTTGACATGACAGTGCCCCAGGAAGAAAGAGCGGCGTACATACTCGAAACACTCAAGACCCCTAACGCCTTCCGTGTAGGCAATATGGGTGTAAAATTAGAATTTGCCAATGACGCTCCCGCCCTTCAGGATATATTTACTGACTTTTTGAAACGAAAAAAAAGCGGATTGTAACTTTAAGGGGCTGGTCTGATATCGCAAATCCAACACTTTCAAAACACAAAGTGTGGCGGATGGCAGTCTACATCCGTCTCTCCCGCGAAGACTCACGCAGCTGTGACGAGTCGGAAAGCGTTACCAATCAACGCTCCCTCCTTGAAAAGCATATCGCGCAATTTAATGATGGCGATGACTATATCATCATCAAAGAATATGTTGATGATGGTATTTCCGGAACGACAGATGATGAACGAGACAGTTTTCAGGCCATGCTGACAGACATTAAGAACGGACGTATCAATTGTGTCATTGTCAAAGATCTTGCCCGATCTTTCCGCAATTACAGTGACCAAGGGTATTATCTGGATGATTGGTTTCCCCGGCACAATGTCCGTTTTATCTCATTGTTTCATCAATCGCTGGACAGCTACAAGGAACCGCGCACCATGAGGAACATAGCCGTTCCGATACAGGGCGTTATGAATGAAAACCATTGCGCTGAGACCTCAGATAAAATCCGGGAAGTCTTCAATGACAAACGAGCTAAGGGAGAACATATTGGTTCCTTCGCTCTGTATGGGTATTTAAAAGACCCTCAAAATCATAACGCATTGATTGTGGACAAAGAAGCTGCCGCCGTTGTCCGGAATATTTACACCCTGTTCCTTGAGGGGAAAAGCAAAAACAGCATTGTGCGTACTCTGAATGAACAAGGTGTCTTGTGTCCTTCCATTTATAAGCGGGAAGTCTTAAAATTAAACTATACGAATCCAAAACTTGATCCGGCAAAAAAGCCCCTATGGACAGCAACAACCCTTACCACAATCTTAAAAAACCGCATTTACTGTGGGGACATGGTGCAGGGTCGGTATAGGATAAAAAGCTACAAAATCCATGTCCAGGAAAGAGTCCCTGAAGAAGAGTGGTATATTGTTCAGAACACCCATGAACCCATTATTGACCGAACCGTTTTTGAGAAGGTTCAAACGCTTCTCAAGAAAAATACGCGCACAGGCCCACAGCAAAATATGCTATATCTTTTCAGCGGCTTCCTGCGATGCGCCGATTGTAACAAGGCCATGGGACGAACCAAAGCAGGGGAGTATGTCTATTATCACTGCCGGACATATAAACATCACTCAAAAGAGGTCTGCACCAAACATTCCGTCAAACATGACCTATTAGAAAAAGCTGTGCTTTATGCAGTACAACAACAGATCTACCTGGGGGTGCATCATTCGAAGACCATGGAGCAGGTTGACAAAGCCCCTTCCATGAAAAACCAATCCATTATTCTAACACACGTCATAGATAAGAAGAAAAAGGAACTCACAAAAATCGCGCGTTACAAACAAGCTGTTTGGCAGGACTGGAAGGACAACGAAATATCTCGTGCGGAGTATTGCCATATGAGCGAAGACTATAACCGGCAAGCTGAAAACCTGAAACAGGCCATAAAGACGCTTGAGCGGGAAAGGGCTGAACAGGAAAAAGCGATTGATAATATTGGAAGAGAAAACCCTCTCCTGGCAGCATTTCGACAGCATGAGAATATTACTAACTTGACACGGGAAATCGTGATTGAACTGATTGACACAATTAAGGTCTATGAAAAAGGAAATATCAGTGTCAGATTCAAGTTCCAACTTCCAACCTTCCAACTTCCACAAAACTTCCGAACTCCCAAAACTTCCAACTTCCATCTTGGCGCATCTTGACGTGAGTGGTATTTTCTTGTAAACTAATAGTGAGTTAGCTGAAACAGGCATTCTGCTGCTCAAGTATCGTCGCCTTAATAAAGCATCAGGCTATTTTTGCTGTCCGCCAAACTGACTTCTGTCAAAAGGCACACGCAAAATAAGCTGGGCCCTTAGGGGCAGCAGGACAAGATAAGTAATCCTGTGGGACATAACGTTCCACAGGATTTTTTACAAAATGAGACACAGAAAAATGAAAGGAGGAAGGGAGATAAATGTTCAAGGGAATTTCTCAAAAATTTTCCAAAAGCGCAGCGGCTTCTCTTTCGGTTATTTCCAATACCCTTCTTATCATTCTCAAGATCATTGTTGGTATCCTCAGCGGATCAGTCAGCATTATATCGGAAGCGCTGCATTCCGGCATGGATCTGATAGCATCCATCATCGCCTTCTTTTCTGTGCGTGTGTCAGGACGTCCCCCCGATAAAACCCATCCCTACGGGCACGGCAAAATCGAGAATCTCTCTGCGATCATTGAAGCTCTTCTTTTGCTTGCGGCTGTTTTTTTTATCATTCGGGAAGCGATCAATAAAATCATCTCTCCCGAACCTCTTCAACAGACAGAGCTCGCCATCGCGGTTATGGCGTTTTCCATGATCGCGAATATTTTGGTTTCGCGGCTTCTCTACCGCGTCGCAAAGCGGGAGGACTCCATCGCTCTGGAAGCGGATGCCCTTCATCTCAAAGCGGATGTTTATACATCTATGGGGATTGCGGTGGGTTTGACGCTGATCTATTTTACACATTGGTACATTCTGGATCCCGTCATTGCGATCGGCACAGCTCTGTTTATTTTGTATGAGGCGCTGAAGCTTTTGAGCCGGGCTTTAAAGCCGCTGCTGGATTCCAGGTTAACAGAAGAGGAGGAGCAGCTCATTATCTCTGTGATTGAACAGCATCGCCCCCGTATTCACAACTATCATGATCTTAAAACCCGCCAGTCCGGGGCTCAGCGTTATGTAGAATTTCATTTGGAGTTGAATCCCGCGCTCTCGATTCTGGAGTTCGAGGAAATTGCCAATCAAATTGAGGATGATATTGCCCAAGCTATGAGCTGTCGTGTCACAACCACCATTCATGCGGAAACACCCCAGGAAGTTGTTGACGGCTGATATGACGGCTGATATGACGCCTGATATGACGAGAAAGAATCCACTTTTCCTATTAATGAAGGCTCATTAGGGCCGATCGATCCGATTGTCCGGCATCCTCTTTATTCAGACGTGTGGATTTCCGCGCAATCCTTCCAACATTTCTGTGAGTATCTTGGGGAAAAGACTGATCAAACCACACCTCACTGCTTGCAGGTATTTGAAAAAATAGATCCTTGGCTTTTTGGTGATTATGCGAAAATCCTGCAAGCCTCCCAACAGTATGCTGAACTCTTGCTGAATGAATATATGTTTAAAGAACAAGACACGGACCCTCATTTTGTGAAAACCCTTGTTGATAAATTGATAAACGGATATTTTTCCCATGGATATCCGATTATGCAGAATGAGGCGAAGAATTTGGGGCTGAATGTGATGGAGGAGAGTCCTGAGTTATCTGATACTCTCTTTGAGCTTTTCTTGGAATATGATCACATCTTAACGCACACTCAAAAAGCATAATATTAAGATTAAGAATAATATTTTAAAGCATAATATTGCATAATATTTTAATTGGCTTTTTTAATAAAACATGTTATGATAGATGCGGATAGACAAGATCTATCAGTGTTAGAGAGAGGGAGGTGAAGACATGGTGACAGTTTTTGGGTTAGCAATCTCGGGACCTGTGGTAGCTCTTTTGATAGTATTGGCATTAATTATATTTGGGCCGGGGAAATTGCCAGATGTCGGAAAGGCTCTTGGCCGAGGGCTCAAAGAATTTAAAAAAGCCAGCGATTCACCGGATCAAGGAAAAGATGCTAATGCAGAGCTTGCTTCTTCTGCGCCGGTTCAGGTTCAGGCGGATGAGGCGAAGTCAGAGAGTTAATGACGTCAGAGAATCGATAATGAAGGTGACACAACAAAAAACGTCTCAGTCTGTTTGCTGAGACGTTTTCTGGCAGGGATTTTTTAAACCTGCATGCTATTGTAGGTATTTTTTACCTGCTGGACATCTGCGTCCGGGGCATCTTTCGTAGGATACCAACCGCGCTGATGCATGGACGTGAACAAATCAGCATGTATCTGATATTCTTCGTCCAGAATATTCTTGAGATTTTGCGTAAAGTTGGGACATGAGGATTCTGTGATGCATGTGTTGATTGCAGATGTTGTCTGTTTTTGGCTCATGAGAAGATCGGATGAGATTTCCTTATCGCCCATTTTTGTGTTTTGTGTCATGTTTTCTTCCTTCCTTCTTAAAATTTGGATTATTTATTGATGGGAGTTAAGATAATTGAGCAGTGTGGTATAGTGTTTCCGGTGCAAGTGGGACATAGAAGAAAATTTGCTTTTGAGTTCGGGATCCATGGTGTTTTCTGAAGCTGTTGAGAATTTTTTGACCAGCAGGGCTTCGGATTCTAAGAGATCGCCCAGCATAGTCAGGTTTTTGGCCGTTATTTGATTCATAATGATCCTCCTCCATGTTTAATAGTGTTGATCTCTTTTAGTATGGGAATGATCAAACGTTTTTATGATAGACTAATTCTGGTTTATGATCCACAAAAATAAACTCTAGTTCCCGGTCAGTTTTCTAACCACAAATTAATTTATGTGGAATAGTAGTAGGACACTTAACTTTGAATAATTTGTAGCTATCATTAGCTTTCTTGAATGGTTCCTGGGTAATCACTTT
>WRII01000071.1 GCA_009782825.1 Peptococcaceae bacterium
AAGCCAATTCACGGATCTGCGCCGCATGGACATCGTCGTTGATTTCGGACAAGACCAATTCATACTTGAACTCAAACTGTGGCGCGGTGAATCCGACCATCAGAAAGCCTATGAACAACTTCTCGGTTACATGGGCAGTAAAAACGCCTCGGTGGGCTATTTGCTGACCTTCGATTTCCGCAGAAATGAAAATAAGAGCTTGCGTGCGGAGTGGGTGGAATTAGACGGCAGACGTATATTCGACGTTGTGGTGTGACATTCCTAAACGTGGTCTGACCCGCGAAAATCCCTACTCCTTCATCTTGAACCCGATACCCCATACCGTCTGAATATACTCTTCATCAGGCGAGAGAGCATGGAGTTTGGCGCGCAGCTTGCTGATATGGACGTTAATGGTGTTCTCGTCACCTAAAAATTCGCCGCCCCAGATATTTTCGTACAAATTATTTTTAGTAAAGACTTTATGAGGATGGGATAACAGCAGCCGGAGAATGTCGAATTCCCGTTTGGACAGTCCCGCTTTTTGACCACCGATAAGAGCGTCATAGATATCCAAGTCCAGCACAATGTCCTTGTATCGAAGCTGTTCAGTCCCCAAGGGGCGGAGAGGTGTGAACCGGCGAAGCTGAACCCCTATGCGGGCTAAAAGCTCATTGTTGTCGAAGGGTTTGGCGACATAATCATCCGCGCCCAACTCCAGGAGTTTGACAGTAGTTTCCTTATCCGTCCGGGCCGTCAGAACGATGACAGGTAGGTTGGAACTCAGACGTATCGTGCTGAGAACGTGTTCGCCGGTTTTCCCGGGGAGCATCAAATCCAGCAGAACGAGAGCAAAACTGTCCTGAGACAACAACAGCAGCGCCTCTGTACCGGAATAGGCCGCGGAGGGCGCGTAACCGTTATACCTTAGAAGTTCAACAAGCATTTCATTGATATGAATATCATCTTCCACGATCAGAATTTTTTCCATAGGGTTACATCCTCATGTTTAATTCAGTTTCTTCACCATGATATACTCCTGGTCATTTTGATTTACAATCTTATAGCCCAGCCTCTGATAAAAACGGACGGCGGTATTCTGCTGCTGTACAGATAGAGAGGTTTGTTTATAACCGCGGGCCCTGAGTTCCTCAAGCAATCTGTGCATGAGGACTGAGCCAGTGCCTTTTCCGCGATACTCTGGCAGCACGGAAATCGCAAGCTTCGGGGTTTCCTCATCAATGTGTCCAAATGCCGGGATAATCCGGATCCACGCCGCGCCAATTATCATTTTTTCCAACTGCGCGACAAAGCAGATGTCATCTGGTTTTGAACCAAAGTCTTCGATATAGATAAACACCTCGGGTGTATAGATGATATCGCCGGGCGGGAGGGCCGCGCCGGGCGGAATAAATATAGCTTCATACAAGAAGACTTCCAGCAGCGGGAGTTCCGATGGCATTATGGGGCGGAGGATGAGAGGGCTGTCGTTGGACATACAATGGATCTCTCCAATTCCCCTGTTGGATTTCGCAAGCTTCATCTCGTAAATACATAGGTAATCCCCGTTGTCACATGGAACTTTATGATAAATAGTCGGCTTATAACCTCGCTTTTCATACAGAGCATAAGCCGGAAAAGAGGCGTGAAGCTCTACGTATTCATGCATGCTAAAGACAATGTCCTCGCAAAAATCCATTAGAGCACTGCCATAACCTTTGCCCTGATGTTCCGGTAACACAAAGAGTCTGGCAACTTCGTGAGCGCTGACAGTGGCGGTTCCCACAAAGATGCCGCCCTCCGTCAGCAGCCAGACCCGGCCGGCCTGTATATCCGCCGTGATTTTTTCCACAGAGTGATAGGCTATGAAAAATTCTACCGCACCGTGGGGATAGTATCGCGGATAGATGGTTCGGATCGTCGTGTGCACGATATTGTGTACAGTGGAGAGCTGGGAGGGGAGAGCCTGGGTGATTGTGGGCATGTTTTTTAACCTGAGGTCATTTGTAGTGTATATCATTGTCTTTATTTTGTATCCGTTGCCTTAAGGGTTTAAGGGTGTGCTTCTTGATAAGTGTTTTCGCTTTGGAGAGGGGTTTTTCCTGCTGGGATTTTCAGATGCTGAGGACTGAAATAGAAAAAAAGAGATAGAAAAAAGAAATAGAAAAAAAGGGCTTGACATCGCTCTTCTTTTTGTGTTAAATTCTGTATAGTTAGAGGACAACATGATAGTTTCGACATATTCTGACATATTTCGTGTCTTGTATTAAGCGATGCGATTGGGTGTATGTGAAGAAGAAGGTGCTTCTAATGAAAAGATTTCTTTCCATTGTTGTTGTGAGCATAGGCTTCATGATGTGTCTATTCGCATGCACTACCGAAAACAATGATAACACATTCAATCCCACTGACACCCTTGAAATACCTGATGCTGTCGATTTTTCGGATGCTACCGAACAGCAGTTGGCCATTTATTTTGATCTGGCTAAAGAGGCGCTTGAAACCTATTATATGGCCGCCATAGCACAAAAACCGTTTCCATCATTCACTATATCAACAACCGAATACTGCCAAAAATATATTCAAATGAAGTTTAAGTATGAATCTAGGTTCGCTAAAGAGGCTGTTGCTCTTTCCTTTGAGTTGAAAAAATGGAAAATCGTGGACGATTCATTATGGTGTAATATTTCTATGCTAATAGAATTCCGCTATCGGAGAGCTGACTTTACAAGCTCAATAAGTGGGCCGATTCAACTCATTATTGAAAATCCAAAAAAACCTGCTATAGCCGATTGGTATGATGGCGATTCTACGGGTTTCGATGCACAGGCACGATGGGATGGGCTTGATTTATCTTTAGAAGAGAACTCGCTCTATAGGCTTTCTAGTCACAACATAGATGATATTTTGAACGAGGGTCAAAAGGTTTTGGATAGTATACGCTGACAATTGAATGGGGCTTGAAAGAGAAGGATTCTATATTGCAAACGGGTCGTTATCTTGATTGCGATTCCATAGATATTCCATATATTTTGTGATCTGCATAGCCTTTTCCTCGCCAAACCTATCGGAAACAAAACCCAGAGCCATATCTATGCCTGCTGAAACGCCGGAGGAAGTATAGTACTTGCCGTCCTTCACCCAACGGGCTTTTTTCTGCCAATCCACCTGTTCCCCCTGGGTCATCACCCATGCGAAGGATAGCTTATTGCTGGTGGCCTTTCTGCCATCCAGTAAATGGGTACGGGCTAACACTGCAGAACCGCTGCACACCGTCAGGACATATGGCGCAGCCTCAGCTAAACTCCGCAGATGCGTCATGAACTCGACATCCTCAACAAGTGGGCGTGTGCCATAACCACCAGGTATCAAGAGTACACCGCTGCTATCCATTTCCCCGAAGGGCAAGGTATCGATCGCTGCCTGCTGCTTGCACGTCACCGGCCCACCATTTTGGGAAACAAATCGGATGCGGTAATGCTCCTTGAGCTCGCCAATCACTTCGACGGGCCCAAAAGCGTCCAGTATTTCAAATTCTTCATATAGCAGTATATTAAAATCCTGCAAAGCCATATCCACTACCTCTTTCCTAAAATTAAAATGTGTCTGTGCAAGCCATATCTGAATTCTCAACCATTGCTTATTATAGTACATTCCAGCGCAGAATGTGTCAAATCAGGCCCCTTGACAATCAGGCCCCTTGACAGCGCAGGCACGCTAGTCCATAATACAAACATTGGCAAGGTCACGCCCTTTAGAAGCCTTATGAAGCCCTATGGATCAATTCATGTAAGGAAAAAAATATGGAAAAAAATATGGGAAAAAAGTGGGACTGGAAAGGTAAAGCCTTTTCCTTTTTCCAGCACCGAGAATGCGAATATTTTCCTTGCCATAGAACAAAGGATCCAGACGAATTCAATTGCTTGTTCTGTTTTTGTCCGCTATATTTACGAAATGACTGTGGTGGTGATTTTTCGCATTTAGAAAACGGGAGCAAGAATTGCAGTGCATGTCTTTGGCCGCACCGGAAAGATAAGTATGGCTTGGTGATGGAACGCTTGTGTAGGCCGATGATAGGGGAGACTGAACGGGATCCCTGAAAAATGACAAGAGCCTGAGCAAATAAATTTGAAATGGAGAGAGAGACGAAATGGCAAACATGGGTTCATTTAAAGCCCTGTTCATTGAGCAGGATGAAGCGCGCGAGGTACGCGCCTCCCTGACTTTTCTTTCGCCGGAACAGCTGGATGCCGGCGAGGTTCTGATCCGGGTTCATTATTCAAGTATCAACTACAAGGATGCCCTGGCCGCCACTGGGGCCGGCAAAGTCATCCGCCGGTTCCCCTGTGTGGGCGGAATTGACATGTCCGGTGAAGTGGTTGAAAGCGCCGATCCCCGTTTCAAGGCCGGCGATCCCGTGATTGCCACCAGCTACGAGATTGGTGTAGCCCATCATGGCGGTTATGCCGAATATGCCAGAATACCTGCAAAGTGGGTCATTCCGCTGCCGTCGGGACTGGATCTGTTGGAAGCTATGGCCTTGGGTACAGCGGGACTGAGCGCGGCGCTGGGGATTGTGAGAATGGAAGATAACGGAATGACTCCGGAGGGCGGCCCGGTGGTTGTTACCGGAGCAAGCGGTGGAGTTGGAGGACTGGCCATTGATATGCTGGCTTCTCTGGGCTACAAGACTACGGCGCTGACTGGCAAGGCGGAAGAAGAAGGGGATTTCTTCCGGCATATTGGCGTAACAGATATTCTTTCTCTCAAGGAAATTGACTTGGAGAAAGTGCGTCCGATGGAGGCTTCCCGTTGGGCAGGAGCCGTGGATAATGTCGGGGGACAGATTCTGCACTGGGTACTGGCAACCATGTGCCAGGCCGGTGTTGTGGCCAGTATTGGGAATGCCGCCGACTTTAAGATCAGGACCACTGTGTTTCCGTTTATCTTGCGTGGTGTAAGTCTCTTGGGAATCGATTCGGGTTATGGCGCCATGCCTTTGCGGCAGAGGGTGTGGACGCGATTGGGAGCTGATCTTAAGCCGCCCCACCTCCAAGACTTCATACGTGTGATTGACTTCGACGAGTTGCCGGATGCTTTTCCTGCATTTATTGAAGGACGGGCAAGAAGACGCACTGTTGTCCGTATCTTAGGGGCTACTAAATAAGTCCCTTAGGCTGATAGTACTGCTGGATACTGAATACTTGTGGTCGGAGACCGCATGAGGAGGAGAAAAATATGAACAAACCTTTGCAAGATGTCTGTGCCCCGAACGGCGTGTGTTATGGCTGCGGCCCTGCCAATCCAGAAGGTGTCCAGATCAAGAGTTATTGGGCCGCAGATGGCAAACATGTGATTGCCACAGTCAATCCCGACCCCAAATACACAGGCTGGCCCGAGATGGTGTATGGCGGGTTTCTGGCCATGATGACGGATTGTCATTCTAACTGGACGGTTATGGCTTATCACTATCGTGCTGAGGGCCGTGAACCAGGCAGTTTTCCTCGTATCAACTGTGTCACGGGACAGCTCGGCGTTAAGTATTTGAAGCCCACGCCTATGGGGGTACCCCTTCACCTTTCCGCGTGGGTCGAAGGTGAGGTTGGACGTAAAACGCGGGTAATCTGCGAAATCCGTGCCGGAGATGAACTGACCGCTGTGGGCGATTCGATTTTCGTCCGGGCCGACGCCGCGGCGCTTGCCAAGCAGGCACATCGCGCCGTACAGAAGGAAGGGCAATGAGCGTATCATTGAAACGGCACATGCTCTGCCACACAGGTTTTCTTCCAAAAGGTTATGCCATACAATCTTATCTGTTTGATACCGCTTCCAAGAAAAGCATCTTTGTAGTTTTTCTCGTCGATCTGTGTCATGGCTTCATGACACTTTGTCGAGATATCTTTTTCCAGTTGCCGTTGTGTTGCTGTTTGGGATTTTAACGCTGCGAATTCAAATTGAAGATCTCGGTCAATCTTTGAGTTACTTGCCAGGAAAGAGAGTCTAATGCATTCAAACGCAATCAAAGAAGCGATCCGTCCCAACGCATCCGCAAAAGTCCTGCCCTGCACGTTTTTTAAACTCAGAAAAATCACAGGATATTGATTCATATACATTTGGCATAAAGAATGTTCCTGTGAGATAGCTAAACCGTCAAAAAGCACTCGATGGTTAGCAGTGATCTCAAAGAAGGTTTTAAGCATACTCATATTCAAAGTTTTCCCAAAGCGGCGTGGCCGTGTGAAAAGATTTACTTCCCCAAGGTTCTTTAATAAGGTGCTAATTTACCTGTTTAGGCTCTACCAGAGAGATGACATTATGACACGACGCAACTCTATGCACCGTAAAATACTTTTTAAATTCTTTTGCCCACATATCCATCTCATCTTCGATATCATGGGTCTCCTTCATGATAAGCACAACATTTTTGCAATCGGTTTTTGACATATCGGGAAGCAGGGTTGAAAAAGCCCACTCAACATCTTCTTTTTCATCTTCAAAGCCATTTCTGGCGTCAATAACAAGGTCGGTATTTTTGTGTCTTTTCAATAATTCCAGAGCGAATAAAGTTGGTTCCTTATAATCATCATGGCGGCAAAATTTTTTCCATGTCAGCAGGACAAGGTTGGATCCTTCCATATACTGGACATGACAAAATTCTGAATCGAATTTACCCCGTTTGGTCTGACGTTCCTTAATATTAATACCTTGAATCAGGGTCATCAGTCGCTCAACGCCTTCATCTTCGCTTCCATTATTGTCCATTCTCAAATCTGCTGCGGCTTCATAGTGCGGCAGATCCTCCAGATAGGCCTCTACAGATTTTTGGCGAAAATCAATTACTGTGCCCGTGTCCTTTTCTATAAGAACAGGAGAAGTCATATTATTCTTCAGTTCTTCGAGAATTGTTGGCGCGTCTCGCTGAATATGAAGGATCCATCCCAGATCTTTTAATAGGGCAAGAGACTCTGGGATCAAAGCCACTTCCGCGCCGGTTGCGATCATAGCGGAACCCTGAAAATCAAGCAGATCCCTAACAACCTCTTTTTGTGCTTCATGAAACTGCATATGAGAATAAGAGCTGAATGCCTCAAAAAGGCGCCTTTCGCCCATTTTTTCTTTAGCCATGACGTCGGTGTCGAAAAAAGGTATTTGAAGGAGCTCGGCGACTCGCTGACCAAGGGTTGATTTGCCGCAATAGGGAATGCCAATCAAAATATACTTATTCATAGCTTGTTTTTGACATCCCTTCTTTAACACGTGCGGTCGGAGAGCGTATTAGCCCCTTAGGAACGCGAAGTGTCAATAAAAAAACAAGAAAACCCCTGACCACTAACCACTTACGGGCTTAGCCCGCGTTAGATAATAATAACATATAAAAAAAATAAAGTAAAATAAAGCGATAAAGGTGTACAGTCGTCGTTAGTACCTTATACCTTATGGACGCGAAGTGTGGCCGGCTCAAGAAGCATCATATGTTTTTGGAATATTATGCTACAACAATTAATTGGTGCGCCCCAAGAAAATCCAATACTGACCACTAACCACTGATTGCTGACCAGGCTACTATGCGAACACAGGCTCTGGCTCCAGATTCACACCAAAGCGGTTGAAGACATCCTCCTGGATGTTCGTGGCCAGCCGCAGTATGTCCGCGC
Source organism: Peptococcaceae bacterium (assembly GCA_009782825.1). Classification (GTDB taxonomy): domain Bacteria; phylum Bacillota; class Desulfitobacteriia; order Desulfitobacteriales; family Syntrophobotulaceae; genus WRJI01. Next base: position 7,635 of record WRII01000071.1, read on the forward strand.
CGCTTGCACCGCCATGGTTGACCAGGATGAGGGCGTGTTGGGCATGGCAGCCCACGGGACCAAGGCGGCGGCCTTTCCAGCCGCATTGGTCGATCAGCCACCCTGCGGAGAGTTTCTCACGCCCATCGGGCTGCGAATGATGGGGCAGGGCCGGATGGGAGGCAAGCAGGGCCGCGCATTGACCAGCTTCAATGACGGGGTTTTTGAAAAAGCTTCCCGCGCTGCCAAGTTCGGCAGGGTCGGGCAGTTTACGCTGCCGAAGCGCTATGACGGCATCTGATATCTGAAGAGGAGAGGGCGGATTAGAATCGCTGAAACCATACCCGGCAAGTTCGCGGGCAAGCTCGCCATAGTGGGTGATAGGCTGCCAATGCTGCGGCAGACGGAAACGCACTGTTGTGATGAGCCAGCGGCGCGGGTGACGTTTGAAAATGCTGTCACGGTAGCCGAATCGGCAGGCAGCACTGTCAAATCGTTTAAGTTCGCCGCTGCTGAGGTCGAGGGCGTCAAGAGACTCGATGCGTTCGGCCACTTCCAAGCCGTAAGCGCCAATGTTCTGAACAGGAGCAGCGCCTACAGTTCCGGGGATCAGGGAAAGATTTTCGAGCCCGGGGCACCCTTGGGCGAGAGTCCACCGGACGAAATCGTGCCAGTTTTCACCTGCGCCTGCTTCAACGAGGAGGAACGGCTCCGCTTCAGTTCCCCTGAGCCTGCGCCGTCCGGGAATTTCGACTTTGAGGACGATATCAAGCGGTTCTCCGCCAAGAACGAGATTGCTGCCACCGCCCAGGATCAGACTCAAATTGGAAATCCCTTCTGGATGGCCGGTCAGAAAAGCATGTGCCTGCCGTGCTTCTTCCGCCGAACGCACGCGTATCAGGTGTTTCGCCGTCGCGGGAAGACCGAAGGTGTTCATCGGCGTCAAGTCGGCGTCAATTTGTACGCAAGGTAACATGTCTATCTGGTTCATGAATTAACTCTCCTTTGGGAAAAATCATCTATCATGGATATTGTATCATATCTGTCAGCATTGCACAGCCCGGAGATTTTTGCTATCATTAATTTACAAACCCATAAAAATTGAGTGCCCCGGAATCAAAAATCAAGTTGGAGAAAACTCATGTCCGCAATCTCTGCAATCTCTGCAATCTCCGCAATCTCCGAAAACGAAAACTACATTTCCTTTAACGATGTTATCCGGGAATATAACAGCGGCGACATCCTGGTGCGAGCCGTGGATGGGATCACCTTTGGCTTGGCTCAAGGCAAGTTCAGTGTTATTGTCGGACCTTCCGGCGCGGGAAAAACCACGGTTCTCAACATACTGGGCGGCATGGATTGCGCTACAGCAGGTGTTGTCTCGGTGGATGGCCGGGATATCACGCGCCTGAATAAACGTGATCGCTGCTCCTATCGGCGTGATGATGTGGGGTTTGTATTTCAGTTCTACAACCTGATTCAGAACCTTACCGCACTGGAAAATGTGGAACTGGCCTCCCACATCCGCAAAAACGCCCTGGATGCGCAAGAAATTTTGTACCATGTGGGATTGGAGCACCGCATGAACAACTTTCCCACACAACTGTCGGGAGGGGAGCAGCAGCGGGTAGCCATTGCCCGGGCTTTAGCCAAAAACCCCAAGCTGCTGCTGTGCGACGAACCCACCGGTGCGCTGGATTATGAAACAGGCAAAGGGATCTTAAAACTCCTCCAGGACACATGCCAGGAAAAAGGCGTCACTGTGGTAGTGATTACACACAACTTGGCCATCACGCCCATGGCGGACAGGGTGGTTAAAATCAAAAACGGAAAAGTCGAGTCCATCACGGACAATCCATGGCCCAAGCCCGTGTCTGAGATTGAGTGGTAATATGGCAAGATACCGATAAGGGGGTGGTTCATTGAACTCCTTTTGGAAAGATATTATCCGGGAAATCAGCAGATCAAGGGCGCGTTTTGTGGCGCTCATGGTGATCACCCTGCTGGGAGCGATGTCAGTGGTGGGCATTCAGGCCACCGCAATCGATATGCGGAATATTGCCGACAAAACCTATAAGGAACACGGGCTTTATGATGTACACCTGAAATCCGCCACAGGTTTTGACGCGGATGACGAGGCCGCTATACGTAATACGGCAGGGGCAGCCGAGGTGATGTTTGGGTATAGCTTGGACGTTTACGCAGATATTCGCCAAGTGTTGAGTCCTGTACGCACATATAGTCTGCCCGGGAATCTTAATACCCTTGATGTTCATGAGGGCAGGCTGCCGGAAAAGGCTGATGAATGCGTTATTGATAAAAAAATGATGACTGAGGCCGGTTATGTCCTTGGGGACAGCATTTCCCTGAGCCTGGACGATATGGATGCCTATGACGAAAAATTCCAAACCCGTTCATTCACGATTACGGGCGTGGTCTCTTCGCCGCTGTATATTTCATATGAGCGGGGCCGTACCACCTTGGGCACAGGGGGAGTGGCCTATTATATTTACCTCCCTCCTGAGGCGTACACGTTAGAAGTCTATACGGATGTGTATGTTATCATGGAGGGATCCCGGGAGACCTATACCCTATCGGATACCTACACAGAAAGGGCTGATTCCTGGAAAGAAACACTTAAGGACACAGGGGATCTGCGTGTTGCGGATGCCCAAAAGCGCCTGAAAGAAGCTCAGGAGGAAATTGACAACGGCTGGCAAGAGTATAACGACGGCCTGACGGAAGCGGATAAAAAGATTGCTGAAGGCCGGGAAGAACTTGTGAAGGCTTTGGCAAAACTGACCCGCGCGAAAACCTCCCTGATTAGCAACCAAAAAACCCTTGACGATAAAATCGCGTCGGCCAATGCAGAGCTCAACGAAAAGATTTTGGAGCTGAACGCCGGGCAGAACACTCTGAATCAACGCCTGGCTGAAGCGGGACTCAGCAGCGCTCAGGCGGAGATTACCCAAGCCCGGGCGGCGCTTAACGCTCAGCTGGCGGCGCTTCAAGCCTTGGGCGCGCGCGGGGACTCTGCGGAACTGGATGCCCAGTACAGCCAAATTGATGCGGGGATAGCCCAGTTAGACGCCAAGCAGGCGGAATTGAATGCGGGGAAGGTGGCGCTGGAGTCTGCCCAGGCGGAGATTGACCGGGGCCGCGCCGAAATCGAGAAGGCAAAAGCCACCTTGGAAACCGAGCGCGCCGACGCCCAAGCCAAGATCAACAGCGGTTGGGCGGAATACACTAAGGGGATGGCAGAATACAACGCCGGGGTTGCAACCCTGAACCAAGAGGAAGAAGACGCCCAAAGCAAGCTGGCCGACGCCAAAACGGAGCTGGAGGACGCTCAGGCGACATTGGACAGCGTCCCTGATCCGGAGTGGTATGCCTTCACGCGCAAAGAGGGCGCCTCCTTTGAATCCTACTATCAAGACACATTGCGGCTGGAGAAAGTAGGGTACGTTTTCCCCATGGTATTTTTCCTTGTGGCTGTCCTGGTATCCCTGACAACAATATCCCGCATGGTGGAAGAACAACGTACGCAAATTGGCGTCTATAAGGCCTTGGGGTATCGCCCAGCCGCGATTATGATGAAATATGCGATTTATGCCTTGATTTCCGGTTTGCTCGGGAGCGGACTAGGCATCCTGGTAGGCAGCTATCTGCTTCCCCCTGTCATTATGGACGCTTACGGTCATTTATACACGATGCCTGCCGGGGACATGTCAATCCCGCTGGAGATTTCAATTTTTGCTGTAACTGTATCTGTGGGGGCCGTGCTGGCGGTAACGTTAGGCACATGTGCCAACGCCATGAAAGGAGAACCCGCTTTGCTGATGCGGCCCAAATCCCCGAAAGCCGGCAAGAAGGTGTTTCTGGAAAAAATCCCCTTCATTTGGAACGCTCTGGGCTTTATCGGAAAAGTGACATCCCGGAATATTTTTCGCTATAAACGCCGCTTCTTTATGACTCTGGCCGGTATAGCGGGATGTGCCGCCCTTCTTTTAACAGCGTTCGGGTTGCGGGACAGTATAGGAAGCGTTGCGCCCCTGCAATATGAAAGCGTGATCACATACGACGCGAAAGTGTATCTGAAAGATATCGTGCGGCCGGGACAGCGCACAGCTCTTGACACGCTCACGCCGGAGACCAGGCAGTACATCCGTGAGGAGTCTGTTAAGGTGAAAGCGTCTCCGTCAGGGAGCGCTGTGACGGATCACACCTCCGTCAGTGAGATGACGGCCTACCTTATTGTGCCGGAGGGATCCACTTTGGAGGGATTCATACAGCTCTTATCCCCGGAAACCGGAAAAGTGGTTCCTGTTCCCGCCCAAGGGGCGCTGCTGACGGAAAAGGCTGCCCGGGCCCTGAAGGTTTCTCCGGGGGATCCCATCATCCTGACAGGAGTGGATGAAGAGAGTGCGGTTTTAACAACTGTGGCAGGAATTGTGGAAAACTATATATCTCACTATATATATATGGCTCCGGATCAGTATACTCAGCTGTTTGGGCACGAGTTGTACCCTAACGGCTTGCTTCTCCAGGGGGATTTTGACCAGGAAGCCTTGATGAAGGATGAAAATGTGCGAGCTGTGGCCTTGACAACAGACTTGTTGTCACTTATAGGGGATTCTACCGATGCCCTGGGCATTGTCACCATTGTGCTGCTTGTTCTCGCATGTGCTTTGGCCTTTGTGGTGCTGTTTACCCTGACAATTATCAATATCAGTGAACGGATGCGCGAATTGGCCACCATCAAGGTTCTGGGTTTTCAAGATACGGAAACAGCCTTTTACATGTACAGGGAAAATGTCGTGGTTACATTGATAGGTATTGGAATCGGCCTTGTGGGCGGTATTTTTCTGAATACGTTTGTGCTGAGCTCCGTAGAGGTCGATGTTTTGAAATTCCCTCACGAGATCTATCCGATGAGTTTTGTGCTGGCCGCTGCCCTGTCGCTGGTCTTCGCGCTGCTTGTGAACGCCTTGATGTATCGGAAGCTTGTGGCTATTGATATGGTGGAGTCGTTGAAGAGTGTGGATTAATCTAAAGTGTAGACAAATCCTGAAAAAAAGGACTTTAGTCTTAACATTTGTCGAATTTTGTATTGATATGTCACTATATCGCGTTACTAATGAATTCATAATTATTATACAATTCAAAATTTTTGATGAAAAATCAAAATATAAATATGTAATAAAAAGAACATATGTTCAGTTACCATCATGATAATAATTATTATATGGCTTATTTCTGCCTTATTTCCTTTGATTTCCCCATGAATATTCTGAGAAATATTCAGATTGACATATGTCGTTTTAAGTGATACCATATGGATGAATTTTATTGATCTTCTCTGAAAAAATATTATTTATCTTGATTTTCACCGAGATAATCAAGATTTTAAGCAATAATATTGAAGTGAGACTTTAGTCATATATAGCATATACATTTGCAGAAATCAGGAGGTTTATGATGATTACAGCAAGAGGTGTCTCGAAAATTTTTGGAGAATCAGCAACAAGTAAGATGTACGCGATTAGGGATATTGACCTGACCATACATGATGGAGAGTTTGTGGTTATTTTGGGACATTCGGGGGCAGGGAAAACAACTCTGATCAATGTGTTAAGCGCGCTGGATTCCCCCACAATGGGATCTATAGAGTATAATGGGGTCAATATCACGAAGCTGCGAGGAGGAAAACTGACCAAATTTCGTAAGGAAAACGTAGGATTCATATTCCAGCAATTTTATCTTGTTCCATTGCTGACCGCTTTTGAGAATATTGAAATTGCTGCCAGTATGTGCAACGCAACAAAACAACAAGTCCACGAACTCCTTGCGAGAATGCACCTTACCGGTAAAGAAAATGACTATCCTTTTCAGTTGTCTGGCGGAGAACAGCAAAGGGTTGCTGTTGCCCGGGCTCTGGCAAAAAGGCCGCAGGTTTTGTTTTGCGACGAACCCACAGGGGCTTTGGATGAAGAGAATGGGAGAATTGTCATGTCTTTGATCAACGGAATGAATAAGCAATATGGGCTAACTGTTGTTATTGTGACCCATAACCCGATGATTGGGAGTATGGCGGATCGTATCATCACAATGAGAAACGGGAGAATTTTAACAAACAATACCAGGAGAGCGGCTGTTTGATGGACGACGGAGTTCAAGCAGCCGGAAAGGGATTGACAAACACCCGGGCTGCCATTTCAGTGTTCAGGGTGAACAACAGGGCCGGGTCACCGCCGAAATTGGTAAACTTCGCAAGGATATCGCCGGCAGAGGCCTCTTCCTCGACCTGTTCCTTGACATACCACATAATAAAAGTATATCCGGCGTGGTCATGTTCCTGCAAAGCCAGTGTTGCAATAGCGTTGATAGATTCGGTGACATGCTGCTCATGGTCCAAGACCTTTTCGAAGGCGTCCTGAATGCTTTCAAAAGATGATGGAGGGGCTTCTATGTCAGCAAAAACCGGCGCAGACCCGCGTTCCAAAATGTACTGATACATATGTATGCCATGAGCCATTTCTTCCTGTGCCTGAACAAAAAACCAGTTGGCGATGCCTTTGAAGCCCATACCCTCCGCGTAAGAAGACATAGCAAGATACAGATAGGCGGAGTAATATTCCTGGTTGACCTGATGGCTGAGGGCTTTAAGCAAGGAGTCCTTTAGCATGACAGTACCTCTTTTCTTATGTTTGATTTTCCTGCAAGTGTTATAGAATTTTGGTATAAAACTTGTGGAAATCTGCATGACAGCCATATTCTTCAGTGAAGGTGATAGGTGAAGGTGATAGGGTTCAACTTTATTTACTATACTCTGTCATACCAGAAATCGCAAGTCATGAAGTCAAGATCCTTCAAGATCCTTATGCTCACACTAAAAGTCACAGTAAAGGTGTTGGCAAGATGCCCTTGATTATTGGGGCGCACCAATTAATTGTTGTAGCAATATATGGAATAAACTTATTGGGCTTGCGTATGGAGGCCACACAGAGCGGGCGAACATTTATAAGCAGCGACTTTGCGGAAGGATTGATGCGATTCTTAGCGACGGCGCGGCAAAATTCGACTGTTTGAACGCAGCGCAGCGGAG
>WRII01000072.1 GCA_009782825.1 Peptococcaceae bacterium
ATCCGCAGGCAACCTGGAAGGTTTTCAAGGATTTTCAACGAAACATGGCGGCAAAAAGACAAGGAATAATGTCAAAGTTATTTAGTTACAGTCCCTAAGTATTGGACAGAAGACAGGGGGGGAAAAGATATGGGAGATAGGGGGGAGGGTTCGGCGAGGCCGGAGCCTTCGATTGAGTCTGCAGCTGCCGGCAATGATTATTTCGGTGTGCGTGTGGAGAAGTTGAAAAGGCTTGAGGAACTTGGTGTTGAGGGGTATGCGGAATGTTTCGCGCGGACGCATTTGGCGCAGCAGATTATTGACGGGTTTGCGGATGTTGAGGAGGCGCATGCTGGGAGCGAGGCGAACGCTGAAAGCAAGGCGAACGCTGAAAGCAAGGCGAATGCTGAAAGCAAGGCGAACGCTGGGAGCGAGGCGAACGCGAATGCCAGGGTGGCGGGCCGTGTGATGGCAAGACGCGATCAGGGTAAGGTGATCTTCATCCATATCCAGGATGTGTCGGGCCGCTTGCAGATTTATGCGCGCAAGGATGAGCTGCCGGAGAAGGATTTTGAGGTTCTTAAGTTGATGGATATTGGAGATCATATTGGTGTGGAAGGGGATGTTTTCCGGACGCGCAGAGGGGAGATCTCTATCCGTGCCTGTGGCATAACGATGCTGTCTAAGGCGCTGCGTCCCCTGCCGGAAAAGTTTCATGGTCTGACCCATGTGGATACGCGCTACCGTCAGAGGTATTTGGATCTTATTATGAACCCTGAGGTGCGCCAGACTTTTTTGACAAGGAGCCGGGTGCTGGCCTTGATACGCCGCTATTTGGAGGAACAGGGGTTTGTGGAGATGGAGACGCCGACGTTGATGAGTATTCCCAGCGGTGCGGCGGCGCGGCCTTTTGTGACTCATCACAATGCGTTGGATTTGGATCTGTATATGCGTATCGCCCTGGAGTTGCCGCTGAAGAGGCTGATTGTGGGGGGATTTGATAAGGTGTTTGAGATGGGGCGGATTTTTCGGAATGAGGGGATTTCTATCAAGCATAACCCTGAGTTTACTATGATGGAGTGGTATGAGGCTTATGCGGATTACATATCGACGATGGAGCGTTTGGAGGATCTGCTGCTCTATGTGGTACGGGATGTGTGCAAAGGGGAGCGCGTGACTTACCAGGGGGAGGAGATTGACTTTGCTAAGCCTTGGCGGCGGGTGACGATGCTGGAGGTTGTGCGCGAGTATTCGGGAGTGGATTTTTCGGCCCTTTCTGATGAGGGTGCGGCTAGGGAGGCGGCTCGGGCGAAGGGTCTTGAGGTGAAGGATGATGCGAGCTGGGGTGAGGTGTTGAATGAGGTTTTTGAGGCTTTTGTGGAGGATAAGCTGATTCAGCCGACTTTTGTCATGGGGCATCCGGTGGAGATTTCGCCGTTGGCCCGGCGCAATGCTGAGCGGCCGGAGCTGACGGATCGGTTTGAGCTGTTTATTTATGGCCGGGAGATGGCCAATGCGTTTTCGGAGTTGAATAATCCTCTGGATCAGCGCCGGCGGTTTGAGGAGCAGATGGCGCAGCGGGCTAAAGGGGATGATGAGGCTCATATGATGGATGAGGATTTTGTGCAGGCTTTGGAATATGGGCTGCCGCCTACGGGAGGCTTGGGGCTTGGGATCGACCGGCTGGTGATGTTGTTGACGGATTCGCCGTCGATTCGGGATGTTATTTTGTTCCCAACGATGCGTCCGGGGTGAAAGCCGAAGCTGAGGCGAGGGGAGGCGGCCCGGCTCCGGTTGGGGCTGAACAGTAACATGTGTGCTAATTTGGAGAAAGAGAAGATCATGGAACACGCCCATCCTATGGAATATACAGCGGGTATGGAAATTATTGAGTCCGACATGCTGGAGTGCGTTTTGGATCATGTGGCATCTTATGAACCTGAGGCCTATACGGCGGTTCAGGTAAAGGGGGCTTTGGCCCGGGAACGTCTGTCCCCTGAGGATTTTGGTGCGTTGATGTCAGGGGCGGCGGAGCCGTTTTTGGAAGAAATGGCGCGCCGGGCAGCGAGAGAAAGGGCTAGGTATTTTGGCAATTCGATCAGCTTGTTTACGCCTTTGTACATCTCGAATTATTGCGGGAACAGTTGTGTGTATTGCGGGTTTAACTGCCATAACCTTATTGAGCGGGGGCAGTTGACTTTAGATGAGATGGACCGGGAGATGGCTGAAATTGCCGGCACGGGGTTGAGGGAGGTTCTTCTTTTGACGGGAGAAGACAGAAAGATGTGTGGGCCGGAGTTCTTGGGCAAGGCTATTGGGGTGGCGAGAAAATATTTTACGACCATTGGACTGGAAATCTATCCGGCAAATGTGGAGGAGTACCGGCTTTTTAGAGAGTGTGGCGCGGATTTCATCAGTGTCTATCAGGAGACTTATGATATCGCGTGTTATGAACGGGTTCACCCCAGCGGGGCGAAACGGAGCTTCCCGTATCGTTTTTATGCTCAGGAGCGGGCACTGCTGGCGGGAATGCGCGGCGTGGCTTTTGGAGCGCTGTTGGGGCTGGGGGATTTTCGCCGGGATGCGTATGCCGCGGGGATTCATGCTTTTTTGGTGCAAAGGAAATATCCTCATGGGGAGTTTTCTTTTTCGGTGCCCCGACTGCGGCCGTATCATCGGGATTCGAGAGTCGGGATTCGAGAGTCGGGCCTGCACACAGGCGAACCGCGAACCGCGAACTGTGAGCTGGGGGAGAGGCAGGTGCTGCAAGTTATGACAGCGCTTAGAATTTTTATGCCTTATGCGGGCATTACGGTTTCTACCCGGGAACGCCCGGGGTTTCGCGATCATGTGATTGGGATGGCGGCTACGAAGATTTCTGCCGGCGTCAAGGTGGGAGTGGGCGGGCACAGCATGGATGCTAAGGGGGATGAACAGTTTGATATTTATGATGGGCGGAGTGTGCAGGAGATACGGGATATGATTGTGGGGCGCGGGTTCCAGTGTGTGTTTACGGACTATATTCGGGTGTGAAACTTGGGTTAGGGGCTGTAATCCTTAATTTTGTGGCAGTCCCTTATATCAGTTATATCAAACTATATCAGGTGTGAGGACTATGCTTATTGCGGTGACCAACCGTCATCTGTGTCGCGGTGACTTTCTGGCGCATATCGAAAGTATTGCCCGGGGCCGCCCTGATGCCATAATTCTGCGGGAAAAGGATTTGCCGGAGGGGGAGTATCAAAAGCTGGCGCGCTCGTGTGTCGGCATGTGTAAAAATTATGATGTTCAATTGATAGTCCATAGTTTTATCAAGGTGGCCTTTGATTTGAGGGCGCCCAGACTTCATCTGTCTATGAGGGACTTTATGGCCTATTGTGATTTGGATGGGGAGCATGATTCCCAATCCCAATCCATATGTATTGGGGTTTCGATACATAGCGTGGAGGAGGCCGTTCTGGCTGAACGCTGCGGCGCGGCCTATGTAGTAGCGGGGCATATTTTTGCCACAGATTCCAAAAAAGGAATTGTCCCCAAGGGGTTGGGTTTCCTGGGTGATGTGTGCGGAGCGGTGGCGATTCCTGTTTGGGCTATTGGGGGGATTACGCCAGAGAACGCTTCCTGTGTCATGGAAAAGGGTGCGGGAGGTATCTGTGTGATGTCTGCGTTGATGGAAGCCGAACAGCCGGAAGGGGTCGTGGCGGCGTATATTGACGCTATGGAGCTATTAAATACACAAGAAAAAGGAAAGCAAATATACCGATGTATCCAATGCCAACCACATCCATAACGCTCGAAACATTTTCTCCTATCTGGAAAAATATGAAAACGAAGATGGCTGCCAAAGAAGTATCTGTGATTAGTACCGTAATGCGTGTCACCATATTCTTTTTGCCAAGGGTAAAAAAACATACAACAATACCTATAAACGAAATGAGCGCAGCCCAAAATGCAGGGGTTGCAGCCACTGTGCCTATTTTATCTATATCATAAAAACATGTCAGCAATGAATAAAATACCATTACAAACCCCGACGACTGATAACCCATCGTTTCGGAGGAAACGGTCATAAACGGCGCGACAACCCAAAGAAGGACACAAATTAATATGGCTATACGGCAAAGGGGCTTAAAACTTGCAGTCAGTACAAAAGCCCTTCGGCATTCTGGGTTCGAATTAGACTGGTTAGCCGACTTGTCAAAGCCCTCGGAACAAATATCACAAAACCGCTCCTCGCAACCTAACTGCGATCCGCATTTTTCACAAAACATTTTCTCCACCTCTTGTTATTAAAACTACCTCTGGCCACCCTCTGACCGCCACAAATAGGGATCTTTGCGGCCTCCTAAGCCTCCTGAGAGAGGGTATTTGCATATTCACACAGGTTCCGGTAGACTGACCCCAAAGGGGGACTCCCCCAAGGAGAGAAGGCTGCATAGAAATGCATAAAAAGGAGAAACGCACATGCTTGAAATTCCTGAAGCCATCGTGTTTTCACAACAACTGAATCAAACCATAGAAGGCAAATCTATCAAGAAGGTGGTTGCGGCGGCATCAGAACATAAATTTTCGTGGTATTTCGGAGACCCCTCCGAATATGACGCTTTATTGCGTGGGCGAACACTTGAAAAGACCCAACCCTATGGCGGCAGAATTGAAATCAGCGCGCAAGGCGCGGTGCTTCACTTTGGAGATGGTGTGACACTGCGGTACTATGACTCTGGGGAGAAGCTTCCGGCAAAACATCAACTTCTGGTCACCTTCAGCGATGGATCCGCTCTTGTGGGAACGGTGGCCATGTACGGCGGGTTATGGGCGTTTCCGGCTGGGGAAATGGATGAGAATTTTTATTACAGGGCGGCGAAAGAGGCTGTCCCACCATTATCTGATCAGTTTGATTACGATTATTATTTGACTTTGTTTAGTGAGACATGTTTAAAAAAGAGCGCAAAAGCATTTCTGGCAACTGAACAGCGTATACCAGGATTGGGGAACGGCGTTTTACAAGATATCTTATTAAACGCGAAGCTTCATCCTAAGAAGAAGATAAACACGCTGTCGAATCAGCAGCAGCGCGCCCTTTTCCACAGCATAAAATCTACGCTTGCTGCCATGGTTGACGGCGGGGGACGTGATACAGAGCGCGATGTGTTTGGAAATCCCGGAAGCTATAAAACGAAACTGAGCAGGAAGACGGTTCAGTCACCATGTCCCGACTGCGGCGGAATGGTCAAGAAGGAAACCTATATGGGCGGAAGCATCTATTTTTGTGAACGTTGTCAGGAGCCATAGAACACATAGTAGGATAGCATAGTCATGGATTAACAAGCTTGCTCATTTTTTCTTTAACAGAGTTCCAGAAACCGAATCTGACGTTCTTTTCCAATACCTTTTCCGGCGCGGCGGTGCAGTCTGTCAGGTCAGGCTGTGCTCCAATAAAGTCATCTATAGCCCGATTCACTTCCTGCCAGTTATCGACATTGGACAGGTGTGCGGCATTGGGAATCCAGACAAGAGGATAGCCGGTTTTGTGTGCCCAGTCCTTGCAGCATTGCTGAACCTTTGCTGTCTGGTCTTTTTCTCCCACAATAATGAGCACCGGACATGTCAGTTCGATGTCATGGTTCTCGGCAAACAAAGCATTGCCGGCCATGTTCATTTGGTAGCATATATCCCTTTTGCTTAAGGGAGCAAGCATTTGCAGCATCAGCCTGCGGCCCTCTTCGCTTATGGAGTTTGCTTTGACAAAGTGTCTGCGCATGGTTTTTTCAGGGTAATACGCGGTCATCGTTCCGGCGTGGCACAGCCAGAACAGGTCGGAACGGGAGTAATATTGCAGACCGAAGGGTGTCGTATCTACAGCAATAAAAGCTTGGGTTTTCTCGGGATAGGCTTCAATGAATTGCTGAGAAACGTATCCCCCCATTGACATTCCCACCAGGACTGCCTTGGCGACTTGCTCTGTTTCCAATATGGTATTCAGCTCTTTTGCCGCATTGACAAAAGAGAACTGTTTGTATGGTGTGGATTCGCCGTGCAAAGGCACATCCCAGGTAATGACGGAATGGGTTTTGGCAAAATGCCCAACTTGTCTGTCGAACATAGTATGATTAGCTGACAGGCCGTGTGTCATAACAATCCATTCTGCAGTTGGATTGTTATGACGATGAAGCCAATACCATACAGTACCGTTTTCGGATTTGACGCACTTCTTTTCCATAATACTTAATCGTACCTCCATACTTTTTGACAAAAAATACACAAACTGAGGGTGGCAGTTTCTGTCCCCGGCTCAGTTTCTAACAGTATATCACAGTGCGAAGAGTTCTACAAAAAATAAGCCTAAATATTTCCTGATACTACGTGATGCTAGGGACGCGGCCCTTTCGAGATAGGGTATAAGCTATATATACGCGCTTCATATGGGCGCAGGGTGCGGGATGCCCCGGTGTAATTAGACAGAAGAAGTCTGGCAATGGCCGGGGCATGGCTTCGGCCATTGCGCGGAGTGAGATTGGCTTCAACATAAAAAGTATCCTCAGCAGAGGCTGTATCTTCAGCAGAGGCTGTATCCTCAGCCGTGGGACCGCGCCTGTAACACAGAAGATTTTTATCTTTAGGCCGCAAAAACTCAAGGGTTCCATAGATCCAGGCCGGTGAAGAACGGCGCAAAGCAATCAAATCCTGATAGAATCTCCACACAGAATCCGAGCTGCCGTGCTGACGCTCGATCTCATGCCAATCCAAAGGCGTGCGGGCATGGTCGCGGGTTCCGGCCAGAATGCGCCTGAAAGCATCCTCCGGCGGCATGGTTTTGATAAGTTCGGCATACAACCCCAGGCTTTCAACATCCTGAATCTGGTCGATTGAGGTGAAAACCTGGTTTTGCATACCTGCCTCATCCCCCTGGTAGAGGAAGGGGGTTCCCCGGAGAGTCAGCTGCAGCAGCGCCAGCAGCTTAGCCAAGGGTTCACCATATTTGCCCTCCGGATCGATTTTGGAAATCATCCGGGGGGTATCGTGGGTGTTGAAAAACAACGCATTCCAGCCGTGCCCCAAATCGGCGTTCAAATGCCTCATATAGAAGCGTTTCAGGTAAGTGAGTTTGTAACGATAGTCGTCAAAACGGATATGGCCGGGTGTCTCCAAGTGATCGAACAAGAAAACAAGATCAAGCTGACGCCGGTAGGCATCAGAAAACATACGGCCCATCTGGAGGCCAATACCGGGGGTTTCCCCCACTGAAAACGCCCGATAAGGATCAAAGGCCTCTGAACGCAGTTCCTCTATATACTCGTGAAGCCGGGGGCCGTGGAAATAGTGTTCGGCGCCGACAGATCCTGTCAGCGAGCCAATGAAAGGGCTGCCGTCGGGCATTTCGGGAGGCTTGGAAATGAGGTTGACAACATCAAGCCGGAACCCATCTACCCCCTTGTTCAGCCACCATCGCGCCATTTTGTAAAGTTCTTCACGCAGAGCCGGACACGACCAATTCAAATCCATCTGCTTTTTAGAAAACAGGTGAAGGGCCCATACGTCCTGATCCTTATAGTATTTCCATGCCGGGCCGCCAAAGAATGACGTCCAGTTATTAGGGGGGGCCGATCCTTCGCAGGATCCTTCACGGAAAAAATAAAAATCTCTATAAGGTGAGCCTTTATCATTCAGAGCGGATTGAAACCACATGTGTTCATCTGAGGTGTGGTTGAGCACAAGATCCATAACCAGTTTCATGCCACGCGCATGGAGACCGGCGATAAGGGCATCCATGTCCTCCATGGCGCCGAATTTCGGAAGTATCGCATAATAATCGCGTACATCATATCCGTTATCATCCCCCGGCGAATCGTACACCGGACTTAACCATACAGCGTCAATGCCCAGCTCGCGCAAATAGTCAAGTTTAGGCAGGATTCCGCGCAGCCCGCCCTCCGCGAAACTTAACGGATATATCTGATAAAATACGGCCTCCTTCCACCAGGCCGGGTCAGGCGGCACAGGAGTGGAAATCGGGACTTCAGGCTCAGAATTCAAAACCTCCAAAAGAGTGTCAAAGAAACCGGGGCCAACCAGCCAGCCGGTAAGAATTCGAATGATCGTGAGAGGGATACGGCCTGCAATGGGGTTATCAATCAACCGGGACGGCACGTTCAGACGCAGCAGCAGTTTATCTATGATGTCGCTGCCGATGGGATGGGCGCGGATGTCCCGGAGCTTGTTTTTTAGAGTCAACATCTTTTATCACTTCTTTTTTGAGCAGATCAGGCACTGTTCATGCAAAAACGGCCCGTCATACTTGTATATGAAATGATGCCGTGGCTGGTTACTGAAAGGGGGATGCGTCTGGAAGGTGCTAACAGACATTCGTGATAACAGATTTTTACATTTTCGGATATAATTAATACCAACCTAACAGAAAGGAGATAGAGATGACCTGCGCGAATATTTTTGGTCATGTCCTTAATAATCCGATGTATGTCGAGTGTTCAACTTCTGAAAAAGGAGTTTGTGCCATAAATACGCAATGATTTTGCGACCATGCCGGTTCAAGGAAGTGTTGGGGAGTAAAAATGGGTATGGAAAATGTTCTGTATGGGGTCGGGCTGACTCTAGTGATCCTTTATTTAGCTTTAGGGATAGATGATTTTCTGTGGGATATCCTGAGTTTGTTGAAGCGGGTTTTCCGTCGTTCGCACAAGCCTTTGGATATGCAAAAGCTGGATTCTGTCCCCCCTAAATTGTTGGCAATAGTCATCGCTGCCTGGCAGGAGGAAAATGTCTTGGAAGATGTTATAGACAACATCCTTGCTTCTGCCCAATACCCACTGTCCATGTATCATATTTTTTTGGGTGTCTATCCCAACGATGCGGAGACTTTATTAATTGCCAAAAATTTAGAACAAAAACACCCTAATGTTCATGTTATAGTGAATTGCAAACCCGGCCCGACTTCCAAAGCCCAAAATATTAACCATGTTATCAACCAGATTAAACTTTTCGAACACCAAAGGAAATGGTGTTTTGCGTCGATGACCATTCACGACGCTGAAGACGTTGTTCATCCTTTAGAATTTAAGGTCACCAATTATTTGCTCGCGTTTCACCAGGTCATGCAATTTCCTGTCTTTCCCATTATTGAAAAACCTACTTTGAGAAATTTTTCCCTTAACATAACCACGGCAACATATGCTGACGAGTTTGCTGAAAACCATTTCATCACCATGAGAAATAGACGCAATTTAGGAGCCTTGGTTCCTTCGGCGGGCACAGGATTTGTCATCTCCCGCCAAGCCATCCAATACTTTGGGAAACAAGACGCGTTGAGTAAAGACAGTCTTACAGAGGATTACCTCCTGGCTTTGACTTTTTTTGAGCGGAACATACAGAATTACTATGTTTTTGAGCGGGTGCCGCGAATTACCGAAGGTCACAAGCAGGTGTGGGATTTTATTGCTACCCGCTCGATCTTTCCTAACACGTTGAAAGCTGCCGTGAAGCAGAAATGCCGCTGGGTTTTGGGAATCACCATGCGATCCTTCGGCTTAGCGAACATTCTGAAAAACAAGCAAATAGGGATTCTGAAAAACAAGCAAATGAGCTTGGCGGGCCGCTATTCAATGTATAAAGATTTGAAGCCGAAAGTGAGTAATCTGTTTTCTTTCGTCGGGTATCCGGTGGTGATTTATTTTGTGGCGTCGCTTTTTTATCCCGCGTTTCTCCCGATCTATCCCCAGTATAGCCTCAGTTGGTATTTGAGCTTGGCTGTTCTTGTGATCATGCTGAAAAATCAAATCGCCAAAGGCATTGCCATTTACAATGTTTATGGCATGCGCAGCGTGTTTCTGGCGTGTTTGTTTCCGCCAATTGTTTCCGTGCGGACGGTCTGGGGAAACCTCATTAACACGATCGCAACTCTCAAAGCCCATAAGCAGAATATTTTTGGGAACTCCAAAACCCCCTCGGATAAAAAGCTTGTGGTTACTGATATTTCTAAAGCGCAGGAAAAAAAGAAGCTGGCCTGGGCCAAAACGGATCACAGTTTTTTAGGCAAAGATATTTTGAAGCGGTACCATAGAAAGCTGGGGGACGTTCTCTTGGAAAAAGGCAGTGTAACGGTACAGCACCTGCAGCGTGCTTTGTTAGAATCGAAAGCTCAAGACAAAAAACTGGGCGCCTATCTTGTGGAAAATAAGATCATTACCGAAGCAGTGCTGATGGAAGCTTTGGCGCGCGTCAAATTGATGCCGTTCGTCAAAGAGTCAAGCCTTAACCAATATAATCTGGCGCAATATGCGTATTTGTTTCGTGAAAACCTGCTGCGAGAGCTTCTCATTGTGCCGCTGCTTGAAACGGACAAGGGGTTTGTGGTGGCTTTTTGCAACGCCAGTTCTGAGAATGCCCAAGAAATTTTACGGCGAAAATACCATATTGAAGTGACAGCCGTTTTCATTTCAGAAAAAGGCGTTCTTGAAGCGTTAAGCATCATGTACCATTCTATCCCCAATCAAGCCCATTCGCTGATTATGGAGTTGTATGAACAAGGCCGTATTAATTATGAACAGGTCATTATCGCCTTCAATTTTAAGCACTTACTTAGAATAGAAGATGCTGATATCTTACTGAATATGGGCTTGCAATTCGACGAAATCGCGGATATGCCCTGGCGCTCTCGCCATAAGTTTACAGTTCCTGCAATTCGACGAAAACAGTCTGGTGCTGCCTGGCGGGAATAACGGGATGTTATTCCTGTCGGCCAAGGCTCGGGGATATGAGTAACACTTTTGGAGGATCATTCAGATGCCAAATGGGGCTTACATGAGGATGTTTGTGATGAAAAAAGGGGTCAAAGCAGGTATCTGCCTGTGTGTATCAGTTCTCATGGGGATGGCGGTCCCTATTCTGCACATGCCGGTTCTGCATGCGGAGTTAGCTGGCGAACCGGCTAAAACTTTAATTCTCTATACCTTGCAGGATGAAAGTCAAATCGATCAGGTGAATTTCCTTGATTTACTCGTCGGTCAGTTTACCGGCGATATTACTGTAGCTGATGCCGAAACGTGTGATGTCGAGATGCTGGATAGCTTCTCCAATATTGTCTATTTCAGCTGCGTAGAGAAGGCCTTGCCGGCTAGGTTCACTGAGGCGCTGGACAGATATTCAGGGCCTGTGTTCGCCATTGGCAGGAATTTTGCTCAGCTGGGCAGCCAATTTTCTTTTGTCCATACATCGGATAATGAGGTGATAACGGCAGTGCGGTATCTGCCGCAGGAGATAGAGGAAGCTGCGCCTGAAAAATGGTATATCAGTAAACTTGAGGTACACGCAGATGCCGGGGTGAAAATTTTAGCTTCAGCAACGACAAAAACCAAGGAGCAGATTCCTGTCATAGTCCAAAAAGGGGATCGGGTTATCTGCAGCGAGGAAATCTTGGCCAGATCTCTCACACAAGCGCTGAACGGATTTTTCGGGGAACCTCATCCCCCGAAAATTACATGTTATCTGCGCTTGGAAGATGTTCACCCCAATGCCGACCCTGAGCGTTTGCGTGAAATAGCCGAATATTTGGCCGAAAAAAAAATACCGTATTTAATTGCTGTCATTCCCACCTATATCAGCGGCGACAGAGAAATGCACTATGATGATGCGCCGAAGCTGGTTGAAACCTTGCAATATATGCAGGATCATGGCGCGAGCATCATCTTGCATGGGTACCGGCATCAGTACAGGAGTGATGAAACAGGAGAAGGTTTTGAGTTTTGGGATGTGGAAAACGATAGGCCAATTTACCAGGAAAGAACAACCGAAGCTTTAACAAGAGCGGATTTTAACAGTGAAGCCGCATACCTGGATTTTTTGGCGAATGGAAAAGCATTTGAACGCGAATATATAGAAAGGGCTATCGTTATGGGGGTGCAGGAACTCGTTACCCATAAGTTATATCCGGTGGGTTTTGAAGCTCCTCACTATTCTATGTCCGCCCAGGGATATAAGGTTGTTTCCGAATATTTCAGCCATTACTTTGGTCAAGTCCAATTGACGGACACGACACGCTTAGAAGCGGAGGCTTCTCTGATGGAGTCACAGCCGGCCTTTTTTCATGGAATGAGACTATGCCCGGAGACATTGGGGTATATAGAAGAACGTAATGAGCTGCACTCTTTGGAATCGATTCGGAAAACCATTCAGATTAACCGGCAGTATCCCAACGCGTATCTCTCCGCCTTCTATCATCCCTATTTGGGGGTGGAGGGTTTGAAAGCACTGGTAGATGCCTTGGAGCAGGTTGAGGGGGCTGAGTGGTTAGATCCGAAGACCCGGAAGCAGTGGGTTCATGCCGGAAACATTCGCATAACTACCGGCGAGGGGCGGGTGGAAGTGTCCAAGCCGCTTATCTCCGGGGCGTATGAGCGCGATTTTATCCTCAAAAATTCTGTTAAGTGGGGTGTCGTAGTCGTTTGGGGCGGGCCTTTTTTGATAACACTTGTGGTTCGGGCAGGTGTGAATATCTACCGAAGAATTAATCCTGTAGAAAAGGGTGTTTAAATGTTTTCTATGAATGCGGAGAGAAGGAGATACCTGCTAAACATGTTGTGGCTGCTTATCTTCCCTCTTACATGGCTGTCAACAGTGTTCGCGCAAAATAACCCCGCATTCATTGAAAATGTTTACAGTACTTTTTTGTACCCCTTGATTTCCGGGGCGCTCCCTTTTCAATACCTGCCGTATTTTTCTTTTTTTGAAATTATCCTGGGGGTTGGATCCATCGTGGTTTTGGGTGCGCTTGTTTTATTTAGTGTTCGTCTTTTTCGCGGCAAAGGGGGCCGAGTCTGGAGGGTCTTAAAAACGCTGCAAAAGGTGTTTATTGTCTGTGGTGTGTGCTATTTCCTGTTTTATTTCCTTTGGGGCTATAATTATTATAGACACCCTTATAGCGTCATTGCCGGGCTGCCGGAAGCTCTGAGTACGAAGGAGGAGCTTTATGCCCTTTGCGTGGATCTGGTCGGGAAGGCGAATGACGCGCGAGGGGCGCTGTCCTCACATGAAGAGGGTACGCCGGCTGATCAGCCGTCTGTTGCTGATCTCCAAGAAAAAACGCGCCTTGCGTATACGAAGGCGAAGCATGATAAAATTGCCGGGATTTCTGGCGTAACCGGCTTTGCAAAGCCCATCGCGATCTCTCGTCTTGTTTCCTATACGGGCATCACCGGCATCTATTTTCCATATACCGGCGAAGCCAACTTTAATAATGACGTTCCTGTGCTTGATAAAGGGGCCGTTCTATGCCATGAGATGGCCCACCGGCAGGGATTTGCGCGGGAGGATGAGGCGAATTTCATTGCGTTTGTTGTGTGTGCCAACTCGGATGACGCCTATTTGCGCTATTCCGGCTATTTTTTGGCCGTAACGCACGCTATGAGCCAGTTGTATAGGGTTGATGCAGAGGCTTATCATGAAGTATATAGCCGCTATAGCCCGGAGATTATCGCGGATATTAATGCTAACCGCGCTTATTGGCGTATGTTTGAGGGAGATGTGGCAAGGACATTTACACAGATTAACGATACTTATTTGAAAACGCATAATCTCAGTGATGGGGTGCAAAGCTATGGCCGCATGGTAGACTTGATGTTGGCGCAAAGACGGATATTGTCAGCAAAGACGGATATTGTCGCGGTTTATTCTGCCAGTCGTGGTTTATTCTGCTTGACTACAAGTGGCTTTCTAGTATAATTAATGTTAATGAATTCCTATAAAAGAGAACATGAAATATAATTGGTGGAGGAGTGTGAAATGTATGGATAATCTTAATCTTGAAGTGAACCAAAATTTGTTACTAGCAATATACACAGAATGCAATGGTCACTTGAAAGAACAATCTCATAAATTGTGGCAAGTGATCACTTTATCGACATCTATTTTGACTTTGTATTTTGCGCAAGAATTGATACGTAATACCCCTCTCGATTTTAGTACGATTATTATATCTGTTTTGCCTCAGCTGTTGTTTTTCTGTTAACTTTGTATTCTTTGAAAATTCGTAGCTGGCATAGACACTATGTTAATACTTGCCAGATTCTTGCTTTGGCCATAAGCCAAAATCGACTAAATGATTATGAGGATATGAATTCATATCTTGAATCTATCTTTTCAACAGTATTCCCAAATAGCACTGCAAAAGAAGAAAAGGAAAAATATCGTTTTTCATCGTCTGACTACCTTGTATTTGTGATAGCACTAATATCTGTGTTTCCTGTGGGGTTTCTCGTTGGGAAATTTATAATAGAATATAGTTGTCTGTTAATTGTCTTAACCATTAGTGGTTGTATGTTGTTAATAGGGGTATATTTTTTATTTGTGATTCATACACTCAAGAAAGATTATGAACACACAAAAAACAGCAGGAATTGGCTGATTGACTTTAAAAATATGTATAAATGATTATACACAGAAAGATGTTAAAAAATAAAACCCATGAACAGATCGCGGATGAGTTGGAGCTGAATGAGGCTGAAGCGGAGATATTGGATACTTTTGACAAGTACACATATTTGCTC
>WRII01000073.1 GCA_009782825.1 Peptococcaceae bacterium
TAGTATAATTATACTAATAACTGAGGAGGATGTCAAGCAAGCCAATTGTCGAAAACGCTTTATTTCCAGGGGTTTAACGGGATACCCAGGGGTTTTTAGTAGAAATAATAGGAAAACTCAGATTGCTATATGCTCCGGCTGCCCTGTCATATATACTTTGATCCGATTCCCCCAAAAGATACCCTTCTAGAGCCGCCTCTAATGTGTAGGCCTCCGGACACATAAGCTGGGTCGTCCACAAAAGCGGATTCGCGCCGCTGGCAATGATGTAGTTTTTAAAATAGCTGCTGCTTGCACAGGCCAAAATAACAGCTTGCCGTTTCTTATCATCTTTAGCCTGAATTGCAGCATCCAGGCTAAAATCCATTAACCCGTTATGTCCTATATAGGCAACCAGATCCGCACCGCCCCCGAACACCAGCTTCATATCCTCAACCTCTACATATTCCTGATCATCTCCCGACGTCGCTTTCAACATGTCGATTGTGGCATCCTTAATATATTGCCCATCATAAGCATCTGCGACTAAATAAGCCTGGGCGGTTGTATTCTTCAAGATTATCCGTTCAAGTATATGCCTTTTAGGGTTTTTGATCTGTTTAACGAGGCTCCACTTGTCACTTTTTTTGAAATATGTGCGCACACCATACTCACATCCCCAATAAAGATTGCTGTCAGCATCCTGCCCATTGCCAATTCCTGCCGGAACAGGCACAATTCCCTGATACCTATTATCACAAAGGGCAACATACACATGTATCTTTTTATAACCACTCACCTCATCTGACAAGCTCACAAACTCGTCAGATGAGGTGTCGTCTGCATTTTGATCAGTCAATTCATAACCCTTGCCGACATCACGGCAAGCCGGCACAAATAATAAAAGAATAATCAATAACAAAACCGAAATGGGTTTTTTCATTCTGGCTAACACCTCTCAACACACTAATAATTCTCCCCATACAGCTCGAAATACGCCTGAGAATGTTTACAAGACGGACACACCTCAGGGGCTTCCGTCCCCTCATGAACATAACCGCAGTTGCGGCAATGCCAGCGCTGAGGTTCGCTGCGGCGGAAAGCCTCGTTATTTTTTATGTTCAGCAAAAGTTTGGCATAGCGTTTTTCGTGAGCAGCTTCGGCCTCCCCCACCTTTTGAAAAGACGCGGCAATTTCTATGAATCCCTCTTCTTCAGCCACCCGCGCAAATTCCGCGTACATCTGCGACCATTCATAACGCTCAACGTCCGCCGCAGCCTTAAGATTTTGTTCGGTGGAGCCGATGCCGTTCAGGTATTTAAACCACAATTTTGCATGTTCCTTTTCATTCTCGGCAGTTTCCCAAAAGACTCCTGAAATCTGCTCATACCCCTCGTCCTTAGCTTTCGAAGCATAATAGGTGTATTTGTTGCCAGCCTGAGCTTCGCCGGCAAAGGCGGCAGCCAGATTCGTTTCGGTACGGCTCCCTTTCAGTTCCATGCGACACTTCCTCCTTTTGTTGGGTAAGGGACTGTAACTAAGATAACTTAGGACCCATCACGGGTCAGTCCCTTAAAGCGTGTAACCAAGTTATCTTTTGCCAACTTTGGAGGTTTGATTCCTCAGGCAAGATTTTTTTACCCAAACGATTGATTCTGGTACAAAAAGGTCAATTTTCGGCGCAATCAGGCGCAATCAGGCGCAATCAAATGATCAAAATGCCTCAAAATGCGTCCTCAACAAACTCCCCAATCCCCTTCACCAGCACATCATACAGAAGTTCCACCGGCACCTTCTCCACAACCTGCCCCTTTTTAAACAAAATCCCCACATTGCCGCTGCCCGCCACCCCCAGATCCGCCTCGCGGGCTTCCCCAGGTCCGTTGACCACGCACCCCATCACCGCCACAGTAAGCTTGCGCTTAAGCGGGGGCAATGCCAGCAAGTACGTCTCAACCCTCTCAGCCAATTCAATCAGAGGAAACCCCGTCCGGCCGCATGTAGGGCACGCAACCAGTTCCGCCCCATACCCCCCCAAGCCCAAAACCTGTAAAATACTCCGGGCAATCGGAATCTCCTTCACCGGATCCCCTGTTAAGGAAACCCGGATCGTATCCCCTATCCCTTCCGCCAAAAGAGACCCAATGCCAATAGAAGATTTGACCATACACGACCGCAAAGTCCCCGCCTCCGTCACCCCCAGGTGCAGCGGGTAGTCCACCACCTGAGCCATTTGGCGATACGCCTCTAACATCGTCGGAACATGAGAAGATTTCAGCGAAATCTTAATCTCCCGAAAATCCTCCTCCTCCAACATACGCACATGACGCAGTGCACTCTCCACAAGAGCTTCTGGTTTCGGCCCCTTCTTTTCTAAAATATCCTTCTCCAAAGACCCCGCATTGACACCCACACGAATAGGAATTCCCTTCTCCTTCGCCGCCCGAACCACCTCTTGAATCTTCCACCTCGCGCCAATATTTCCCGGATTTAAGCGCAGAGCATGAACCCCGTTGCCGATAGAAGCCAGCGCCAATCGATAATCAAAATGGATATCCGCGACCACAGGCAGCGGGCTTTGAGAGCAAATATGTTTAAGCGCCTCAGTCCCTTCGTGATTAGGCACAGCCACACGCACAAGCTCGCATCCCGCATCCGCCAAAGCCCGAATTTGCGCCAGCGTCCCCGCACAATCCCGGGTATCCGTATTCGTCATTGATTGGATGACAATCGGCTCCTGACCGCCAATCCTCAGTCCCGCTATAGAAATCGCCCGCGAGACCCTTCTTTGCACCATAAAAGTTTCCCTCCCGCTAAATCCTCCCCCTTAGCACCTCACAAGCCTTCTGCATTTGGCTATCCGGGGTCTCCTCCGGCAGCACAGTTATCTTCTCATCCTTTTCCAGCTGCACCAGGTAGTCAGGCTCAATACCGACCCCATGCACATCCTTTTTATGAGGAGTCAAATATTTTTGTACCGTAAGTTTAATCCCCGTATCTTCATCCAAGGAAAACAGGCTCTGTATGACACCTTTCCCAAAAGTTTTCGTCCCCACAATGGATCCAGTCTCATAGTCCTTAACAGCTCCAATGAGAACTTCAGAAGCAGAAGCAGAATTCTCATTAACCAGCAGAACAAAAGGACGATTGAGGAACTCCACCCCTTCTCTTCTATTCATACTTTGCATCGCGCCGCGCCGATCCACCGTATACATAACAGGCCCTTGAGGGACAAAACGACTCGTCATGGCAATCCCGGCATTAAGTTCACCGCCCGGGTTATTGCGCAAATCGATAATCACTCCCTTATAGCGGTTTTCCGCGTCAATCTCCTTGAGAACACCATCAAAGTCATTGAAAGTACGCTTATTAAAGGTAGAAATATAAACCACCGCCATATCCTCTTCCCCCGGATAAGGAGCCCATTCTACCGATGAGACACTGATAATAGCGCGGGTGAGCACCTGTTGAAAATGCTCTTGAGTTGACCCGCGAAACACATCCACCGTCACCTGTGACCCCTCCGGGCCGCGCATTTTAGTAATCGTTTCCCCCTGTGTCAGATGAGCCACATCCTCACCATCAACCCTAAGAATCTCATCACCGGCTTCCAGACCCTCCTTCTCAGCAGGAGCCCCCCTGATAACCTCCGTAATCACAAGCCTGTCCTGTTCCGTTTTGTAATAAATCCCAATCCCGCCAAATTCCCCTTCAATGTGATTCATCATCCACTCATGCTCCTCAGCCGTGTGGAATTCAGAATACGGATCCAAATTGACCATTCCCTCAATGGCCCCATCCACAAGCTTCTCCAGCGACACTTCCTCCACATATTCTTTGCTGATAATCTCCATCACTTTTGACAGCCGCCCCAGATGCGCGTAGTTTACCGCCACAAGCACATTGATAATTACATAAACCATCAGGAAGAACAAGGCCGTTGTTGCCAGAGCATACTTAAAAGCTTTGCTCCACTTGAATTCAGACAAAAAGTATTCCCTCCCCTAATCACTCTCTTGCATCATTGGACACGAATGCTGCATAATCCGCAAGACTTTTTCCCACTTTCTAAGGCAGCCACGAAAATACCGTTTTCGGATTGATATCTTTCCCATTCTTGCGCACTTCAAAATGGAGATGAGGTCCCGTACTGTTCCCCGTGCTGCCCACTTTACCAATGTTTTGCCCCGCTTTAACCTTCGTGCCTTTCGCAATCCCAGGCGCCACCATATGAGCATACAGAGTAGACATCCCGCTGCCGTGATCAATGACCACATAATTGCCATATCCGCCGCCCCATCCGGAAATAATGACATCACCATCACCGGCCGCAACAATGGCAACCCCTTGAGGGGCCGACACATCCACCCCTGTATGGTTGGGGCGCTTCGCCGTTCTATAGGAACTGGAAATCGTTTTAGAGCTGGGCACAGGCCATGTATTAATACTTCCGTTTCCGGCGCTTGACCCTTCCTTTTGACTCTGATCCTGGATCTCTTTAATCTTTTCCCCGACCTCTTCGGCCTCTTTCTCCAAAGCATCAATCTCCCTGGCCAATTCATCTTGTCTCTTCTTGTTTTCCGCTAAAGCCCCCTTATGTTCTTCTGTTTTTTCATCCAGAACAGCCTTGGCTTGGAGGGCTTCATTCTTTAAGGTTTCTTGGGCCTCCATCTGAGCCGCCAGATTAGCCTTCTCGCTCTCAAGCTGCTCTTTGCTGGTCTTCAGATTGTTGAGCTCCTTCCGATCTTTTTCCTCCAGACGTTTCAAATATTCAGCGCGGGCCAGCAAATCCGAAAAATCTTTAGCCTGCAGCAACAACTCCAAAGCCCCCACGTTTCCATCCTTGTATTGAGCATTGGCCCGCGAACGCATGACCTTCTGACACTGAGCCACATCGGCTTGTTTCGCGTCCACACGTGTCTGAGCCTCCTTGACCTTGACCTCCACAGCCGCCCGGGCAGCCTCCTTGAGCGTCACCTGAGCCTCAGCATCCGCAATTTGCTCTTCCAACTCAGTGATAGCATCTTCTATCTCTTTCTCCACATCTCTAAAGTTGGACAAGTCCTCCGTAGCCTTATCCTGACGGTTCTGAATATCTTTGCTGCGTTTCGTCAAGTCTTCTAAAGATTCGGCAGCCAGAGGCTGCACAAACCCCATCATCATCGCACTCACCAACAGGAATACCAGAACCCGGCGCCCTATCCGCCTTCCCCATATCCGCCCCATATCCGCCTGTTCCTTTCCCTTCGGGTAGTGTTGCATCTGCGTTCTCCTTTCGCTACGATCCTTACTGTGTTCGTCGTTAAATTTGCACTCTCTGGGCGCCTGCTGCCGTTCGGTGTTGAATTTTGCTCTCGATGGTAGATGTTTGAGCACGATCACTTGTAAAAATATATAAATAAAAATAGCTGTCTCGTTTGTTTGTGTTTATCTCATTTGTTTGTGTTTATCTCATTCATTATGTTTTATCGCATCCATTAATTATGTGTCTTCACTCTATTCTTTAATCATGAGAGATTTAGTACCTTACACCTTCAAGAACCGGCGTATGGAGAGCATGCTCGCCGCCGTGCCAATAAAGACTCCCACACCCACCATAAGGCCCAAAATGAGTCCCACATTGTTCACCTCAATAGGCAAAAAATTCAGTGCCTGAGTCACAGAGGGGATAAACGCGGAAGATCCGAACCCCACCACAAGAACCGCGATAACAGCGCCGATACTGCCCACCAACACACCTTCTACAAAGAAAGGCCCACGAATGAAGGTATTGCTAGCCCCCACCAAACGCATAATTTGAATTTCTTTCTCCCGGGAAAACACATTTGCACGAATATTAAGGGAGATGAGAACAAAAGTCGCAAAGGTAAGTACGCCCACCACCAGTATTCCTCCTATTTTCATTGTGTCCGTCAATCCAGAAACAATTTCCAAATACTCCTGGTCATACTCCACCCTATTCACCCCTTGAATATTTTGGATCTGCACCGCAATATCAGGAACAGCCTGAACATCAGAAACATCTATATCATATCTATAAGCAAGACCATTGACCCCTCCCCAATCTTCTTGCAACAGCTCTTCCGGAGTTCTATTCTTCCCTTGAGCCACCGTCTGCAGAGCCTCGTCCGGATCGACAATCTTGACATCCGTCACCTGCGGCAAGGCACGAATCTCCGCCTCAACCTCCGGAACCTTGGCCACATCCTCCTCCCAGCCATCGCCTCCCACAAAAGCCGAAACGCGTACGCTGGATTCAATCCCCGCCGCCATAGTGTTAGACATAGTCAGCGCGATGAGGGCAAACCCTAAAATAGCCAAAGAAACCATCATAGTCATAATCGAAGCCACACTGAGCCATATATTGCGGATGAGTGATCGCAGCGCCTGTTTAATCACGTATTCCATCAGGTGTCCTCCGCAAAGTCGAATCGTTTGAGTCCCTTACAAACACGGATTAAGGTTTATGTCTGAGGTTAGATTTGGGATTGGGTCTGAGGTTGGGTCTGGAACTGGGACTTGGACTAGGCTTGGAACTCTGGGTAGGTGCAACTCTTCCCCACTTGGGCAAAGATCCAGACCTAAGCGCAGCCCCAAGCACAGGCAGAGATCTGGGCGCCACATTATTGAGAGCACTGTCCTCAATAATCTTTCCCCCTTCCATGCGGATAACCCTCTTTTTTAGGTTTTCCACTATATGGGTTGCATGGGTAGCCATGACAATTGTTGTTCCCAACTCGTTGAGTTTGCAGAGAAGATCTGTGATACCCCAAGCCGTATCCAGATCCAGATTTCCCGTAGGCTCGTCCGCTAAGAGCAGATCCGGACTATTGATCATCGCCCTGCCCACACAGACCCGCTGCTGCTCTCCCCCAGACAGCTCGTCCGGATAAACATCGCGTTTGGACAGGAGACCCACAAGATCCAGCATTTTCAAAGTTCTCGTTTTAATCTTTTTGGGAGACTGGCCAATAACCCTTTGGGCAAAAGCCACATTCTCATAGACCGTCATATTGGGCAGCAGCTTAAAGTCCTGGAAAATAACTCCGATCTTCCGGCGCAGATACGGAACCTGCTTGTTTTTCAGGCTCATCACATCGACACCGTTGATAAGAACTTGCCCTTGTGACGCCAATTCTTCCCGAAAAAGCAGCTTGATCAATGTCGACTTTCCGGCGCCGCTGGATCCTATCAAAAAGACAAATTCATTCTTAGGAATCACCAGATCCACATTAGACAGCGCATGGAACCCATTGGGATAAACCTTGGAAACAGTGCGCAGTGTAATCATGGTGTTCTCCTTCCTGCCACCAGCTTGGAAGCAGCCTGAAAAATATCTTCAGCTGTCAAAGCATAATACTCCATCAATTCAGCCGGCTTTCCCGATTGACCAAAACAATCTTTGAGCCCGACAAAAGCCATAGGAACCGGGCAGTACTGGCTCAACACCTCCGCCACAGCGCTGCCCAGGCCGCCGACCACACTGTGTTCTTCGGCCGTCACCACAGCGCCGCTCTCCCGGGCCGCGGCAACAATCGCCTCATTATCCAAAGGTTTCACAGAAGAACAATTAAGAACCGAAGCCTCCACGCCGCATTCCCTAAGCTTTCTCGCCGCCTGCAGACATTCCGCCACCATAGACCCCACGCCAATCAACGTCACCTGTGGCGCCCCTTCCAGAGGGCGGTACACACTCTTCGCCCTTCCGATCACAAAAGTATACCCATCATCAAAAATCGTGGGCACAGGAGTGCGTCCCATGCGCATATAGACCGGCCCTGCCCAAGCCGCTGCCGCATGAACCATCTGGTTCGCCTCCACGGCGTCTGCCGGAACCAAGACACTCATATGAGGCAGAGCGCGCATCAGGGCCATATCCTCTATCGCCTGATGGGACGCGCCATCTTCGCCAACACCAATGCCGGCGTGGCTCGCCACAATCTTGACATTGAGCCGGGGATAGGCCACGCTGTTACGAATTTGTTCAAACGCGCGCCCTGTGGCAAAAACAGCAAAAGTACTGGCAAAGGGAATCTTGCCGCACGACGCCAGCCCCGCCGCCATCCCGATCATATTCTGCTCCGCCACACCGGCATTGAAAAATCTCTCCGGAAAAGCCTTGGCAAAAATCGCCGATTTCGTTGACGCAGACAAATCCGCGTCCAGGGCAACCACATCCATATTGTCCCTGCCCAACTCCGCCAACGTCCGGCCATAGATTTCCCTTACAGCGATTTTTTCACCTATACGCGGCATACGCTGACCCGATTCAGCGAATAAGGTCTGAGTCATAGGGGAAAACCCCCTTCCCTAAGTGTCTCATGGGTATCATGGGTATCATGGGTATCATGGGTATCATGGGTATCATGGGTATCATGGGTCTCGTGGGTCTCACGGGTCTCATGGGTATCGTGGGTATCGTGGGTATCGTGGGTATCGCGGCTCCCTGACAGCTCCCTCAAGGCTTTCCCGGCTTGTTCCTTGTTAGGAGCCACCCCATGCCACTCCGCTTTGTTTTCCATAAACGAAACCCCCTTGCCCTTAACCGTCCGCGCGATGATAAGGCCAGGTTTCCCCTGTGTCTGACGCAGCTTCCTCAGCACATCCAGCAAAGCTTTCATGTCATGTCCATCCACCAGCTCCACATGCCAGCCAAAAGCGCGCCATTTATCCGAGAGCGGCTCCATATTCATAACAGCGGCATTGGGCCCGTCGATTTGCAGCCCATTGTTGTCCAGAATGGCGACCAAGTTATCCACTTTGTAATGGGCCGCCGCCATGGCAGCTTCCCAGATCATCCCTTCATTGATCTCGCCGTCCCCCAGCAGCGCATGCACCCGGTAGGTTTTACCATCCATTTTTCCGGCCAGGGCCATGCCCACCGCAACGGACAACCCTTGTCCCAAAGACCCCGTGGACATATCCACCCCAGGAACCCCGGCCATATCCGGATGTCCCTGGAGCCTGGATCCCATTTGACGCAAGGTCAAAAGTTCATCTTTAGGAAAAAATCCCCGATGCGCCAAGGCCGCATACAGTGCCGGAGCCGCGTGCCCCTTGCTCAGCACAAAACGATCACGATCCGGCCAGGCGGGGTTCAGCGGATCAATACGCATCTCATGAAAATACAGAACACTAAGAATATCCACCGCTGAGAGACTTCCCCCCGGATGACCTGACTTCGCCGCCTCCAGCATCTCGATGACACTGCGTCTGAGGCTGCGGGCTGTTTTTTCTAAATCCTGCACCCTTTCTTTCTCTGACATTCTTTCCCTCACCTCTGAATATTCTTTTCCCGGGAACCCTCTTAGGAACCGTCTTGGGAACCCTCTTGGGAACCCTCTGTCCGGGCAACGTTCTGCTGAAGATACGCATTGATGAAAAGACCGATTTCTCCGTCCATAACCGCGCTCACATTTCCTGTCTCCGCTTTGGTACGATGATCCTTGACCAAGGTGTAGGGTTGAAACCAATAGGAACGGATCTGGCTTCCCCAAGCAATTTCGCTCTGGACACCGCGGATCTCAGAGAGTTCCTCTTCCTGCTGCTTGCGCTTAACTTCCAACAGGCGCGCCATGAGAATGCGCATAGCTGAGGCTTTGTTCTGAATCTGGGATCGCTCGTTTTGACACTGAACAACGATCCCCGTGGGCAAGTGGGTAATCCGCACAGCAGAGTCAGTTTTGTTGACATGTTGTCCCCCGGCCCCTCCCGAGCGGTAGGTATCGATTTTAAGATCGTCGTTGTCGATGGGGATTTCCCCTTCATGGTCAACTTCCGGAATGACATCCACTGAGGCAAAGGATGTATGCCGCCGGCTTGACGCGTCAAAAGGCGAGATCCGCACCAAACGGTGAACACCTTTTTCCGCCTTCGCATAGCCGTAAGCGTTTTCCCCCTGCAAAGACAGGGTGACACTCTTAATCCCTGCATCATCTCCCGCCAGCAGATCCAATACTTCGGCTTTAAAGCCGCTGCTCTCTCCCCAACGCTGATACATGCGAAACAGCATCTGCACCCAGTCCTGCGCCTCGGTGCCTCCCGCCCCGGCATGCAGTGTCATCAGAGCATTATGACGGTCATAGGGGCCGTTAAGCAGAAGATCCAAATGGAGCTGAGCAAAGGTATTCTGCAGGGATCTGACCCCTTGGGCCACCTCCTCTTCCACACTCCCATCGTCTTCTTCCATCCCGATCTCCCAGAGCACGGCAACATCCTCAAGTTCCCTCTCCAATCGGGCATACAGCTCGATTTTGTCCTTGTGCCTGGATAATTCCTGCATGATCTTCTGGGCAGATTGGGGATCATCCCAAAATCCCGGATCGTTTAAGTGGTGTTCGAGACCTTCCAGGTGGTGTTCACGTCCAGGGACGTCAAAGGGAAACCCTCAGATCTGCAAGGCTGGTTTTTAGGGATTCGATTTCTCGTTTCCATTCGGCAAGCACTTCATCACTTCCTTATGTTATATTTGCTAAAGGGATCTCTAATTTATCGGGTCCCACCCATCACCCCGCGCCGCAGCACCTTTTATACTTCAGGCCGCTGCCGCACGGGCAGGGATCGTTGCGCCCGATTTGCGGTCCGGTTCGGCGCGGCTGCTTCGGCGCCGCCGTATCTTCATACAGGTTTTCTGTAACATTCTTGGGCTGTTCAGGCGCGGCTTCCGTGATTTTCGGGGTCACGCGCATAATGTAGGTCACAACTTCCTCTTGAATGGACGCGATCATATTCTGAAACATGTCATAGGCTTCATTGCGATACTCCACCAAAGGATCTCGTTGGCCGTATGCTCTGAGCCCAATCCCCTCTCTGAGGGTATCCATGGCGTCCAAGTGGTCTTTCCAATGAGTGTCAACAATCTGGAGCATGACAGCCCGCTCGATGGAGCGCATGAGCTCTTCCCCGAAGGTTTCCTCCCGGACGTCATAAACTTCTTTGGCCTTGTCAAGCAAAAAGTCAATCATATCATCTTTGCTCAAAGGCTCCAAATCCTCACGAGCCAACGTATGGCCGGGCAGGAAGATTTTTTCCGCAAAAACCAGCAGGCTTTCCAGATCCCACTCTTCCGGGTGGGGACTTTCGGCGGCATATCTGTCCACAGTCTCCTCAATAATCGTTTCCACCATTCCCAGTATATGGTCCTTCAGGTTGTCTTGGTGCAGCACTTCCCGGCGCTGGGCATAGATGACCTCGCGCTGTTTGTTCATGACATCATCATAGTTGAGAACGTTTTTCCGGATTTCATAGTTGCGGTTCTCTACCCGCTTCTGGGCTGACTCGATGCTGCGGCTCAGCATCTTGGACTCTATGACCATGCCTTCTTCCATACCCAGCCTATCCATGAGGTTTCCCACATTTTCCCCGCCGAACAGGCGCATGAGATCATCTTCCATGGAAATATAGAACTGGGAAGACCCCTGATCACCCTGACGCCCGGCACGCCCACGCAGCTGATTGTCAATTCGCCTGGATTCGTGACGTTCCGTCCCCATAATGTGGAGTCCGCCCAAATCTTGTATGCCCTCGCCCAGAACAATGTCCGTCCCGCGCCCCGCCATGTTGGTGGCAATAGTTACCATGTGGGTCTGTCCGGCCTGAGTCACAATCTCAGCTTCTTTTTCGTGGAATTTAGCATTTAAAACTTGGTGCGGAACCCCCAGTTTTTTGAGTTTTTGACTTAAGTACTCGGATTTTTCAATGGAAATAGTCCCTACAAGTACAGGCTGCCCTATAGTATGGCGTTCTTTGATCGCCTCAACCACAGCATCGAATTTACTTGCCTCCGTTCTAAAGACAGCGTCAGGCATATCATCCCGGATCATAGGCCGGTTCGTCGGAATCTCGACCACATCCAAGCCGTAAATACTGATAAATTCCTGTTCCTCCGTCCTGGCTGTCCCTGTCATGCCAGATAGTTTCTTGTACATGCGGAAATAATTCTGGAATGTAATGGTGGCCAGAGTCTGGCTCTCCCGTTCAATCTTCACGTTTTCCTTGGCTTCAATGGCTTGATGCAAGCCCTCGCTGTACCGCCTGCCAAACATGAGGCGCCCAGTAAACTCATCGACAATAATCACTTCGCCGTCTTTAACAACATAGTCGCGATCTCTGCGGAACAGCGCATGGGCTTTCAAGGCTTGGTTAATATGATGAGCCACCTCATTATGGAGGTCGTCATACAGGTTGTCCAGGCCCATCCGTTTCTCCACATTGGCCACCCCTTGCTCTGTCAGCACCACAAGCCGGTCTTTCTCATTAACTGTGTAATCTTCGTCCACGTTCAAGCGCGGCATCATTCTCGCCACACGCACATACAGGTCTGTGGGCTTATCAGCTTGTCCCGAAATAATCAAGGGTGTCCGCGCCTCATCAATGAGAATCGAATCCACCTCGTCAACAATGGCAAAATTCAGAGGCCGCTGGGCCAAGTGAGCCAGGCTGGATGACATATTGTCCCTTAAATAGTCAAAGCCAAATTCATTGTTGGTGCCATAAGTAATGTCGGCCCCGTAATTCTCCTGTCTCTGCCCCTGATCCAGGCCATGGACAATCAGACCTACCGACAGACCCAGGGTTGAATAAATCTGTCCCATCCATTCCGAGTCGCGCCGGGCCAGATAATCATTGACTGTGACCACATGGACCCCTTTTGACGTCAGCGCGTTCAGGTAGGAGGGCAGCGTGGCCACCAGGGTTTTGCCTTCCCCTGTTTTCATTTCAGCGATGCGTCCGTCATGAAGCACCATACCCCCAATCAGCTGAACATCATAATGGCGCTGACCCAAAGCCCGCCAAGCCGCCTCCCGGGTCACGGCGAAAGCTTCCGGCAACAGATCATCGAGAGGGCTACCCTGGTCAAGTCTCTGGCGAAACTCAGCGGTTTTCCCTTTCAGATCTTCATCGGACAGTTTCTGCGTCTGGGACTCGAGGGCATTGATTTGGTCAATCCTTCTGGTGTATTTCTTAACCTCCCGGGCATTTCCATCAATAATCGTTTTCAGTAAGCTCATCTCTACCGCCTTTCAACAGGTGCACAATATCAGCTGCTATGTACTCCTTAACGCCCCCCTGTATGGGGGTGCTCCTTTTTCATTGCTCTATGATACCATTTATACCCTGAATGTTCAACAGGAAAGTGGGAATTTCCAGCAAAGAGCCCGCCAAGACTGAAGGATCAGTGCATGGCAGGCTCATTAGGTATCTGGCAGCGACCTATTTTTCCTTGAGAGTATCGTCGGCCCTGGAGGTCTTAACTACCGTGTTCGGGATGGGAACGGGTGGGACCCCTCCGGTATAGCCACCAGATTATTGGGACATGAGAGGTGAGAGGCGGGAGATAAGAGTGATTCGGAACATCGAATCATGGACTCGTACTCCACACTCCTTGTGTTCTCTCAAAACCGCATAATTCTCATCGAATAGTCCAGTTGATAGTCTTCAACCAGAAGCGTTTCTAACCGGCATAGCCTTTAAGGTTACCTTAAAGAGTAAAGATCAAGACCTCGACCTATTAGTACCGATCCGCTTCATACGTCACCGTACTTCCACTCCCGGCCTATCTACCTGATCATCTATCAGGGGTCTTACCAGAAAAACTCTGTGGGAAATCTCATCTTGAGGCTGGCTTCGCACTTAGATGCTTTCAGTGCTTATCCTATCCAGATATGGCCACCCAGCGGTGCTCCTGGCGGAACAACTGGTACACCAGTGATCTGTCCATCCCGGTCCTCTCGTACTAAGGACAGCTCCTCTCAAATTTCCAACGCCTGCGACGGATAGGGACCGAACTGTCTCACGACGTTCTGAACCCAGCTCACGTACCGCTTTAATGGGCGAACAGCCCAACCCTTGGAACCTGCTACAGCTCCAGGATGCGATGAGCCGACATCGAGGTGCCAAACCTCCCCGTCGATGTGAACTCTTGGGGGAGATAAGCCTGTTATCCCCAGGGTAGCTTTTAT
>WRII01000074.1 GCA_009782825.1 Peptococcaceae bacterium
GACTGCTGCTTTATTTATTGCCACTTCACTGAATCTCCTCTCTTTTTGAGGAAATTCTACACTATTTTATATCATCTGGGCAAGCTTACCTGTGGTCGGTATATTTACGTTGAGCAGCACTAGGCTACAGGCACTTTTTTCTTGGTTGCGGGGGACCACAACATAGTTTGCATGAAACTTTTCCCGCTATTCTGTTTGGATTTAATACCCACATGTGAGTAAAGGGATAACGCCTTACCTCCTGTTCCGAAAACCGTACATCACTTTCAATCGTTCGAGTATTTCAAAGACCACAGGACAGACCTCTGCGTGTTCAATAACGCTGTACATGCTCGCTAACCTTTCAGGTTGGTCGGTAAATGGGAATCCGGCACAAACATCGGGCTTGCAGTCCTGTATCCGGCAACGCCCACCGCCGCCAAGAAATGCACATGGATTATTCTTAAATTTATAAGGTCTCTCATCGTCCGCATCTGTGTTGGTCAAATATTCCGCGGCGAAATCGTCCTCCGTAATTTTAAGAAACGCCGCTATTCTTTTGACTTCGTCATCCGCGAGGATTATGTCATATGTCTTACAGCAATTGGCACATTTACAACAATCGTAATTCTCGAACAGTTTCTTATGAAGGTCCAAAAACTGCATGTCTAGCTCTTCATCATCGGCGCGGCTTTTCAGAAATGTTCTGAATTTGTAGTTCTGCTCTTCAAGCCTCTGAGCATTGGTTTTCACTTCAGTTGGTTTTATCATGCGCTCTCCTCAATTTTTGGTAGATTGCTATAGGTAGCGTCTCTTTTTTGTTTTAATACTGCTTATATGTGCGGAATCCTCAATAGTTTGCGCTCAGGCATTACAAGCTGTGTATCAGGTAACATCTCGACCAAAACTTTGTTGTGAGCGGCATAGAGAGAATGGCTTGGCATAGGGTTTCATGCTTCCTGTTCATCAATTTCTCGAACGTTTTTAATAATATCGTCCAACGTAAGCCCTTGCAATAGGGTATTGCGCTCAGCGGTGTAATCACCCTGTCCGGTGCTGAATTGCCGGAGAAAATATGTTGCCCCAACTGTGCCTAATTCCTTTTGCAATGCCGTTATTCCCGCCTTACCACCCCGTAATCTTGTATTCAAATTGAACATCATTACAACCAGTCCTTTTATCCTAATACATTCTCTCTTAATAGTATAGCATACTTCCCATAGATTTCCCAAATAAGCACGCAATCATCATAAGTCATGATCCAAGGATGGTCAGCACCGGATGAAAAAGCCATATGTCTGTTAATAGAGCGTATAGATGTCAAGACATCAAAAAACTTCAGCATAGCTTCTACACTGAAGTCGGTTGTTGGTAAAATTGGTTGCGGGGGCCGGATTTGAACCGACGACCTTCGGGTTATGAGCCCGACGAGCT
The DNA here is from genome assembly GCA_009782825.1 of Peptococcaceae bacterium. Classification (GTDB taxonomy): domain Bacteria; phylum Bacillota; class Desulfitobacteriia; order Desulfitobacteriales; family Syntrophobotulaceae; genus WRJI01. The sequence goes on from WRII01000074.1 coordinate 1,414, forward strand.
ACCACTGCTCCACCCCGCGATGTTTTTGCTGTATGAACGGTGTGCGAACGCTGTACGAACGGTGTACGATATGATTATGGTGGGCAGGGCTGGATTCGAACCAGCGTACCTCTCGGAACAGATTTACAGTCTGCCGCCTTTAACCACTCGGCCACCTACCCATTGTTTGGAGCCGACGATGGGACTCGAACCCGCAACCTGCTGATTACAAATCAGCTGCTCTGCCAATTGAGCTACGTCGGCGCAAGAACCCCTCTCATCAGACACCATCATATTATAACAAAGCAAAATCAGAATAGCAAATTTTTTTCGAGAGAATTTTCTATGGAAATTATTGAAATTTTATCATAATTGTAGTATTTTTACTAAAAGTATGCTATTATCTTTCCACATAGTTCTATTGGAAGATTTTCCGAAGATTTTCCTTTGATCCATCTTGCCCCATGTTTTTTTTCAAGGGATACGATATTTTGGACGGAGAGGCGAAAAAGGGCTGTGTTTGAAGAAGATCTGGAGGATCTATGAAAGACTTTCGAAAGGTCGATTTTTCCTTATGATTATGATGATTATGATGAGGGGGCGCTTCGAGGGGTGGTATTACAAACACCAGTCAAAAGACAGGTCGCTGGCGATTATTCCCGGGAGGGCTGAGGGCGGCGCGTTTGTGCAGGTTATTACAGACAGTCGAGCTTATATGATTCCTTATCCCCTGTCCGCATTTCAAAAGGGTGACAGTCTTCATGTTGGGGAGAACACATTCTCTCTTTCCGGGATAACCCTCGATATCAGTCATCCAGAGGTGACGTTGTCAGGAGAAATTAGGTATACAGGCACAACACCCATTTGCGGTGACATCATGGGGCCGTTCCGCTTTTTCCCCATGGAGTGCCGCCATGGTATTGCCAGTATGAAGCATGAACTTTGTGGCGCCGTGAGTCTCAATGGCGAGGTGTTTGATTTTACAGGGGGTCTCGGGTATATCGAGTCTGACAGCGGCCGTTCATTTCCAAGTCGATACATATGGGTGCAATGCAATGATTTTGAGCCTGCCGAGCCTGATTTTTCCGTTATGGTGTCTGTGGCGAGAATCCCTTTTTATGGCGTGAGGTTCTGGGGCTGTATCTGCGTGGTCTGGTTGAACGGGCGTGAGTATCGGCTCGCGACCTACAATGGTGTGAAAATAGTGAGGTGTGAGCCAGGGCTTATCGATATCAAGCAAGGGAAATATCAGCTGACCATAACAGTTGGTGTGAACGAGGGACAGTTGTTGGCAGCTCCTCGCTTTGGCACTATGGATCGGGTTATCCGCGAAAGTTTGTCTTGTCCCGCGCGGTTCAGGTTTATGGAAGGGAACTCTATTTTGTTTGATCAAGGCAGTGATCGCGCTAGCTATGAGTGCATGATGGAGTGATCTGTTGAAATCATAAAACAACAAGAATGGCGCCCCCCTTTTTTCACAGGCAACGCCATTCTTGTTACAAATGAGATTTTACCACGCGTCAGATTTTACCTTACGGCAGGAAGATCCCCTCTGGATCCACCACCTTGTACAGCAGATCCAATTCCTCGTAGGTAGGAGGCAGAGTTTCTCCACTGACTCGGGATATATTCAAGTCAAAGCTGCATTTTTCCTTAACCTGCTCTGCTGTGAATCCCGGATGAACTGTATCCAGATACATGACGCCTTCAGCATCAAAGCGGAAGACCCCCATATCCGTAATAACCGCATCCACACCGCCAAAGAAATACTTTCCATACACCTCTTGCTTAGGAACCATATTTCCTTCCGGCCACTTTTTCACACGCCAGCCCGGGGACGTGATATAATCCACTTCTTCTCTAAATCTCCGTTTTTCCTGAACCATAATAAACACGGTCCGTCTGGCCAATGAATTGATATCCGGATTGCCGCCGCTGCCGGTAAAACGCTTGCTCGGATTGGCATAATCCCCCACTACCGTGGTATTCACATTGCCATACTTATCGATCTCAGCCCCCCCTAAAAAGGCCAGATCCACGCTGCCGGAGTGCAGCTGCCCGTAGAAAGCTTCTGTCAATCCGGAGGCCATGGTGGCCCCGGTGGCGCAGCGGGCGTCTCCTACTGACGTGGGCAGATCGATAGGTTTGCCGTCTATACTGCCGGCCTCATAGATACAAACCGCGTTGGGAGCACTCTTTTGTTGGGCCAACATAATGGCTAACATAGGCAATCCTGTTCCGGCAAACACCACATCCCCGTCGTTCACTTCCCGGGCCGCGGCTACAGCCAGAAGATCTATACTCTTATATTCCCCGGCTTGCGCGTATCCTTCTTTTTTTGCCATGATGTCACCTCCCATTACCTTGACCCCCTTTTGATCCTGGTGGAGTAGCCCAAAGCGCTGTTGGCTCTAAGGCTTTCCAATTTTCTGACCCCAAGTTTCTCTAAATACTCCTGATGATCCTTGACCCCGAATATCCATTCCTCGGCCCATTGATCATATCCCGCTTGGGATTTGGACGCAGCATAGAACTTCTTGAGGAATTCCCCATCTGTATCGTAAAATCCCTGAGAACCGGTGGGATGGGCGCCCCATGGCTGTTCCACAATGTAGTCCACTTCATAGCCGCTGGCCAGATTCATCTTGGGTTCTCTGCGCAGGTATTCGGCAGGCACAATTTCCTCCGCCACAACAATGACTTTCTCCGCAGCTTTGATAGCTTCGGCGTCCGTATAAGTCTGAGCGTTCATGCGGATGGTGCCATCGTCTCCGACCATAGACGCATAGATCAACGCCCAGTTGGGATTGGCCGCCGGCATGAGCAGGATATCGCCGTTGCCATAGAAAGGATCTTGGGCAACCGTATATTTTTCTTTGGGAATCTTAGGATTGCTGCCATCACGCAGGCCCGCTTTTCTCAGCATATCATATTCCGGATTCAGGATATCGGTACCCATGGCACAGGCTGTGGGCATATAGGGAAGCCCATAGGCTCCGGCTAAAAGACGGGCGACCACATGAGCATGGCTGTAATCTTCTACAATAATTGTTTTCCCGATTTGCCCGGCAGCAATGCGTTCGCCCAGTTTGCCATAAAGCTCATGGCCAACCCAGCATGATTCCCATATCTTTACCCCGCCTGCTCCCGCCAGAACTTCTGTATGGGTTCCGCCGTTGACCTCAAACAGGTGCAGATTCTTTTTCCCCTGGCGGATCATTTCATAGACCAAGGCCATGGGCCGTCTCCAGATCGTAAAGCCGCTAAATGTAATAAAATCTCCTTCTTGAATCAATCCTGCGGCTTCTTGTAAACTTATTCTTTTTGGTTGCGCCATAATTCCCTCCTTAAAATCTGCCAATGACTTCCCGGCCAATAATCATTCTTTGAATCTGGTTGGAGCCTTCATAGATCTGTGTAATCTTCACATCCCGCATCATGCGTTCGATTGGATATTCCTGACAATATCCATAGCCTCCCATCAGCTGGACGCAATTGGTACACACTTCCATACTTGTATCCGTGGCCAGCCTTTTGGCCATGGACGCTTCTTTATTGTGGGGCAGCTGGTTATCCTTCAGCCACGCGGCCCGGTAAACCATAAGTTGAGCGGCATCCAGAGCCGTTGCCATATCCGCCACCATAAACTGCACGCCCTGATTGGCAGCCAGAGGTTTGCCAAACTGCTTGCGCTCTTTGATATAGTTGACAGTATATTCCAACGCTCCTTCGCCGATCCCCAAGCCTTGAGCGCCAATGGTGATACGTCCGCCAGCCAAAAGGCCCATAGCTACTTTGAAGCCATCATTGATCTCGCCCAAAACATTCTCTTTGGGAACCTTACAGTTCTCAAAATACAGTTCCGTGGTGGGATCTCCATGAAGGCCCATCTTATGCATGGGTTTGCTGATGGTGAATCCAGGCGTATCCTTCTCAATGATCACACACGTGATCCCTTTGTTTGTGGGCTGGGAAGGATCTGTTTTGACAAAAGTACAGTACGTCTGGGCAATACCGCCATTGGTAATAAAGATCTTACTGCCGTTGATAATAAAATGATCCCCCATATCTTCCGCCCGGCACTTCAAAGATCCGGCATCAGACCCGGAATCCGGCTCAGTCAACGCATAGGCCCCGACAATCTCCCCTGTGGCCAAGGCGCGCAGATACTTTTCCTTGACGCGCTGGCTGCCGTAAAGATAAGTACTCATGCAGCCCAAGCCGGTATGGACACTCATAACCACCGCTGTGGAAGCACATTTTTTGGCCAGTTCTTCAATGAAAATAGCGAAGTCCATATAAGACGCGCCGGATCCGCCCCATTCTTCCGGAATAGGCAGTCCGCACAGTCCCATCTCAGCCATTTTCTTAAACGTCTCATGGGGAAACTCGTGGGTTTCATCCAGCTCTGCCGCCTTGGGCTCCACTTCTGTTTCCGCAAATTTCCTGAACATGTCCCTCATCATCAGGGATTCTTCGCTGAGTTGAAAATTCATACTCATAAAAATTGTTCTCCTTTGTTCATAGATTTTGGTAATTTCTTTTAAGTCATGGCCTTTAAGTTAATTACCTTTAAATTGGGCTTTTCTCTTTTCTACAAAAGCCTTCATGCCTTCGGTCTGATCCTCACTGGCAAAACACAGGCCAAACATATTGGACTCCAGCGCCATACCCCGGTCAATGTCCGTTTGCATGCCCTCGTGGACAGCGTCCTTGCACAGCCGGACAGCCACCTGTCCTTGGGCCGCCACCTTCTGGGCGACTTTCATGACCTCATCCATCAAGTCTTCCGGGGAGGTTACCGCGTTAACCAGCCCGATGCGCAGAGCCTCCTGGGCCCCAATGATCTCTCCGGTATAAAGCAATTGTTTGGCCATACCCAAGCCCACCAGTCTCGGCAGTCTCTGGGTTCCGCCAAAACCGGGGATAACCCCCAGCCCTACTTCCGGCTGGCCGAACTTGCTCTTTTCGTGGCAAATTCTGAAGTCACAAGCCATGGCCAATTCACAGCCGCCGCCCAGGCAGAAGCCGTTGACAGCCGCAATAACCGGCTTAGATACTGTCTCAATCAAACGGAACACATCTGCTCCCAATTGTGCGAAGGAGCGGGCTTCCAAGGAATTCATCTCCACCATGAACGCAATATCCGCTCCGGCAATGAAGGATTTCTCCCCGGCTCCTGTGATGATGAGCACATCGGCTTCCTCATTGTCCCGGAATTGTTCCACGGCTCCCTTAATGTCCAGAAGAGTCTGTTGATTCAAGGCATTCAAAACTTTGGGGCGGTTCACTGTCAATGTGGCGATACGATCCTTGGTTTCCAGCAATACATTTTCAAACACTCTCAGTCTAACCTCCTTAAAAATATCCAATGCGGACGATGCCTAAGGCTCAATCTTAATCAACATGGCGTCTCCTTGGGCATGGCCTGAACAGATGCCGCAGACGCCGTAGCCGCCGCCCCGCCTCTTCAGCTCGTAACCCAGCGTCATGAGGATCCTGGCCCCGGTGGCGCCAATAGGATGGCCGTAAGCGATAGCTGAACCGTTGACATTGACCTTCGCTTCCATGTCTTCCCGGGTCATGCCCAGGATACCAAGACAGCTGACCAGAACCACCGCTGCAAAGGCTTCGTTGGCTTCCACCAAGGCGATATCCGCAGGGGTCAAGTTGTTTTGATCCAGCAGTTTCTTGATGGAGAGCCCCGGAACCGTGGCAATGTCTTTGGTGTGTTGAGAAACTTCTGCATAGTCCACAAGGGTAAACAAAGGCTTGAGTCCCAATTCATTGGCTTTTTCCCGGCTCATCAGCATGACGGCGGTTGCCCCATCGTTGACCCCCGGCGCATTGCCGGCTGTAACGCCGCCGGGCCCGCCTGTGACAGGACTTGTATGCCCGAAGACGGGAGGGAGCTTGGCCAGTTTTTCGAGAGATGTTCCCGGGCGAGGGCCTTCGTCCTGACTGAGAACTTCTTTCCCTCTTTTGATAGATACAGGGAAGATTTCGTCTTTTAAGCGGCCTTCAGCCATAGCCTCCACGGCCCGGCTTTGGGACAAAGAGGCCCACCAGTCCATATCTTCCCGGGTGATGCCGAATTCGTCCGCGACTTCTGATCCATGGATAGCCATATGCCGGTTGTAAAAAGCATCCCACAACCCGTCATACACCATCAGGTCTACCACTTTGCCCAAGGGCATTTCTCCCGCCTTGCCGGAGACGGATCCCATCCGCTGGCCCCAGCGCATATCCGGCAGAGCATATGGACAGTTACTCATGCTTTCCATCCCGCCGGCGACGACAATATCCGCCCGGCCCAGTTTGATCAGCTGTAAAGCCAGGTCGACTGACTTCAGCCCGGAAGAGCACACTTTGTTGAGGGTGATGGAAGGAACTGATTCCGGTATCCCGGCCAACAGGGTGGCCTGACGGCTGGGGATTTGTCCCACTCCGGCGGGAACAACTTCTCCCATGTAAACATAATCTACATCTCCCGGCGCGACCTTATCTTCCACCCGGCGCAAGACTTCCTTGAGGGCTAGGGCCCCCAGTTGAGCGGCGTCATACTCTTTCAATCCGCCGCCAAACACGCCAAAAGGTGTTCGAGCCGCCGCCACGCAGACTACGTCCCGCATGTTGGCATAGACATTGCCGATTTTTCGGCCCATGCCCTCAAAGGTTACTTGTCTCTGGCCGAATTCTGCCACTGGAACTTTGGCAGGATACTCCGAACGCTTCATGTCTAGCTTTTGCACTGTGTCTGACATAAAATCCTCCTTTACCTTTCACATAATATTGTGAATATTATAGCTAATCCATCTTTATATCATATCACGGGAATCGCCGGATTACTATCATTGTTAAATAAATAACAAACAAATTTCATAACAAATTTCATACTATTCCTAAATAGCGGCTATTGGGATTCGATATGATTGAAGGATATCAACTGGGTTGCTGACGCAGAGCCGCTATCTGTCTGCGCAACAGGAGTATGCCGGGCTGCGGAAGTTTGTGCCGGCCACCGTCTCCGAGCAGAGAAACAGTCCCATATCCGGGACAGAGCCCACTCTATCTGCATCTGCAGAACACGCTGCAGAACACAACTCCTCAATAACGCTTTCCGACATCAACCCGGATTATGCAGGCTGGATACGGATCAATGATACAGCCATTGATTATCCCATTGTTCGGGGACAGGACAATGAGAAATACCTTGACGCCAGCTTTGTTGGCAATAAGAACCCCTCTGGCGCTATCTTTATGGACAGCGCATGCCGGAAGGGTTTTGACGGATCCTATATTACACTGCATGGTCATAACATGAAGGACGGAAGCATGTTCGCCGGATTGAACCGCTATCTTGAAAAGGACTATCTGGCCAAACATTCTGAAATCAGGGTTATCACACCGGAGAACAGGACGCGGGCCTATCACATTGTTGATGTAAAAGTAACAGATATTCATGACCAAGCCTATTTATGGGTCAATAAAAGCCGGCAGGAAGTCAGAGACGATCTTGCTCTGAAGATTGTATCAGACGAGGGCAAGCAGATTCTCGTTCTCTCTACTTGTATAAACCAAGGCAGAAAAGACGAGCGCCTGCTTATTATTGCACAGGAGGCATGACCGTCTTACAATGATTGATCCGTCTTACAGTGATTGATCCGTCTTATAGTGCTGAACTCGGTCAACCAGATTCTTGACAGCTTGGTTCATTCGGTCGCTGACCCCAGAAACCTCTTCGATAGACGATAATAATTGTTCGGAAGACGCGGCAATTTCTTGGGCGGAGGCTGAAACTTCTTCAGAAACGGCAGCGACTCCTTCCACGCGGCTTACCACACCATCTTTGGCGTGGGCAGCTTTATCAAGAGAAGTCTTGGCTTTCGTAACCAGCGGTGCGATTGTCTGAATGGCATTGGTAATCATTTCGAAGGAGTCAACAGTTTGACTGATCACCTTCTCTTGATCGCTCAGCAGGCCATTAACCTCCTCGGAGGCCTTGATGACCCCCTGAGTTTCCTGACTGACCCGGCGAATCAGTTCCATAATTTCCTCTGAAGATTTCTTGGATTCCGCGGCAAGATTTCTCACCTCGTCGGCTACAACAGCGAATCCTTTCCCTTGCTCTCCGGCCCGCGCTGCTTCAATAGCTGCATTGAGGGCTAACAGATTGGTCTGATCAGAGATGGCGTTAATGGCGTCGGTGATGTTGCCGATTTTTTCCACTGAAAGACCCAGCTCAGATATTGTCTCCATGAAGGCGCTAAAAGATTTGCCGATGGAGGTAATGGAAGAGGTGAGATCTTCCACTTGATTTTTTCCTTCCATGGCTTTGGTTTCAGCTGTCTGGGAACTGATGGAAACATCGTCTGTGTTAGAGCCAACCGTGTCTATCTCTGAGGCAAAGACATTGAGTATACTGACGATTTCTGTCAAATCCGATGCTTGGGCGGTAGCTCCTTTCGCCACGTCTTGAATAGCGGAGGTTACCTCACCTGTGGCCGAGGACATCTGTTCCGAGGTCAGGGTGAGATTCTCGGAGAAATCCTGGACTTCTGAGGCAACCTCTTTCACCCCTGTGACAGATTCGTTCAAAGATTGCACGGTTTGATCTATATTGCTGCTCATAGAGGCGATTTCATCTTTACCGGACGTATTCAAGTTTACTGTCAAATCGCCATCAGAAACTTGCCGCATGGTTTTTGAAATACGGTTGATAGGACGTATAATTCCTCCTGTGATCACTATGGACAATATAATTACAGTGGGAGCAAGAATTAAGGCCATGATCCCCAAGGTCATAAGAACAACTCTGGCGACAGCGGTTTTTTCCGCCAAACCTACTAAGGCTACATAGGTCCACCCAAATTCTTCATCTCTCGCGAAAGCGGCAATCCTCTTGCTTCCATTCAATGTGTAGTCAAAACTATGCACATTTTTATTGTTCACCGCTTCCTCGGCTCCGGGTATCTGTGTGATATACGCGGTAAGAATTTTATCTGTTTGAGGCGACAAAAGAGCGTTCATCGTACTTGTTTCCACAACGACAATGTAACCGAGTTCTCCAATCTTAACATGGGCAATATCCTGGGAAAAGCTCTCGAGATTAATGAGAAACCCTATATAGCCTACAATGCTTCCAGTTGCACTCTGGATAGGAGCAATATAGGCAACAGCCGGATTATCGCGAGAATCTTTGAACCCTAATGAAAGAGTTTGCTGGCCGCTTTGCGTGACCCTTTTAAAATATTCATGATTTGAATAATCCATGCCGACCAGAGCGCCTCTATCACTATCCAAAACCACTTTTCCGGAAATATCGGAAACAAAAAGAGATTCCAGCTCAGGATATTCTTGCTGAATATCAGCCAAACGGTTCGATAACTCCTGTTGCAGATCCATATCTCCAGTTAGATACTGCCCAAACCGGGGATTACTGATCGTATCAAGCTGCATTCTCGAGAATGCGTGCATGAGATTGGAATAATTCTGTTGAACTAATTCCGCGTTCAAGATCAGGTCGTCTATTGAAGTTTGCTTGTTGGTATTGTAGGAAATGTTGTAGATGATAATTCCCATCAAGAGAACGGGCAAAAATGCAAATAGAGTAAAGTAAGTAATAAACTTGGTTCGCAGCGTTGTCTCCGTGTTGAATTTCTGTAGAATACCCATAGAGGGGAACCTCCCTTTGTAAATTGATTGATATCGAGTCATGACCCTCTTAACTGTGTTTTCGGATTTCTAGTTTATAGTGTTTTCATTACGTCTGCTGTTTATGTAGAAAAACCCCGATTTAATATTTTATCAGGGTTTTTGAGATGTTCTTATAGCGTATCCTTATAGCGTATCCTTATAGCCAATGAACCTTTCCGGTTACGATATCATAACACGCGCCTATAACCTTAGCTCCGGTTCGGCCAATCATTTCATTCTTTTGAATGTGCTCGACAGCCTTGAGGATGTTTGTTTCAACGGCTGTCTCAATAGTGGGAGCTCCATCGATAGAAGCATGAATTTTATCGATAATAGATTGTAAATTTGCCGGATATTCACTCTGGTTATTCCCATAGGCTGCTATGACAGCTCCGCACTGGCTATGCCCGACCACAACCACCAAGGGGACATGGAGATACCCCACAGCGAATTCAATGGACCCCAAGGCTGTTGGATCAGCAATATTCCCCGCGTTTCGAATGACAAAAATCCCCCCCAATTTTTGGTCGAAGTAGATTTCCGGGGCCACGCGAGAATCGGAACAGGTTATGATGACAGCAAAAGGCTGTTGGCCGTCCTTCAGAATGTTCCTGTCCTGCTCATGGGTATCCCGGGGCACAGGCTGGTTCGTGAGATATCTTGTATTTCCCGCTCTGAGATACTGCACTGCAGTTTCCCAATTGTCTATACGTTTGTCAGGTTCATGTGTTTGGTTTGGCACGATCATTACCCTTCTCATACGGTCTTCGGCCGTAAGGAATTAATTCCGATACTCCAGATACCGCTCCAGCTTTCTCTTTACCCGCTGCAAGGCATTATCGATGGACTTGACGTGCCTGTCCAACTCCACAGCAATTTCCTGATAAGACTTTCCTTGGAGATAAGACATCAACACTTCCCATTCCAAGGAACTTAAGATTTCGCCCATTTTTTCTTCAATATCATCAAATTCTTCCCGGTTGATGATGAGTTCTTCCGGATCTGAAATCCGCGTTCCTGTAATCACGTCCAGCAGCGTTCGATCAGAATCCTCATCATAAATCGGTTTATTCAGAGAAACATAGGAATTCAAAGGGATGTGTTTCTTGCGTGTTGCTGTTTTAATCGCTGTAATAATTTGACGTGTGATGCACAGCTCGGCAAAAGCGCGAAAGGAAGCAAGCTTGTCCCCTTTAAAGTCGCGAATAGCTTTAAAAAGCCCGATCATGCCTTCCTGAATAATATCTTCACGGTCAGCGCCAATAAGAAAGTAGGAGCGAGCTTTGGCCCGGACAAAATTCTTATACTTGTTAATTAAATACTCTTGAGCCATTGAATCCCCTGTTTTCGCCAACTCAACCATTTCTTCATCAATCAATTCCGAGTTTGCCTTATGGGTTTCCTGTTCTAAATCGGTTTCCTGTGTTAAAACCATTTCTTGATCGATTTCCTGACTGATTTCTTGCGCTTGGCTCAAATTCAACACCTCAAAAGCATTTATTCTGAAATCATTACAAAACAACATCAGCTGTCAAGGCTATTATACCCGAAAGTCGAAATAAGCGTCAAGGTGAAGAAGTTGGATATTATTTAGGATTAATCGGGAATTTTGCGCAAATATGTCTGATACATGAGAATGCCTCTTTCATCATTGTTCGGGTCTATACAGTATCCACAGTATTCACAATTGGGGGTCATTGTATGTATCACCTTGCCATTCATTTGATTTCAACCTTAAACAACTCACGACTTGGATTTCGGCTGAAGCCGACTGAAAAAAACGATGATAATACATAAATAATATCTGCTGGAATCGACGATTAACACATTCCAGCAGATATCATGTTATTAATGATTTTCAGTAACTAAACGTTGGCTTTCACTGTTTACGCTCTGGCCGCCCACTGACCGAGCTTATAAGAACCATACCCAAACCTTACAGCAGGACCACCGTAAACTATTGCTGCGGTTTTAGCTGCGGTTTTAGCTAACGCTTTCCAATCCACTCCACCTGCTATATTGTCAAGTGCGTCAGCATCCAATTCCCCTTGCTTGGCAATAGCGTCCATTGCGTTTCCATACTCATTAAGTTCTTCCAGCGTAAAATCGTTGCCAAGCGCATTAATCTGCGTTAACGCTTCCTGTGCTTCTAACGCCAGTAGGTTTTTGCCGCGCTCTACGTCAGCAGTCAAAATTTCTGCAAGAAGCTCTGCTCTTTCCTGTGTTAATGCCATTTTCTTTTCCTCCTACAATAATATTAATTATTTGCCTTGTCTGCTCTTCTCTTTGTCATACCCAACTTTGTACCAAAATTTACAATAAGCTATTCCAGCCCCTATTATCGCTGGCAAACCCCCCCCTGCTACATTATCAAGTGCATCAGCATCTAATTCCCTTTGTGCATTAAGATCTCTCGCCATTTGACCGAATTCCTCAATCTCATCCAATGTAAAATCGTTTCCAAGTGCGTTGATTTGCGATAGGGCCTCTGCTGGTTTAAGCTCTAAAAAGGTTCTAGCGCGTTCTTCATCGGCGCATAGGACTTCAGATAGCTTGTCCGCTCTTTCTTGTGTTAACATTTTGTTTCCCTCCATAAAATATAATTTAGGTTTCTATATCTACAGTATAAGTCAAGATTTATTACAATTCTTTAACTGTCAGTTAAATATCTCAAATTTCTCACATGAAAACAGATCCATATAAAGTGGCCACCTTTGTCAAGACAATTTTTTAGGGTTATAAAAGATAGTGGTCACTCCTTTCAATGTGGTGTTATGGTAATGTGGAAATCCAGAGCCGGCTTGCCGG
>WRII01000075.1 GCA_009782825.1 Peptococcaceae bacterium
GTTCAAACAGTCGAATTTTGCCGCGCCGTCGCTAAGAATCGCATCAATCCTTCCGCAAAGTCGCTGCTTATAAATGTTCGCCCGCTCTGTGTGGCCTCCATACGCAAGCCCAATAGGTTTATCCCATATATTTCTACAACAATTAATTGGTGCGCCCTGCAGCAGGTATGTGGAGCAGGTCTATGTAGCAATGCAGCAAAAGGAGTATAGAAATTAGAAATCCGCACCCAATCATGGTATACTGAGTATACAGCACAAGCGAGACAGGTGGATTGAGGGATGTTGTAATATTGATCTTAAAAAGGGGTGAGAGTAATACATCAAGTGACAGCCATATATACAAGGGACGGCTTCAATATCGATAAAATTCTCCCTGACAAAACAACCGCGTCCAAGAAACCTTCATCGGCAAAGAAAGATGAAAAGCCAAAGGATGTCAGCGCAGCTGGGCAGATCGAATTCTACGAAGCTATGAAGACCCGGCCCTGGCAGACCTTGTATGAAGCGGCTTTTGGCGGCAGAGATGCCTATGACATATCCAATACCTTATTGCCCAACACAGACCGTGACCCGTCCGTCCTCTTTTTAATCGAGATTGCCAAACGAGTTATTTATGATATTTCTCACAATCCGGATGCTGATATCACCCGGGCTGCTCTGCCGCCGACAGAGGAGGCGCTCTTTGAGTTGCTGCGTGGTGTTCCTTTTGTACTGGGCTGCGAATATGTCAATCTGCTGTGGATTAAGAACGTATACACCAACATTGCCAACGTATTTAATACGGAATTCGCGGAATTCAACAGCGGTATTGAGGCCTACTTCAAAACAAAGAACCCTGAACTGAATGTTGCCGGGAAGGTGTATTTTCACCTGGTTGAGCATAAAGGGGAAGACTTTCCCTTCGCTTTTCTGGCTACATATTCGGACGCGAGCCACAACAACGGAAACAATAACAACACTCATAGTCAAAACAGAAAAAGCACGAATTATAACAACGTACGCCACGTGCCGCTGAAAAACGCCCTGGAGCGTCACAAGAGCCAGGAAGAACTGTTGGGGCTGCTCTCGGCTGTCAGCCGCGCTGCCGACCAGAGCGACTTTATCTCAGATCTGATTGAGAGTGGGGAGCTGTTTTCCCCGTTAAAATTCACTCCGGAAGAGGCTTACACTTTCTTGAAGGAAACACCCATATATGAATCCTGCGGCGTCTTATGCCGGATCCCGAATTTCTGGAAAAAGAAATACACCGCCCGGCTCAGCTTGTCTCTTGGCGGCAAGGAACCTTCCGCTGTGGGGCTGGATGCCCTGATGACGTTCTCGCCGGAAATCTACCTTGGTGACGAAGTGTTTACCCGGGAAGAGATTGAAAAACTGCTGGCCGAAACAAGCGGTCTGGCTTTCCTCAAAGGCAAGTGGGTGGAGCTGAACCGGGATAAGATGCAGAGCCTGCTGGCGGCCTTTGATGAGCTGGACGGAAAGGATATTTCCCTGGCGGACGCCATTCGCATGCAATCGGGGCTGATGGAGACAGGGGCGGATGTTGAGGACGCTGACATTGAGATTACCAACGGTCAGTGGCTGGCCGGCCTGCAGGAACGCATGCTTAACCCGGCTGCCATTCGGCAAGATCCCAAGACCCTGCCGGGGGAAAGTTTCCAAGCCGATTTGCGGCACTATCAGACGGTGGGATTCAACTGGCTTAATTTTATGATCCAATGCCGTTTTGGCGCTTTGCTGGCGGACGACATGGGCCTGGGAAAAACGGTGCAGATCTTGGCGCTGTTAGACTCTCTGCGGCCCCAAGAGGTGAAGACTCTGCTGATCATTCCCGCTTCTCTGATTCAAAATTGGAGAAAAGAGGCGGAAAGATTCACTCCTAAATTGAAATTGAAGATCCTACACAGTGGCGGGACGGAATATACCGCCCAAGAGGCGGATATATTTATCACCACTTACGGCATGGTTTCCCGCATAGAGAAGCTGGCGGAGACACCATGGGATTTGCTGATTCTCGATGAGGCTCAGGCCATAAAAAACCATGGCAATAAACAAACCAAAGCGGTCAAGGCCCTGTCGGCCAAGAGCAGAATTGCGATGACAGGAACTCCCGTAGAGAACAGACTCAGCGATTTATGGTCGGTTTTTGACTTTTTGAACCAGGGGCTGCTGGGGTCGGCTAAGGAGTTCGGGACTTTCGCCAAGTCTCTGAAAGAGAATACCGCCGGGTACGAAAAACTGCGTAAGGCGGTCAGTCCGTTCATTCTGCGGCGGCTTAAAACTGATAAGTCCATCATTGACGATTTGCCGGACAAAGTGGAAACCCTGCAGTTTACCATTCTTTCCCGGAAACAGGCTCTGTTGTACAATCAGCTGGTGGAGGATCTCAGCCGGGCGATGGCGGATCCGGAGATGCCGGCGATCAACCGCCGGGGGCTTATTCTGGCCAGTATTATGAAGTTTAAGCAGATCTGTAATCACCCGGATCAGTATATAGGCAGCGGGGAGTTTCTGCCTAAGTACAGTGGTAAGTTTGAAACGCTGGAAGATATCTGCCAGATTATACGGGAGAAACGGGAGCGGGTGCTGATATTTACTCAGTTTAAGGAGATGACAGGGCCTCTGGCGGGTTTTTTGGAGACAGTTTTTGAAAGAGAAGGGCTGATCCTCCATGGGGGAACCCATGTGAAAAAGCGCGGGGAACTGGTGGAACGGTTCAATGGTGAGGGGTATGTGCCTTATATGGTACTGTCTCTCAAGGCGGGCGGTGTGGGGCTTAATTTGACTGCGGCCAACCATGTGGTGCACTTTGACAGGTGGTGGAATCCGGCTATTGAGAATCAGGCCACCGACCGGGCTTTTCGTATTGGGCAGCAGAAGAATGTCAATGTCTATAAATTTGTTACTACCGGAACCATTGAAGAAAAAATTGATGCTGTGATTGCCGGAAAGCAGAAGCTGGCTGGGGATGTGATTTCGGCGTCTTCCGGTGAAAAGTGGATTACGGAGATGAACAATGATGAGCTGTTTGAGCTGTTCAGACTGGAGGGGTAACCTATTATGGGGTGGTACGGTTATAGGGACTATGTTTCTGTGGCGGAAAAGCAGGAAAGGGCGGCTAAACAGTTGGATAAACTGCGCAAGAAAGATAAGGCTTTAGCGCCGGTAATCGTAGAAGGACGCAAGATTGCCAAAACATGGTGGGGGATGGCGTGGTGCACAAACCTGGAGTCTTACGCTGATTTCAGCAATCGTATTGGCCGGGGCAGAGGCTATTTGAGAAACGGCTGTGTGCTGGATTTGCGGATTGAGCCGGGAATCATCAGGGGAAAAGTGTGCGGCAGCGGTCTGTATACTGTTGGCATCACGATTGACAAATTGGCGGATAAGCAGAAAGAGGCCATTGTCGGCGCTATTGGCCATAGAATTGATAATCTTGAGGATCTTATCAGCGGCAACTTCCCGCAAGAGTTTGGGGAGATTTTTTTGACCCAAAGGAAGGGACTGTTTCCGGCGCCCAAGGAAATCCACTTGGAGTGCAGCTGTCCCGATTGGGCGGGGATGTGCAAGCATGTTGCCGCGGTGCTGTATGGTGTTGGAGCGCGTTTGGATGAGGATCCGCTGCTGTTTTTTAAGCTGCGCGATATTGATGTCAGCGAGTTTATTAAGAAGTCGATAGAGGAAAAGATGCGGAATATGATGAGGAACGCGGGGACGGTTACCAGGAGAGTGATTGAGGGGGCGGATATTGCGGATATATTTGGGATATAGGGAGGCTGTGAGCAATAAAGAAAGGCACTATTGATTCCACGGCAAATATGGTATTATTGTTGTAATGAATATCAAGGAAGGGGAGGAAAAGTACATACGTGGTGGATTTCAAAACGGAGTTGGACAAGTTGTTGGCGCAGGAGAATGAACCGCTGCCGCAAGGCGAATTTATGGAACTGGCGACAGTGTGGCGTCAGCTTCTGTTGATGCTGAACAGGAAACACACCGATATATCTATGCAAATTGAAGAGATCTACGATATAACCCAACAGAAGGATACGGGTGTGTTGCAGGAAGCTCTGCGCGCCGCTAAAGAACAGGAAGGCCGACTTGTTCAGGCGGCAGTGGGGCTGTGTGATCTTATCGACGATTTTTGCGTTTTTGCCGGTCAAAGTGACAGCGAGGCGCTGGAAAATCAGGCGCTTATGATGCAGAAAAAGGCGAACGCCCTCTTGGAGAAATGTGCGATGATACGGCTGGGAGAAGAGGGGCAGCCGCTGAATCCGGAAATTCATACGGTACGGGCGGCTGTTCCTTCCTCGTTCCCTCGGGAATATGTGGCGTGTGTCCTGCAAAGCGGCTACCGGTATCTGGGGTCGGTTATGTGCAAGGCCATCGTTGCGGCAAGTCTGGGAGAAGAAGCCGCAGGAGATGCGAGCACAGGAGATGCGAGCATAGGAGATGCGAGCACAGAAAATGTGAGTACAAGTACCGCAGAAGGAGGCAATAGAAAATGAGTCGTATTGTCGGGATTGATTTAGGAACATCCACATCGGAGATAGCCTGTATTGTGGACGGAGCGCCGGTTGTGATTCCCAATGCACTGGGGAACCTTGTGACGCCTTCAGTGGTACATATTGGCAAGGAGGGTGAGGTTCTGGTAGGGGAGCCCGCTGCCGAATATCTATTTACCCGTCCGGAGTGTACCTTTATGGAGGTCAAACGATTGACTGGAAGCGACAAGATTTTGCGTGCTCATAACGTGGACTATACCCCGGAAGAGCTGCAGAGCAAGATTTTACAGTATCTCTGCGATTGCGCGGAGGCGTTTCTCGATGAGCGTCCGGATCGCGCTGTCATAACGGTTCCGGCGTATTTTACGGATGTGCAGCGCCGCATGACGGCAAAAGCCGGGGAACTTGCCGGACTCAAGGTGGAACGTATCCTCAACGAGCCTACGGCGGCGGCGCTGGATTACGGGTTGTCCAACCTGGCCCAGTGCAAGAACATACTTGTTTATGATCTGGGTGGTGGGACACTGGATATTACCGTGCTTGAACTGTTTGAGGGCGTTATAGATGTTAAGGCAAGCTGTGGCAATAACCAGTTGGGGGGCAAGGATTTTGACGAGATTATCATGGGTATGCTGGCGGATGCATCAGGGGATGAACGCGCACTTATGCGCCTGAAAAAAGCGGCGGAAGAGTGCAAGATTGCCCTGAGTACCGAGGAGGATTTTGAGATAGTGCTGCCGTTTCTGCTGACTGCTGCCGGAGGAAAGCCGATTTCTGTAGAAAAAACACTTACCAGAGAAGAATTTGAACAGGGGGTGAAAGACAAGGTGGACTCTACCCGCACACCTATGATGGCGGCGCTGGCGGATGCGGGGCTATCTCCATCGGACTTGGATATTGTGCTGCTTGTGGGCGGTTCCACCCGCATTCCTTGTGTCAAACGGTTAGTTGAGGAAAGTTTGTCCCTTGTTCCGCAATCCCTGGTTGATCCAGACCTGACAGTCGTCCGGGGCGCCGCGATTCAGGCAGGTATTCTTGAGGGGATTCTGACCGGAGAGCAAGAGTTGGTTCTGACGGATGTCTGTCCTTATACCTTGGGGACAGCTGTGGTGAATGAGGGCCTTTATGAGGATCGGCTCGTCTTTGACCCCCTTATTCCGCGCAACATCACAATTCCGGTTGAGCAAACAAAGCTGTATTATCCTCGCCACGATTATCAGACGACTGTATGTATCGAAGTCTATCAGGGCGACTGCGCGAGCCCGGAGAACAATGAGCGTCTCGGCGATGTTCTCCTCACTGGGATTCCACCTGCCCGGACGGGGAAGGAACCGGTGGAGGTGACGTTTGCTTATGATATGAATGGGATTCTCCAGGTGAAAGCTGTTGTCGTTTCCACCGGCAAGGAGGTATCCGCTGAAATCAGCACCACAGGCATACAGCCGAGGGCAGTTCTGGATTTGTCAAAATGGGAGAGCGCCAAAGGAGCGAAACGGCAGCGCCCGGTTATCCGCAAGGCGGAAAAGAAGATAGAGAGCGATCACGATGAAACGGGTGAGCTTGAGTTGCTGGTTCGGCAGATTAAGGAGGCTCTGCTGTTATGTGACGAGAAACAGGTCGAGAGCTTGCGCGAAGAACTCGTAGAACTGCTGGAGGAACCAGCATGAATGGAGAGCGAATCAGGGGACTGAATGAGGATCTGAATAAGGGACTGAATGAGGATCTGAATGAGGATCTGAATGATCTGAACGGGGAGCTGGCCAAGCGATATTACCGCTTGGCTTTGGCGCGGGCAGCGTGTCGGGATTTGAGCGCCGCGGTTACCTATGCGTGCTATGCCTGCCTGTTGGGTGAGGAGCATGACAACGCGGCAAAGCTGCTGTTTCTCTGTCTTTATGAATTGGGGGATCTGCATACACTACAAAATTCCTTTCCGGAATGGGAGAAATCCCTGGCATGTGACATGGATGTTGCGGGCATTAAGCAGGAGTGGAACAGGACACAGGATAGCTTAGAGGAGATTGGGGCGCTTGTGCAAAATAAGAAATGGCGCAGAGCCATACGCAAGGCTAGGGCGCTTTCCTCCCCAAATGTACGTGTTTTGAATATCCAGGGGTGCCTGTATGCTGTTATGAAGCGGTACAGGATGGCAGCACGGTTTTTTGCGAAGGCTTTGACAAAAGATCGCGGCAATCAATTTGCCTCAGCGGCCTTGATGGAAGTGATCGAATCTTGAACTCACAGAACTCACACATAGGGGTGTTTGGCGGATGTCTGTAGTAAAAACCTATTATGATGTATTAGGTATTGAAAAAACGGCCGATGCGCCACAGATCAAACGCGCGTATTTTGGTCTGGTAAAAAAATATCCTCCGGAACGCTTCCCGGAGGAATTCAAGGCATTGCGCATGGCTTATGATACGCTTTCTAATGAAAAAAAACGCAGTGAATACGATGAGACCGAGGCCCTGCCGGGAGATGCGGCGATCATGCTCAAACAGGCCGAAAAAGCCACGCGGCAAGGTAAACATGCTCAGGCAGCGGAAATCTATAGTCTTATCCTGGAAAACCATCCTGTTTTACCGTGCATTCAGGAACGCTATGCGAGGTGCCTGGAAGAACAGGGCAAAAATGGCAAAGCCATAGGGGTTTGGCAGCAGCTGTGTGAGCAGGAGCCCGATAATGCCGAGTATGCCTTGGAGCTCGCCCTAGCCTACAGCAATCGGGGCTGGTGCAGAAAGGCGATTGCTGAGTTTTGGCGGGTTCTCAAAATTGACGACAGCCGGGATGATGTCTGGATGTATCTTATCAATTGCTATGGCAACGCAGATGAAAGAGAAGACGCGGCCAAGACATGCCTGATGGCGATAGAGGCCCTCAAAAAAGCAGATAATGAATGCGTTTCTCTGTATGCTATGGCGGTCATACTTCATGTACAGTACAGCAGTGTTCTCGCAGATGAGCATCTGCAAAACATGCTTCGTTTGATGCGTGCAGGCTCTGTAGATTGGGATAAAGATGATCAGGAGCTTGTCATCATTCTGCTCGACGTTATGGCAAGGTCAAAAATGGTGGTTTTTTTGCCCTATGTTCAAGAAATGGCAGACATGATCCCGGATTTGGACGACGACTTGCGTGAGCGCCTTGCCAAAGCAGCCCTGAGTATGGAGAGTGAGACTCTGGAGGAGCAAGGTTTTCCTGATGTGTTTTATGATCTGTTTCAGCTTCTGGATGAAGGGTGCGACTGCCAAGATTGCCGGCTTAATCGGATAAGCATGGAGCTTCATATTTTAGAAGAGAGAGAAATATGCTGTCCGCAGCTCCGGCGGTTAAAACAAGAACATCCCCGGCTTTATGATAGGCACGCTGAATTTTTTAACCAGGTGCTGACCCGGGATCCTGAAAAAATGATATATGCGCGTCTCAAAACCCTTGACAAATATGGGGTTTTTTCCGGTTTTCCTTCATATGAGGAGGAGGATTACCCTGTTCAGGAAACAGTACGCCGCACAGAGCCTAAAGTTGGCCGGAACGATCCCTGTCCATGCGGCAGTGGGAAAAAGTATAAAAAATGTTGTGGAAGTGGAGAATGAGCTGTGCATAGGTTTAATGTCACCGGATTGTGCGTGCCTGAAAAACATTATATGGCGGATATGAGCTTCAAGATAGCACAAATGCGACAGTTGGTGGAAAATCGCAGTTACTTCACTATTAATCGCGCCAGGCAGTATGGGAAAACAACCGCGTTGGCATGTTTAAAGAAAAGGCTAAAAGATGAGTTTATTGTTATCTTGACAAGTTTTGAGGGCCTCGGCAATGAAAGCTTCGAGTCGCCGGCAGCTTTTTGCCAAACCTTTATGGAACTCATCAAAGACGCTTTAGAATTCACAGATGTTCCCGATGCTTATAAAGAAAATTGGTTGGATAATGGTATCACCACTTTCTCAGGATTGAGCAAACACATTACAAAAATGTGTACAGGCAAAAAAGTTGTATTAATGATTGACGAGGTTGATAAGACCAGCAATAATGAAATATTTCTGCATTTTCTTGGCATGCTGCGCAACAAGTTTTTGGCCCGGGAAGATGCACAACATGATACATTCCACAGCGTCATTTTAGCAGGCGTTTATGATATAAAGAATATCAAACTCAAGATGATAAACGAAGGAGTTTATCAACCGGCATTTAGAGAAGACAAATTCCTCAACTCCCCATGGAATATAGCTGTAAACTTTAAGGTTGATATGTCATTCAATCCGACCGAGATAGCTGTTATGCTCACCATGTATGAATCAGATCACCAGACAGGTATGGATATCATGGGAATAGCGGAAGAAATCTATATCTACACAAGTGGTTACCCGTTTTTGGTATCAAGGATATGCCAATGCCTGGACGAAGAACTGGGGAAAAACTGGACACTTGACGGTGTCCAAGAAGCTGTCAAAATCATCCTTGATGAACAGAACACTCTCTTCGACGATATTTTTAAAAACTTAGAGAGCTACACAGATTTATATGATTTAATCTACTCCGTGTTAATTATGGGGGAACAAATAGATTTTGTTATTCATGACCCCCTTATCCAGCGGGGGGCTATGTTTGGGTTTCTGAAAAGCAGTAATCGCAAGGTTGCCATTGATAATAAAATCTTTGAAGCTGCTATGAGCAGCTATTTGATCTCTAAAGAAGCACGCCGCAATCCAGACAAACGGATTACCAGCGTGTTACCGTATGATGTTGTGCAAAATGGCAAATTTAATATGGAGTTGTGCCTGCGCAAGTTTGCTGAGCACTATGCCGAACTGTTCAGCGAACACGACCAGAAATTCTTTGAGAGCCATGGGCGCTTGTTATTTCTGTCCTACTTGAAGCCGCTGATTAATGGGCAAGGGTTCTACCATATCGAAAGCCAGTTTACGGACTTGCGGCGCATGGACATTGTTGTGGACTTCGGACAGGAGCAATTCATTATCGAGCTTAAGCTATGGCATGGTGAAAAATACAAGCAAGAAGCATATCAACAGCTGCTTGGATACATGGCAAGCAAGAATACCTGTACAGGCTATCTGCTTACCTTCGATTTCCGCAAGGGCCACAACAAGCAGCCGAGTGTGGGATGGGTTGACTTTGAGGGGAAGCGTATATTTGATGTGGTGGTTTAGTCCCTTGGTTACAGTCCCTCAAGTTCCTGTGCCGCGCGGTACAGCACCGCCTCAAGATAATCAATCTCGCTTGGGGTGTTGTAGAAAGCGACAGATATCCTGACCGTGCCCTCATATCCCAAATGCCGCAGGATGGGCTGCGCACAGTGATGTCCGGCGCGGGCGGCTATGCCATAATCATTCAAATAGGCAGCTGTATCAAAAATATCCTGTCCATCCAGAACGAACGAAAGCACACCCGCTCTCTCCTGATTCCTCTCCTGAGGGGCGCCGATAATTTGCAGTCCCCTGACAGAGCTCAGACACGTATGGGTATACTGGAGCAGGTCATGCTCATAACGCGCGATATTTCCCATACCCAGTTTCCCGACGTAACGGAGCGCCGCGTCCAGCCCCGCTGCGCCCGCGATATGGGGCGTCCCCGCTTCAAATTTCGCGGGGACAGTATTGTAAACCGTGTGTTCGAAAGTCACATCGCGGATCATATTGCCGCCGCCTTGGTACACAGCGGTTGCTTCTAACAATTCCTTTTTGCCAAATAAGATGCCGATCCCCATGGGGCCATAAATCTTGTGCCCGGAAAAAGCTAAAAAATCCGCATCTAGCCGGATAACATCAATAGGGATATGCGAAACAGCCTGAGCCGCGTCAATACACGTTTTTACCCCGTGCTCATGGGCAAGGGCGATCATTTTTTCAAGGGGCACAACAGTTCCCAGCGCGTTCGAGACATAAGTCATAGATATAAATTTTGTTTTATCAGTTATAAGGCGCACGTAGTCATCCCAAATAAGCTGTCCTGATTCGTCCGCAGGGGCAACGCGAATAACAGCCCCTGTTTCCTGAGCAATAATCTGCCAGGGAACAATATTAGCGTGATGTTCGAGACCTGTCAGCAAAATCTCATCACCAGGCGCAAGCTGCGATTTCACATACCCGTGAGCCACTAAATTTAAACTCTCAGTTGTTCCTTTCGTAAAAATAATATTATCAGCGTTTCCTGCCCCGATAAAGCGGGCCGCTGTCTCCCGGGCGCTTTCGAACACGTCGGTTGACCGCTGGGCAAGGGTATGGGCGCCTCGATGGACATTGGAATTTTCTTTCTCATAATAGTGTGTCATTCGTTCGATGACTTGACGGGGGTGCTGGGTTGTGGCGGCGTTATCCAGCCAAATGAGAGGATAGCTATTGACTTTCTCAGATAGGATGGGGAAATCTTGGCGAATCTCCTGAACAGGTCTATGACCGACCATGGGGGTGGCAGAGAAAACGTTTCTGGCAAGCGGATAATGAAACGCAAGCTCCCTTTCGCTTGGGAATTCACATAGTTCATCCAATGCGGTACCGGCATGAATTAATGCTGCGTCACTCATCATCATAGTATTTACCCACTTCGACCTCCTCCAGCACGCCAATGGCATCGTCGGCCAGGACGGCGACAGAGCAGTACAAGGAAAGCAGATATGAGGCGACCCCGTTATCGTCTATACCGCGCAAACGGACAGAGAGTCCGCGGGAATACTCGTCCGGCAGTCCGTGTTGGTAGAGGCCGATAACGCCGCGTTTTTTCTCGCCGGTGCGGATGAGCAGGATGTGTGTTTTGCCGGTGGGTTTTTGCGGGGTTTTCATGTCGTCAATGAAGAGCTTATCTGTAACAATCATCGGGATGCCACGCCACGTGATAAAATTCCCGCCGCCGATTTGAGCGACAACAGGCGGAACCCCGCGTCGAGTGCACTCACGCGCAAAAGCTGCTACAGCACGCGGGTGCGCGAGAAAAAAAGAGGGTTCCTTCCAAACCTTCGACAGCAGTTCATCAAGGTCATCGGGCGTAGGGGGGCCCGTGCGGGTTTTGATGTGTTGAGCAGCCGAGGCAACATTGAGCAGCCCGTAGTCCGGGTTATTGATAAGCTGGCTTTCCTGGCGTTCGCGAAGGCTCTCCGCCGCCAAAGCGATTTGTTCGTCAACCTGATTGAAGGGCGAGTTATAGACGTCGGAAACCTTGGTATCGACGTTGACGATTGTTGAGACACTGCTCAGCTGGTATTCACGCGGCTGGGTCTGATACGCTATGTATCCTTGAGGGATTTCATAATCCTCAAGAGTCTGGCTGCACATCACATCCGGGACAGTATCGTTTTCTATGACTCTGTTGACTCGATATACACCGCAATCTAAGGCCTTGAACTCCATAAGCTTTGTAATCCAGCGCGGTGTGATGGCGGCAAATTGGGGCTTTGTTTTGCAGATATCCGCCAGTTGGTACGCTTCGCTGCGGCTTAAAACGCTCTGTGTCGCCCGGTCTTTTTCAGGCATAGTTTCCCCCACCTTCTTAAAACGCACAAATAAATGCCTCATGGTTTTTTTCAATGAGGTATATAGCATTTGATAAAAACGGATAAAATATTCGCTATTTGAATCTCTCACAGAATTCTCTCACAGAATTCCTTTGAAAACATCAGCATTTTGGGGTATCATTAGGATAGAAGCCGATAAAGATTGACGCGATTGTTGAGCTTCTGGCGGATTATGGGATCCGGGAGATCGTATGGACGGGGAAGATTGCGATTGGACGGGGACCTGAGGCAGCGAAGAGATGAAACAAAAAATTCTTTATGCTGCGGATCAATTGGCGGATATAGCCTGAGAAATTACAGACATTAAATGGAAAGAGTAAATGGGTGTCTTTATGATAACACTCCCAATAAAAACGAAACGGTTATATATCACTGAGTTTGATGAAAGCATTGCAGAAAGCGTGCATATAAACTCACTTGATGCGGATAATCGACGTTTTATCCCGGATGAAGTGTTTGAAACAGTTGAAGACGCACGGAAAACGATAGCCACCCTCATTTCGTTTTACACACAAAAAGACAAACCCCTTGTCTATCCCGTTATTTTGCATGACGGGCGGCAAATCGGTCATGTTCAGGCAATTCCCGTCGAGGACGGCTGGGAAGTCGGGTATCACATCGCGAACCCGTATACAGGCAAGGGTTATGCGACGGAAGCGGTGAACGCTTTTCTACCTCCTGTCATGGAACGGCTTGGTATTGCTAATATCTGTGGAGTCTGCAGCGCAGCTAATATCGCATCGCGGAGGGTTTTAGAAAAGTGTGGGTTCTTATTAAAATACGAGGGTGCAGGGATCCTTCATAAAAAAGAGCAACCTGTGTGCCGCTATGAAAAGGCGCATATAACGATCCGTCTTGTTTCAGAAAACAAAAAGACTTTCCTGCCCCTTCTGCTTCTTGGCGATGAGCGGGAAAGTGATATCGACACATACCTCGATCGTGGGGAACTGTTCGCTCTGTACAAGGAAGATGTTAAAAGCGTGTGTGTCGTCACGGATGAAGGAGGTGGTATTTTGGAAATTCAAAACCTTGCGACAGACAGACATTTTCAGCGGAAGGGGTATGCCGCTCACCTGATTGAATATATCGCAAAGCATTATACTGGACGGTATGATAAAATCATCCTCGGAACGGGCGATATTTCGGGAATATTGTCGTTTTATGAGCGTTGTGGGTTTGTTATAACACACCGCATACCGAATTATTTCACCACACATTTTGATTATCCGATCATTGAAGACGGTGTGCTGTTGAAAGACAAGGTATATTTAGAGAGGCATTTAGATGGCGGCACAGGGCGCAGGGGAAGGCGGCACAATTTCCTCAGGGCGCAGTGAGGAGATGGCAAAGAATTTCGGCAGGCATCGAGAAGAATAGGGGATTTTAACATATGAAATTGAGGAGGATCATTGTCAGAGGAAGCACATACCTGTGGTCATGCTCAAGTAAACCTGTTCCATATCATTAACCTCAATCGGCCTCGCTTTGTGGATGAGATTCTGCAATTCCTCTTGAACAACAAACTAGAAAACGCCCCATATACTGCAGGAACGAGGGTAAAAAAAGAATACGAATTCAATGGTAACATATTGTTGGCAGAAATGGGCCTATAAGGATATTGATAATTACTTAGTAACTTACGGACAAACTTGACCCATAAAAACAAGAAAATCAGCTCGCCATATCCAGTTTGACCAGATCCTCCACGCTAGCATCCAAGAATTGATGAAGAGCCATAGTCAGGGCACGACCTTTCTGAGTCAACTGATACTTGTGTTGCT